>JBBQVF010000066.1:0-24705 GCA_038211805.1 Burkholderiales bacterium | reverse complement strand
CGAGGCCGCCGGGTGACCGGATGACTCCGTGTCCCCCGCCGACACGCTTGCTGGCGCAAGCCCGTCGACTCCTCCTTTACCTGCGTCATCCGGTCACCCGACGCCCTCGTCCCGGACGCTGCGGTGGTGGCTTGCGGGCTTCTGAATTCAAGGCAACGACGCCGCGGTGGTGCTGGCGCGTCGGGGTGGGCTGGCGTGTTTTGCGCAAGTAAAGGAGGAGTCGGCGGCCGACAGGTCGGCGGCGGGGGACATGGAGCAAAACACGCCAGCCCGGCCCGATGCGCTCGCGCAGAAACGGAATGCCTGCTTTCCGGCATCAACGCAAAGTCAGCAACGAGCCGAGAGCCGTGGTCCGGCACAGATGACCTCCAGGTCGGAGCGTGCGTAGCAGCGCGCACCGCGTTGATCCAACGCAAGACGGTCAGGGGGCGGGAGGCAGACAGTCGGGACCATCAAATGCCGGCTGCAGGCGTGTTGCGCAGCCGCCCCAGGCCATCACTGCCGACTCGCATGGAACAACATCACGCTGCCCCGTCCGGTCTTGCCCTGCTGCCTGAACGCAGGTCAGTTGCGCGGCCCCTTGAGCCCGACGCCACGGCCCGACACCGCAACCCACCGCTGGCCGATGCGCCGATGTGGAACATCCTGCTCGGCGGCTCCGGGCTGTCGGTCGAGGAGGTCGACGCGCTGGCCCGCATCGCCCAGGTGCACTCGGTGACAGCGGGGCAGAGCGTGTTCAACCGCACTGGCGCGGCGACCACGCTGGTGGCTTTGCGCAGTGGCGAGGTGGCGCTGGGTTTTCGCACCTCCGACGGCGTTTTCCGCACCGAGCGCATCGTGCGCGGTCCGGCCTGGCTCGACCCCGGTTCGGCCTGGCTGGCCGAGCCCCGCGCACTGGATGCGCAGGCGCTGGGGGCGGCCTCGGTGGTCGAGTTGCCGCGTGACTTGCTGCAGGCTCGGCTCGCCGAGCACCCCGATCTGGCCCACCGCCTGATCCAGGCGCTGGCCCGCGAGGTGCAGACCCTCACCGTCAACACCCATGAGTTGATGCACAAGGATGCGCCGGCGCGGCTGGCCCAGTGGCTGTTCCAGCGCTGCGAGCCGCTGGAGGGCGTGGCCGGTGCCGCCGGTCAGGCGGTGGTGAAGCTGCACGAGCGCAAGCGCGACGTGGCCTCGCAACTGGCCATCACGCCCGAGACGCTGTCGCGGCTGATGCGCAGCTTCACGCGCCAGGGCGTGATCGAGGTCAGCGGCTACAACGTGCGGGTGATCGATCCGCCGGCACTGGAGCGGCTGGCGCAGGCCTGAGGCGGGTCGGCTCTCGGCGCTCGGCTCCCGGCGCTCGGCTTTCGGCTTTCGGCTTTCGGCAGGCGGTGCCGCCTGCACGGTCGGCGGCGAATTCAAGGCTTGAAATAATCCTGCGTCGTCTCCCAGGCGGCGGTCTGCAGCAGGGCCGCCGACGCGGGGCTGAGGTCGGCGGTGTAGCCCAGACCGACGGGCGACTTGCGGAAGAGCGCCGCATAGGCCGTGCAAGCGGCGAGGTAGGTGCCGGCCAGGCTGGGGTGCCGCTTGTCGGCCTCGTACAAGGCCAGCGCCGGCTGCTTCCCGTTCGCCATGGCAGTTGCCCTGGCAAACGCCAAGCCGGCCGGTATCACCAACGCGCCGTTGGCATTGCCGGCCAGGGTGTACTGCTCGGCCAGTTGGGCGGTCATCTCGGGCTTGTCCTGGTAGGCCCATGACATGAACAGCACCGGCCGCACACCGGCCTGCAGCAGCAGCGCGGCATTGCGCTTCACGGCGTCGTGAAAGGCGCCCTGCAGTTGCGGATGCACGGGGCACTGGCTGCAGTCCATCATCACCGCGGTGTCGAACTGCCGGCCGGGGGTGTTGAAGCGGATCTCGTTGTCGCCGACGAAGGAATAGCGGCCCAGCCCATCGGGCCGCAGCAGGCTGGCCATGTCGTGCCAGTCCAGCCCCGACCCGCTGACTGTGACCGAGATGCCGCGCACCCGCGACCCGGCGCCGGCCGACGCCACCAGCTTGCCGAAGTGGTTGTGCAGGCTGTTGTTGTAGTAGAAAAAGCTGTTGCCGACCCACAGCACCGAGGCCGGCGGGGCGCCGGGGTCCGTGCGCTGGGGGGCGGTGAGGACTGGCGGGGCGGTCGGAGGCGCCGGCTTGGTCTGCGCCTGCAGCGCGACGGGCAGGCAGCCGCCGGCCAGCAGCAGGGCGGCGGCAGCGGCGCGCCAGGGTCGAGCCGGTGGTGTCGGGGTCATCATCGACTCACGAATTCACGGTGCGGCGGCGGGTCCACCAGGCCAGCGCGGCCAGGCCGCCGGCCAGCAGGCCGCCGCTGGCAGGTTCGGGCACCTGCGCGGCAAAGCCCAGTTCCATCGCGGCCACGCGCTGCAGCGCCACCGCATCGATCGCACTGACGCCCAGGTCGATGGCCGCTTGTTCACCTGCGCCCAGCGATTGCGGGTCCAGCCCGGTGATGCTGCCAAACAGCGTCAACGCGCTGAGGTACGAGCCGTGCACGCTGGCATGGGTGCCGTCGTTGAACCACAGGTCTAACAAGCCATCGGTGTTGGCGCCGGTTGCGTACATGTCGCGTGTGGCCACGCCGTCCTGCACGGCGCGGAGAAAGGCCTGCCCTACGGGGATGACGCCGGTGATGCCGCCGCTGTTGTCGGCGCCGGCGAAGGCCGCCACGTTGTTCATCGCCACCGTCATCTCGTCGGTCATCGCTTCCAGCGACGCGAAGTAGCTCGGCGCCGGGGTGGCGGAATAGATCGCATCGCCCGTCAGCGGGTTCGGCGTCGCGGTGCCAGGCGGGTTGATCAGGTTCGGCCGCGCCCAGGTCTGCTGCAGGTAGATTCGGGTGGCAGCGTTGGCATTGGCGTTGACCGGGATGTCGCGTGTGAGGCCGTTGTTGCAAAACGCACCCCCGCCGGCGGCCTGGCAGGCCGCGACGCTGCCGTACATGGCGGTGAACATGTCTCGCTCTGTGTAGTTGACCGCCGCGCCCAGGTGAACCCAGTCCTCGATGCGGTCCACATAGGCTTGCACCGACGGGTAGTTCGAGCCCAGCGCCACGCCGCCCACGGTGCGCGGCGCCAGTGCCTCGTCGCTCTGGTCCTGCAGGACCACTTTGCTCCACTTCTGGCTGTCGATGTTGCCGCGCATGTCCCAGTTGGCATTGGCGGTGTTGAGGAAGTGGCCGCGCAAGCTGGCCGCGTTGCGGGTCGACAGCGAGACGTCGTAGTTCAGGTGGGCTTGCACCGTCATCTGCTTGAAGATGCCCGGCACGCCGCCCCAGGCCACGGTCTGCGAATGCGGCGTGAACGAGTTGAAGGGCAGGCCGGTGGTTGGGTTGATGGTGCCCACCGGATAGCTGTTGGTGCCGGTGACGTTGGTGAAGGGCGCGCCCGACACGAAAGCCAGCGCCGGGTTGGTTCCGCCGTGCAGCACGCCCTGCGGCTGGGTGAGGTCGCGCACATTCGCCGCGTTGTAGGTCAACACCGGGTCGAGCCGGCCGAAGGTGTAGCTGTTGCCGACGAACAGGATCGAGATCGGGTCGACCGTGGTGGCGGCTGCGGCAGGCCCGGCGGCCAGCAGGGGCAGGGTGGCCAGCCAGGCGGCCACGGCGGTCTTGTTCATGGGTCGTCTCCGTGAATTCTTCAGGGCTTGGGGCGGCTTTGAAGCCTTGGCAACGACCTTACGAGGCACGGGGTGCAGATGTCAAATACACTGAAATAACAAATCGAATACGTTTTTGATATGGAGATTCGTCAGCTTCGTTACTTTCTGGCGGTGGCCGAGGCCGGGCACATCACCCGCGCCGCGGCCCAGCTGGGCATGCAGCAGCCGCCGCTGAGCCAGCAGATCAAGGCGCTGGAAACCGAACTGTGGTTGCAGCTGTTCCGCCGTCATCCCAAGGGCGTGACGCTGACCGACGCCGGCCGCGTGCTGCAGGCCGATGCCCAGCGCCTGCTGCACGACTTGGCGGCAGTGCAACGGCGCCTGCAACGTATGGCCTGCGGCGAGGAAGGCCGGCTGGCGCTGGGCTTCACCAGTTCGGCCGCCGCCCATGCCTACATGCCGCGCACCTTGCGCGCCTGCCGGCAGCAGCACCCGCACATCACGCTGGCGCTGAGCGAGGACAACGCCGCCGAGATCACCCAGGCCGTGCTGACCGAGCGGCTGCATTGCGGCTTTCTGCGGGTGCCGACCAGCCGGCCCGAGGGGCTGGTCTTCGAGACCCTGTTCCACGAGCGCGCGGTGGTCGCGCTGCCCAGTGACCACCCGCTGGCGCCCCGGCCCGGCGAGCCCGCGCGCGCGTTGGTCATCACCGACCTGCGCGACGAGGGCTTCATCCTCGTGCGACAACCGGGCGCGCCGGGGCTCTATGCCAACTTGGTGGCGCTGTGCGAGGCGCAGGGCTTCAGCCCGCGGGTGGTGGCCGAGGTGCCGCGGATGATGAGCAACCTGAACCTGGTGGCCGCCGGGGCCGGCATCTCGGTGGTGCCGGCCTCCATGCAGGGTGCACACCCGCATGCGGTGGCCTACTGCGCGCTGGCCGATGCCACGCCGCTCGATGCGCCGATGACGCTGGTCTGGCGCCAGACCGACCAAGCCGGGCCCACCGCCACCTTCGTGGCGCTGGCGCGGCAACTGGCGCGCGAGGTGGTTTGAGCAAGTGGCCCACCGACCCCGATCGCCGCTGCTGGCTGGCCACGGCGTCGGCCAGTGCCGTGGCCGGCCTGGCCAACGGTTGGCCGTGCGCCCAAGCTGCGCCTGCTGCCCAGGCTGCGCCCGCTGCACCTGCTGCACCCGCTGCACCCGCTGCACCCGCTGTACCGATTGCACCAACGGCAGGCAGTGCCGGCCTCGTGCCCGCAGCGCCGGCCGCGCCGGTGGGGTCGCCGCGCTGGCCCGCCGGCCCGATCCGCATCCTGCTGGTCTATCCGCCCGGCGGTGTCAGCGATGCCCTGGTGCGTCTGCTGGCCGACCGGCTTGCGCTGGCGCTGGCCACACCGGTGCGGGTGGAGTACCGGCCCGGCGTCAGCGGCAGCCTGGGGCTGGAAGCGCTGGCGGTCGCCCCGCCCGACGGCCACACGCTGGCGTTTTCGGCCACCAGCCCGCTGACGCTGTACCCGCAGTTGGCTCGGGTGCGCTATGACCCGCTGCGCGACATCGTGCCGGTGGCCAGCGTGATGCTCACACCGTCGCTGCTGGTCGGCACGCCGGCGTTTGCCGGCCGCAGCGCCGCTGACCTGCTGGCGGCCGCGCAGGCCGCGCCGGGCCGCCTGCGCTGGGCCACCACCGGCGCGGGCACCACCGGCCACCTGGTGCTGGCGCAGTGGCAACGGGCCACGCGCTGCGAGGTCACGCACATTCCGTACAAGGGCGGTGGCCAGCAACTCAGCGACGCGCTGGCCGGCCACTTCGAGCTGCTGTCGACCAACGTGGCGGCGGCGCAGGTGCAGCACATCCGCAGCGGCCAGTTCAAGCCGCTGGCGGTGGGCGCGCCGCAGCGGCTGGCCAGCCTGCCGCAAGTGCCCACCTGGGCCGAGCTGGGCGTGGCCAGCGCCAACCTGGCGTCGGTGTTCGGCCTGCTGGCGCCCGCTGGCACGCCGCCGGCGGTGGTGGCGCGGCTCAATGCCGAGGTCAACGCGGCGCTGGCCACGCCACTGCTGCGCGACAGCCTGCGTGCGGCCGACAACCTGGCCACCGGCGGCAGCGCCGACGACTTTGCGCAACAGATCCGGCTGGAGCATGCTCGGCACCGCACGTTGCTGCAGCAGGCGCCGATCAGGCTCGATTGAGGGCCAGCCGGCTGACGCCCGTCATGGCGCCCCCGTGGCGCTCCCTTTGCCGCCCCCCGTTCCGCCCCCCCCCGTTCCGCCCCCTGTAGCGCAAGTGGTGGCGCCCATCGCAATGCCCGCCGCAGCGCAGGCCTGCAGCAGTTGCGCCACCGCGGCCACCGCGATCACCTCGGGCTGCTTGCCGGTGATGCCGGGCAGGCCGATCGGGCAGGTCAGCCGTGCCAGGGCGGCGGCCGGCAGGCCACGCTCTTCAAGCCGGCGCCGGAAACGCGCCCGCTTGGTGGCCGAGCCGATCAGGCCCATGAAGCCGAAGTCGCCGCGCTGCAGGATGGCCTCGGTCAGCGCCAGGTCGAGGTCGTGGCGGTGGGTCAGCACCAGGTAGAAGGCGCCCGGCGGCGCGTGCGGCACCTCGGCCTGCACCGGTTCAACGCACAGGCGCTGGATGTGGGGCGCCGACGGTGCGGCTGGAAACTCGGTCTCCCGCTCGTCGATCCACTGCACGCGGCAGGGCAGGGTGGCCAGCAGCGCAGCGATCGCGCGGCCGACATGGCCGGCGCCGTAGAGCTGCAGCGTGAACAACGGCGCCTCGTCGGGCCAGGCGGCCAGCGTGGCGGCGTCCAGCGGCCGGGAGCGCAGGGTCAGCGCGCCGCCGCAGCACTGGCCCAGCGTGGGGCCCAGCGCGATCGTCTGGTCGACCAGGGCGGCCGTGCCTGCACCGCTGCCGGTGTCAATGCCCGCGCCCAACTGCTGGCGGGCACGGGCGATGGCCTGCCACTCCAGGTGGCCCCCGCCGATGGTGCCGGCCACCGCCTCGGCGCTCACCAGCATGCGGGTGCCGGCCTCGCGCGGCACCGACCCGCGGGCCTCCAGCACCTGCACCAGCATCGCCGGCCGGCCGGCTTGCAGCCAGGCCGCGGCACAGCGTTTCAGGGCGTCGAGCATCAGGCTGACATCGCGCCGACAGCACGCTGATTCCGGGCCGACAGCACGGCGGCGCGCACCGAATCCAGCGCGTCCAGCACCGCCTCGGGCGTGGCCGGTGCGCGCAGCGGCGGATCGACCCGGTGGCCGCCCGCGGCCGACACCGCGTCGCGGATCGCCAGCAACACCGAAAACGCCAGCAGCAGCGGCGGCTCGCCCACCGCCTTGCTGCGGTGGATGCTGTCGGCCGGGTTGGCCTCACCGTACAGCCGCACGTCGAAGTGCGCCGGGCAGTCGTTGGCGGTGGGGATCTTGTAGGTGCTGGGCGCGTGAGTCATCAGCTTGCCGGCGTTCTTCGATCCGTCCAGCGGCTGCCACCACAGCTGCTCCATCGTCAGCCAGCCCATGCCCTGGATGAACGCGCCCTCGACCTGGCCGATGTCGATCGCCGGGTTCAACGAGGTGCCGACGTCGTGCAGCAGGTCGGCGCGCAAGACCTTGTGTTCGCCGGTCAAGGTGTCGACCACCACCTCGGCGCAGGCCGCGCCATAGGCGAAGTAGTGGAAGGGCTTGCCCTGCAGTCGCTGGCGGTCCCAGTGCAGGCCGGGCGTGGCGTAGAAACCGTCGCTCCACAGCTGCACGCGGGCGCTGTAGGCCTGGGCCACCAGGGTGTCGAAGGCGATGCGGTGCGGGCCGGCGACGACCTCGCCGTCGATGAAGCGCACGCTGGACGCGTCGATGGCGATGGCGTGGATGTCGTTGATGGCGTCGACGGCCTCAATGGCCTCAATGGCCTCGGCGGCCTCGATCGCACCCTGGGCCGCCAGGTTGGCGACAAACAGCGCGGCCAGCCGCTGGCGGATCTGCCGCGCGGCATCCTGCGCCGCCTTGCCGTTGAGGTCGGCGCCGGTGGACGCCGCGGTGGCCGAGGTGTTGGCCACCTTCTGCGTGTCGGTGGCGCTCACCCGCACGCGGTCGAAGGCCAGGCCCAGCTCGTGCGCCACCACTTGCGCCACCTTGGTGTTCAGGCCCTGGCCCATCTCGGTGCCGCCGTGGTTGACCAGCACCGAGCCGTCGGCATACACATGCACCAGCGCGCCGGCCTGGTTGAAGTGCGCCACGTTGAAGGCGATGCCGAACTTCACCGGGCTCAGCGCCAGGCCGCGTTTGAGCACCGGGCTGGCGGCGTTGTAGGCGGCGATGGCGGCGCGCCGGGCGTCGTGGTCGCACTGCGCGGCCAGTTGCGCCACCAGCGGCTCGATCAGGTTGTCGTCCAGCACCTGGCCGTAGGGCGTGACGTTGCGGCTGGTCGTGCCGTAGAAGTTGGCGCGCCGCACCGCCAGCGGGTCGCGGCCCAATTGGCGCGCCACGCTGTCGATGATCATCTCGATCGCCAGCGCGCCCTGCGGCCCGCCGAAGCCGCGGAAGGCGGTGTTGCTCTGGGTGTTGGTGCGGGCGCAGTAGCCGGTCATCGCCACGTTCGGCAGCCAGTAGGCGTTGTCGAAGTGGCACAGCGCGCGGGTCATCACCGGCGCCGACAGGTCGGCCGAGTGGCCGGCGTTGGCCACCAGCTCCACCGTCACACCCAAGATGCGGCCGGCGTCGTCGAAACCGACGTCCCAGGCGAAGTCGACACCGTGACGGCGGCCGGTGATGGCGAAGTCGTCGTCGCGGTCGGGCCGCAGTTTGACCGGGCGCTGCAGCTGGGCCGCCGCCACTGCGGCCACGCAGGCGAACAGCGCGCTCTGGCTCTCCTTGCCGCCGAAGCCGCCGCCCATCCGCCGGCACACCACCTGCACCCGGTGCGCCGCCAGCTGCAGCGCGTGGGCCACCACCTGCTGCATCTCGCTGGGGTGCTGGGTGCTGCAGTGCAGCAGCATGCCGCCGTCCTCTTGCGGGATCGCGACGCTGATCTGGCCTTCCAGGTAGAACTGCTCCTGGCCGCCCAGGCTGAAGCGGCCCTGCAGCCGGTGCGGCGCGGCAGCCAGCGCCGCGGCTGCATCGCCGCGCGCCAGGTGCATCGGCGGCACTACGTACTGCTGCAGCGCATGGGCTTCCAGCGCGGTCAGCACCGCCGGCAGCGGCGCGATGTGCAGCACCTGCGGCGCCAGTGCGGCGGCGCGGCGGGCGGCGTCACGGCTGGTGGCGATGACCGCGAACACCGGCTGGCCGACATGGCGCAGCACGCCGTTCGGGTGCCACTCGGCCAGGATCGGGTCGTCATGCACGATCGGTCCGCAGTCGTTGGGGCCGGGGATGTCGGCGGCGGTCAGCACCGCCACCACGCCGGGCTGGGCCCGCAGCGTGGCCAAGTCGATCGCCAGCAAGCGGCCATGCGCCACCGGCGACAGGCCCAACGCGGCGTGCAGCGTGCCGGCGGTCTCGGGCAGGTCGTCGATGTAGGGCGCTGCGCCGGCCACGTGCAGGTGAGCCGATTCGTGCGGGCGGCTGACGCCGACGCGCGCGGCGGTGGCTGGCTGGTGCGCCCGGTCGGGACTGGCGGTCGCGTCGGCTTGCGCGTCGGGCAGCGCGTCTGGGGGCGAGAAAGCATCGCGGCGCTGGTTCATCAAACGCTCCACACCGAAACTTGGGCTGGCGTCAGCGGCGCGTGGGCACGGGTCTCCAGCCACAGCCGCTGCAGCAGGTTGCGGGCGGCGCGTTGGCGGTAGCTGGCGCTGGCGCGCAGGTCGGACAGGGGCTGGAAGTCGAGCTCCAGCGCCGCCATCGCCTGCTGCAACGTCGCTTCGGTCCACGGCTGGCCGCGCACGGCGGCTTCGGCGCCGGTCGCGCGCTTGACAATGCCGGCCAGGCCGCCGAAGGCGAACCGGGCATCGATCACCTGATGGCGATGGCCGTCGAGCTGCAGCCACAGCCCGGCCGCCAGGCCCGAGATGTCGCAGTCGTGACGCTTGCTCAGCTTGTAGACCCGCAGCGTCTCGCCAGCGGCCGGCAACGGCAGGCGCAGCGTCTCGACGAACTCGCCCGGCTGCAGCTGGTTTTTCAGGTAGTCGAGGTAGAAATCGGCCAGCGCCATCGTGCGCTGCTGGTCACCGCGGCGCAGCACGATGGCCGCGCCCAGCGCGATCAGCACCGGCGCGCTGTCGCCGATCGGCGAGCCGTTGGCGATGTTGCCGCCCATCGTGCCGGCTTCGCGGATCGGCCGCGATGCGAAGCGTTGGCCCATCTGGCGGGCAGCAGGCCAGTGCGCACCCAGCGCGGACCAGGCGGCTTCGAGCGACGCGCCGGCGCCGATCTGCAGCCAGCCGTCGGCTTCGGTGATCGCCTTCAATTCGGCCACCTCGCCCAGGCTGATCAGCTCGCCCAGGTCGCGGAACTGCTTGTTGACCCACAGGCCGATGTCGGTGCTGCCGGCCAGCAGCCGGGCCTGCGGCCGGGCCAGCCGCAGCGCGGCCAGCGCAGCCAGCGTGCGCGGTGCGTGGAAGGGTGTCCCGGCCGCGTAGTGCAACGGCGGATCGGCCTGCAGCGCGGCCAGCGCCAGCGCGGTGGCCGAGCCGGCGGCGGTGTCCAGTGGCTGCGGGTTCGGCAGCGCGAACATCTGCTGCCCCGCATCCAGGATCGGCCGGTAGCCGGTGCAGCGGCACAGGTTGCCCGACAGGTCGTCGGCGATGTCCTGCCGGCTGGGCACGGTGCCAGCCGCCACATGGCGCTGGTGGCAGGCCGCCAGCGACATCACGAAGCCTGGCGTGCAGAAGCCACATTGCGAGCCGTGGCAGGCCACCATCGCCTGCTGGGCCGGGTGTTGGCCGCCCAAGTCCTCCACCGTCACCAGCGCCTGGCCGTCCAGCGTGGGCAAAAATTGCAGGCAGCTGTTGATCGGCCGGTAGGCCACCTGGCCGTCGGCCTGCAACTCGCCCACCAGCACGGTGCAGGCGCCGCAGTCACCTTCGTTGCAGCCTTCCTTGGTGCCGCTGCAATGGGCCTGCTCGCGCAGCCAGGCCAGCACCGACGTGGTGGACGGCAGGCTGGCGACCGACGCCGTGCGGCCTTGGTGCAGGAATCGGATGGGCCGGGTGGTCGGCGGGGCCACGTCGAGAGAGGCTTGGGACATACCCGTAAGGTAGCCGCTGCAGCGGGCAACGGTATATCGTTTGATTGATAACCTCTATAACATTGGAGGCATGGCATCCGGGCTGGCATTCGACAAGATCGAGCTCTCACTCATCCGGGCCTTCCACACCGTGATCACCGAGCGCAGTGTCTCGCGCGCCGCCCTGCAACTGCACAGCAGCCAGCCGGCAGTGTCGGCCCAGTTGAAGCGCCTGCGTGGCCTGGTGGGTGACCCGCTGCTGGTGCGCGCCGGCAGCGGCATGGCGCCCACTGCCGTGGCGCTGTCGCTGCTGCCGGCGGCGCAGCAGGTGCTGCAGGGCGCGCAGGCGCTGTTTGGTGGCCATGCCGCGGCGCTGGGCTTTGCACCGCAGGCCGCAGCGCAAACCTTTCGCATCGCGGCCAGTGATTACCTCGACCCGTTGTTCCTGCCCGAGCTGGTGGCGCGGGTGCGCGCCCAGGCGCCCGGCGTGATGCTCGACCTGCTGCCGCTGACCCGTGACTACGACTACCGCGGCCACCTGGCGCGTGGCGAGGTTGACCTGGTGATCGGCAACTGGCTGGCGCCGCCGGCCGAATTGCACCTGGGCCGGCTGGTCAGCGACGAGATCGTCTGCCTGGTCGGCCTGGGCCACCCGGCGCTGCGCAACCCGCGGCAGTGGACGGCCGAGCGTTACCTGGCCAGCGACCACATCGCGCCCACCCCGCTGCATGCCGGTGGCGTGGGTGTGGTCGACGAACACCTGCAGGCCCAGGGGTTGAGCCGCCACATCGTGGTGCGCAGCCCGCACTTCGGGCTGGCACCGGCGATGGTGGCCCGCTCGTCGCTGGTGCTGACCACCGGCCGCCAGTTCTGCGCCCGCTACATCGGCGCCCTGCCGGTGCGCATCGTGCGCTGCCCGGTCGACTTTCCGCCGCTCACCTACTACCAGCTCTGGCACGACCTGACCCATGCCTCGGCCGCCGTGCGCTGGCTGCGCGAGCAGGTGCGCGACGTGGCGCGGGGCTTGCTGGCGGTGAAGGCATGACGCAGATCGAAGCCGGCCCGCATCCTCTTGGGGGATCGGCCGACGCATCCGGCGGGCGAGAGGTTGCAATCCGGGCTGATCTGCTCGATTTCACCGCTGACCCGGGGCTGACCGATCGCGCCAGCAGCGCGGTGCGATTCCGGCCGGCGCATTGGCTGCTGATCGACGCGCAAGGCCGCATCGCCGCCGTGCAGCCCGACGCGCCCGGCGACGATTGGATGAAGCTCGACTGCAGCGGCCAGTTGCTGATGCCGGGTTTCATCGACAGCCATGTGCACTGCCCGCAGGTCGACGTCATCGGCAGCTGGGGCGCCGAGCTGCTCGACTGGCTGAACACCTACACCTTCCCGGCCGAGGCCCGCCATGCCGACCCCGCGGTGGCGCAGGCCGCGGCCACGCTGTTCCTCGACGCGCTGCTGGCCCATGGCAGCACGTCGGCGGTGGTGTTTCCCACCGTGCATGTGGCCAGTTGCGAGGCGCTGTTCGCCGCCGCCCAGCCACGCGGCATGCGCGTGATCGCCGGCAAGGTGCTGATGGACCGCCACGCACCCGACGACCTGCGCGACGACGTCATCCGGGCCGAAGCTGACTGCACCGCGCTGATCGAACGCTGGCACGGCCGCGGCCGCATCGCCTATGCGGTGACGCCGCGCTTCGCCGCCACCAGCAGCCCTGCGCAACTGGCGATGGCCGGCCGCCTGCTGGCCCACCACCCCGGCGTGTACATGCAGACCCATGTGGCCGAGAACCGCGCCGAGGTGGCCTGGATCGCCGAGCTGTTCCCCGACGCCCGCAGCTACCTCGACGTCTACGCCCGTCACGGCCTGCTGACCGAGCGCGCGGTGCTGGCCCACGGCATCTGGTTGGACGACACCGACCGCGCGCTGCTGCACGACAGCGGCGCACAGATCGCCTTCTGCCCCTCGTCCAACCTGTTCCTGGGCAGCGGCCTGTTCGGCTGGCAAGCCGCGGCGGCGGCCGGCGTCAACGTCAGCCTGGGGTCGGATGTGGGTGGCGGCACCTCGCTCAGCATGCACCGCACCATGGCCGACGGCTACAAGGTGCAGGCGATGGCCGGCAACCGCATCACCGCCTGGGCGCTGCTGCACGCCGCCACCCGTGGCGCGGCGATGGCGCTGCGGCTGGGCGGCGAGATCGGCACGCTGCAGCCCGGTACGATGGCCGACCTGTGCCTGTGGGACTACGCCGTCGGCGCGGTGGCGCAGCGCCGCGACAGCCTGGCCTGCAATGCGCTGGCCCGCGACAGCCCTGCCCACGATCTGCATGAACGCCTGTTCGCCTGGCTGACACTGGCCGACGACCGCAACCTCGCCGAAACCTGGGTCGGTGGCGTACGCCGCTTCAGCCGGGCTTGAGGCCGGGCCTGCCGGCGTCGACGATCGGAACAACAAGGACCACCGCATGCTCCGCCTCGAACTTGCCGGCATCAGCAAACAGTATCCCGCCGTGCGCGCCAACGACCGGGTGTCGCTCTGCGTCGCTCCGGGCCAGATCCACGCCGTGCTGGGTGAAAACGGCGCCGGCAAGAGCACGCTGATGAAGATCATCTACGGCGCGGTGCGGCCCGACGAGGGCGAGATCTTCTGGAACGGCCGCCTGGTGCAGATCGCCAACCCGAAGGTGGCCCGCGCGTTGGGCATCGCGATGGTGTTCCAGCACTTCTCGCTGTTCGACACGCTGACGGCGGCCGAGAACGTCTGGCTCGGGCTCGACAAGACGATGCCGCTGCCGGCGGTGATCGACCGCATCGCCGCGGTGTCGGTCGAATACGGGCTCGACATCGACCCGCTGCGTCCGGTGCACACGCTGAGCGTGGGCGAGCGCCAGCGGGTCGAGATCGTGCGTGCGTTGCTGACCGACCCGCAGCTGCTGATCCTCGACGAACCCACTTCGGTGCTGACGCCTCAGGCGGTGGACAAACTCTTCGTCACGCTGCGCCGGCTGGCGGCCCAGGGCTGCGCCATCCTCTACATCAGCCACAAACTCGACGAGATCCGTGCGCTGTGCCACCACTGCACCGTGCTGCGCGGCGGCCGGGTGACAGGCGAGGTCGATCCCGCGAAGGAGACCAACGCCAGCCTGTCGACGCTGATGATCGGCAGCGAGCCGCCCGAACTGGCCCACCGCCCGGCCCGGCCGGGTGCGGTGGCGCTGGGCGTACGGCGCTTGTCGTTGCCGAAGCAGAACCCGTTCGGCACCACGCTGGTCGATATCGGCTTCGACGTGCGTGCGGGCGAGATCGTCGGCGTGGCCGGTGTCTCGGGCAACGGCCAGCAAGAGTTGATGGCCGCGCTGTCGGGTGAAGACCCGCGCGCCGAGCCCGGCACCATCGATTTGTTTGGCACCGACATTGCCCGTGCTTCGCCGCGCCGGCGCCGCCACTTGGGCCTGAACTTCGTGCCCGAGGAGCGCCTGGGCCGCGGCGCGGTGCCCACCATGAGCCTGGCGCAGAACACGCTGCTCACCCGCACGGCGGCCGTGTCGAGGCTGGGCTGGATCGACCTGGGGGCGGTGCAGCAGTTGGCGCAGCGGCTGATCGCCGACTACCACGTCAAGGCCGGCGGCCCCGCCGCGCAGGCCAGGAGCCTGTCGGGTGGCAACCTGCAGAAGTTCATCGTCGGCCGCGAGATTGACGCCGGCCCGAAACTGCTGATCGTCAGCCAGCCGACCTGGGGCGTCGATGTCGGCGCGGCGGCACAGATCCGCGGCGCGCTGCTGCAACTGCGCGACCAGGGCTGCGCGATCCTGGTGGTCAGCGAAGAGCTCGACGAGTTGTTCGAGATCAGCGACCGCCTGCTGGTCATCGCGCAGGGCCGGCTGTCGCCCAGCGTGGCGGTGGCACAGGCCACGGTGGCGATGCTCGGCGAGTGGATGTCGGGGCTGTGGCCGGCGGCCGGCGCCCGATCGGCCGCCCAGCAGATCACCCAGCAGACCGCCCAGGAGACGACCCATGCTGCGGCTTGAAGCGCGCCCTGCGCCGTCGCGGCTGTTTGCCTGGGCTTCGCCGCTGCTGTCGCTGGCGATCACCATCGCGGTGGCCGCGGTGCTGTTCACCGCGCTCGGCAAAGACCCGGTCAAGAGCCTGAGCGTGTTCCTGTTCGAACCCTTCAACGGCCTGCGCGCGCTGACCGAGCTGGGTCTCAAGGCCACGCCGCTGATCCTGTGCTCGCTGGGGCTGGCGCTGTGCTTTCGCGCAAATGTATGGAACATCGGCGCCGAGGGCCAGTTTTTGATGGGCGCGATCGTCGCTGGCGGCCTGGCGCTGTGGCTCACCGAATCGCAGACACCGATGAACCGCTGGACCTTCCTGCCGCTGGCCATCATGGCCGGGGCGCTGGGTGGCGCGGCTTGGGCCGCCATCGTCGCACTGCTGCGCGACCGCTTCAACGCCAACGAGATCCTGGTCAGCCTGATGCTGGTGTACGTGGCCAACCTGCTGCTCAGCTGGCTCGTCTTCGGGCCCTGGAAAGACCCCAAAGGCTTCAACTTTCCGCAAAGCGTGAACTTTGCCGACGGCGTCGGGATGCCGCGCATCCTTGCCGGCATGCGCCTGCACTGGGGCTTCGCCGTCGCGTTGCTGGCGGCGGTGGGCATGGCGCTGTTCCTGTCGCGCTTCTACCGCGGCTTCCAGATGCAGGTCGGCGGCCTGGCGCCGGCAGCGTCGCGCTACGCTGGTTTCTCCAGCCGCAGCAGCTTGTGGACGGCGCTGCTGACCTCGGGCGCGCTGGCCGGTGTGGCGGGGGCCTTCGAGGTCACCGGCCCGATGGGCCAGTTGACGCCGCACGTCTCCAACGGTTACGGCTTCACCGCGATCATCGTCGCCTTCGTCGGCCGGCTGCATCCGCTGGGCTGCGTGTTCGGCAGCGTGCTGCTGTCGATGTTCCTGATCGGCGGCGAGCTGGCGCAGTCGCGGGTCGGCCTGCCGGCCGCGCTGAGCGGCGTGTTCCAGGGCGTGCTGCTGTTCTCGTTGCTGGCCTGCGACACGCTGATTGGCTACCGGCTGCGCTGGCAGCCGGCGGGGCGGGCCGCGCGCGGCCGACCGGCCACTGCGTTGGCGGATCGGCCCGTGGCCTCGACGAACCAGGTTGCCCCATGAACGAAACCGCGCTGCTGATCGCCGCGATGCTGGCTGCGGGCACGCCCCTGGCCATCGCCGGCCTCGGCCTGCTGATCAACGAAAAGGCAGGGGTGCTCAACCTGGGGGCCGAAGGCATGTTGCTGGTGGGCGCGGTCACCGGCTTCGCGGTCGCCTTCCACAGCCACAGCCTGGTGCTGGCGCTGCTGGGCGGTGCGGCCGCCGCAGCGCTGCTGGCCGGTGTGTTCGGCTGGCTGGTGATCTGGATCAACGCCAACCAATACGCCACCGGCTTGGCGGTCAGCCTGTTCGGCGGCGGCTTTTCGGCCTTCGTCGGCCTGCGCTATGTCGGGCAGAAGCTGGCTGATCCGGTCAACTGGTCGGTGCCGGTGCTGGGCGACCTGCCGTTCATCGGCCCGGCGCTGTTTCGCCAGCACCCGATGGTGTACCTGACGGTGATCGCGGTGGCCGCGGTGGCCTGGTTCTTCTTCCGCACCCGCGGCGGGCTGGTGATCCGCGCGGTGGGGGAATCGCCTGAATCGGCGCACGCACTGGGCTACCCGGTGCGCTGGCTGCGGCTGGCCGCGGTGCTGGCCGGTGGCGCGCTGTGCGGCGTGGCCGGCGCCTACCTGTCCACTGTCTACACCCCGCTGTGGGTCGAAGGCATGGTGGCCGGCCGCGGCTGGATCGCGCTGGCCCTCACCGTGTTCGCCACCTGGCGACCGGCGCGCATCTTGCTGGGCGCCTACCTGTTCGGCGGCGTGACCATGTTGCAGCTGCACCTGCAGGGCATGGGCGTGGCGGTGCCGAGCCAATTCCTGAGCATGCTGCCCTACGTTGCCACCATCGTGGTGTTGGTGCTGATCTCGCGCAACCCGATCTGGCTGCGGGCTAACATGCCAGCGTCGTTGGGCAAGCCGTTTTTCCCGGGGGGCTGAGGCCACCCGCTTGTGTCCCCAAGGTCCGATTCTTCGGGCCTGTTCCGATCAAACCAAGACAGGAGTCGAGATGACTGATCGTTCCAAACGCCTGATGCTCAAGTGGGCGTCACTGGTCACCGTGGCCGGGGCTTCATTGCTGGCCGGCTGCGGGAAGAAGCAGGAAGCTGCCCCGGTGGCACCCGCCGCGTCGGCCGCTGCCGCGCCGGCGTCGGCAGCCGCGCCCGCGCCGCTGAAGATCGGTTTCGTCTACGTTGGCCCGGTCGGCGATGCCGGCTGGACGTTCGCACACGACACCGGCCGCAAGGCGATCGAGGCCAAGTTCGGCGACAAGATTCAGACCAGCTTCGTCGAGAAGGTGCCCGAAGGCCCCGATGCCGAGCGCGTGATCCGCGACCTGGTGGCGCAAGGCAACAAGGTGATCTTTGCCACCAGCTTCGGTTTCGGGGACGCGATGGAGAAGGTGGCCAAGGACCACCCCGAGGTGTTCTTCGAGCACGCCACCGGCTACAAGACCGGCCCCAACCTGAGCGTCTACGAAGGCCGTTTCTACGAAGACGCCTACCTCGCCGGCATCGTCGCCGGCAAGATGACCAAGAGCAACACACTGGGCTTTGTCGGCTCGTTCCCGATCCCCGAGGTGATGCGCAACTTGAATGCCTACCTGCTGGGCGCGCAGAGCGTGAACCCGAAGGTCAAGCTGAAGGTGGTGTGGGTCAACACCTGGTTCGACCCGCCCAAGGAATCCGAGGCGGCCACCACGCTGCTCAACGGCGGTGCCGACGTGCTGCTGCAGAACACCGACTCGTCGGCCGTGCTGCAGGCCGCCGAGAAGGCCGGCAAGTACGCCTTCGGCTGGGACAGCGACATGAGCGCCTATGCGCCCAAGGCCCACCTGGGCTCGGCGGTGCTGAACTGGGCGGTGTACTACGAGAAGGTCGTCAACGACGTGTTGAACAAAACCTGGAAAACCTCCGACACCAAGTGGGGCACCAAGGAAGGCATGAACGACTTCGTCAAGATCGCCGACTTCGTGCCCGAGGACGTCAAGAAGATGGTCGAGACCGCCAAGGCTGGCATCAAGGACGGCACGCTGGCGGTGTTCAAGGGCCCGCTGGTCGACAACACCGGCAAGGAAGTGCTGGCCAAGGATGTGGTGGCCGACGACGTCTGGAACAGCAAGGTCGACTTTTTCCTGAAGGGCGTTGAGGGCAGGCCGCCCGGGAAAAAATGACCTTGGTGCCGGCACGGGTCGAGCACCAGGGCTGGCATCCGGTGGCGCTGAGCGACAGCGTTGCTGACGCGCCGGTGGCGGCGACGTTGATGGGCGAGCGGCTGGTGCTGTGGCGCGACGCCACCGGCTTGGTGCAGGCCTGGGCCGACCGCTGCCCGCACCGCGGTGCCCAGTTGTCGATGGGCTGCGTGCGGCACGCCGCCGCGGGATCGCAGCTTGAATGCCCGTACCACGGCTGGCGCTTCGATGGTGGTGGCCAGGTGGTGCGGGTGCCGGCGCTGCCGCACTTCGTCCCGCCGGCCACGCACCGAGCCACGGTTTATCAAGCGGTCGAACGTCATGGCCTGGTCTGGGTGCGGCTGGCGGCCGAGGGCGACGCCGACCCGCCGGTCTTCGCCGCCGAACAAGAACCCGGTCTGCGCAAGGTCAACTGCGGCCCCTACGACGTGGCCACCAGCGCGCCGCGCATCGTCGAGAACTTCCTCGACATGGCGCACTTTGGTTTCGTGCACGAAGGCTGGCTCGGCGACCGCGATCACACGGCGCTGGACGACTACCGGGTCGACGCCACGCCCACCGGCTTCATCGCCAGCGGCTGCAAAGCCTGGCAACCGAGATCCAGCGTGCATGCCCAGGGCGGCGCCGATGTCGAGTACACCTACGAAGTCAACGCGCCCTACACCGCGGTGCTGACCAAGGTGGCGTTGCGGGCCCCCGAGACGCCTTCGGCGTCGCCCCCCCAAGGGGGTGTCGGTCGCCTTGGGAGCGGCCCGGCGGCGACCGGCTCCGCCAGCGTGGTGCTGGCCGATTTCCGCGAATCGATCGCGCTGTTCATCTGTCCGCTGACCGCCGAGACCAGCCGGGTCTGGTTCCGACTTGCGATGACGGATTTCGAGTCGCCCGACACCACGCTGCAGGCCTTCCAGCACACCATCTTCACGCAGGACCAGCCGGTGCTGGAATCACAATCGCCCAAGTGCCTGCCGATCAGCGACAGCGCACCGGTGCGCGAACTGCATAGCGCCGCCGACCGCAGCGCCACCGCCTACCGCCGCTACCTGCGCGAGTGCGGCATTACCTACGGAACCTGCTGACCATGCCCGACCTGTCGTCGATTCCCCGCAGTGCGCTGCCGGCCCTGCTGCGCACGGCGCCCAAGGCCGAGTTGCACATCCACATCGAAGGCTCGCTCGAGCCCGAGCTGATCTTCCAGCTGGCGCAGCGCAACGGCATCACGCTGGCCTACCCCAGCGTCGAGGCGCTGCGCGCGGCCTATGCCTTCACCGACCTGCAGAGCTTTCTCGACATCTACTACGCCGGTGCCAGCGTGTTGATCACCGAGCAGGATTTCTTCGACATGGCCTGGGCCTACTTCGAGCGCGCCGCGGCCGACCGGGTGCTGCATGCCGAGCTGTTCTTCGACCCGCAGACCCACACCGAGCGCGGTGTCGACATCGGCGTGGTGATCCGCGGCCTGCACCGCGCCTGTCAGCAGGCCGGGCGTGAGCTGGGCGTCGATGCCAGCCTGATCCTGTGCTTCCTGCGCCACCTCAGCGAAGAGGAGGCCTTGGCGACGCTGCAAGCCGCGCTGCCCTGGCGCGACTTGTTCATCGGCGTCGGCCTCGACAGCAGCGAACGCGGCCACCCGCCCGAGAAGTTCGCCCGCGTCTTCGCCCAGGCCCGTGCGCTGGGCCTGCACCGCGTGGCGCATGCCGGCGAAGAAGGCCCGCCGGCCTACATCGAATCGGCCCTCGACGTGCTGCAGGTCGAGCGCATCGACCATGGCGTGCGCTGTGTCGAAAGCCCGGCGCTGGTGGCGCGGCTGGCGGCGCTGCACATGCCGCTCACGGTGTGCCCGCTGTCCAACGTCAAGCTCTGCGGTTTTGCAACCATGGCCGAGCACAACCTGCCTGCGCTGCTGGCGGCCGGCCTGTGCGCCACCGTCAACAGCGACGACCCGGCGTACTTTGGTGGCTACCTGAACGACAATTTCATCGCCGCCTTCGATGCGCTGCCGCAACTGGGCGTGGCCGAAGCCTACCGGCTGATGCGCAACAGCTTCGAGGCCAGTTTCGCCAGCGATGACGCCAAGGCCGGCTGGATCGCCCAGCTCGACACCGCGTTCGAGGCGGCAGCGGTCTGAGCCTGCCGGTCAGCCCGCTGCGGGCGCGTACAGCACCATCTGGGTGCAGCGAAACAGCGCCAGCGTCTTGCCGCTCTCGCGGTGGCTGACCGTGGCATCCCACACCTGGGTGGTGCGGCCGCGGTGCACCGGCCGGGCCACGGCATCCAGCATGCCCTGGCGTGCGGTGCCCAGGTGATTGGACTTCAGCTCCACCGTGGTGAAGCCGGTCGCGCCCTCGGGCAGGTTGACGACGCAGCCGTAGCCGCACAGGGTGTCGGCCAGCGTCACCACCGCGCCGGCATGCAGGAAGCCGTTGGGCGCCATCAGTTCGGTGCGCACCGGCAGCTCGGCACGCAATTCGTCGGCGCTGCACTGGGTGATGACCAGGCCCAGGTGGCCGGGCAGGTGGCCGACGCCGCGCTGGTTGAGGTCTTCGACAGTGATCATGGGCAAGGTCTCGCGAGCAGGGTCAGGGTGCCGGGATGATGCCGCAAGCCGCGTCTTTCAGCGCCCGCGCCTGCCGGGCCCCGCATCTGCCAGCGCCCGCGGGGCACGCTGCTACGCTAGCCGCATGACCGCTGTCGCCACCCGTCGTCGACTTGCCCGCTGGCTGGGCCCGTGGGTGCAGGAGGTGGATGGCCGCACGCTGCGCGCCGACACCCAGGCCGGCCTGCTGGGCGCCGTGCTGGTGCTGCCGCAAGGCATCGCCTTTGCCGCGCTGGCCGGTCTGCCGCCGGCGATGGGTCTGGTGGCTGCGGCCGTGCCTTGTGCGGTGGCGGCTTTGGCCGGCTCCAGCCGGCAGGTACTGTCGGGCCCGACCAATGCCACCTCGCTGGCGCTGGGCGCGATGCTGCTGCCGCTGGCTGCGGGCGACGCCAGCCTGGTGGTGCCGCTGGCGCTGGCCTTGACGCTGCTGGTCGGGTTGATGCAGCTGGCGCTGGCGGCGGCGCGGCTGGCGTCGCTGGCCAACTTCATCTCGCCGTCGGTGATGCTGGGCTTCACCACCGGCGCCGCCGGGCTGATCGCCTGGTATGCGCTGGCCGGTCTGATGGGCGCGACCGGCCGGGCGTCGCCGCCGCAGGCCTGGGCGCAGGGCCTGTCGGGGTCGTCGCTGGCGGTGGGCGCTTTGACGCTGGTGCTGGCGATGGCCGGCCGGCGTTGGTGGCGGCGCGGGCCGCACCTGCTGCTGGCGCTGGTTGCAGGCGGCGCGCTGGGCTGGTGGTGGGCGCAGCAGGCGGCGCCCGGGGCCGACCTGCCGCTGCGCGTGGGCAGCCCGCCGTCGGCCTGGCCGCAGTGGCATGCGCCGTGGACCGACCTGGACCGCCTGGTGGCGCTGGGCTCGCCGCTGCTGCAGGCCGGCCTGGCGTTGACGATCGTCGCGCTGGGCCAGTCGATGGCGATCGCCAAGGCGCTGGCCGCGCGCACCGGCCAGGTGCTCGACGTCAACCGCGAGTGCCTGGGCCAGGGCCTGGCCAACCTGAGCGCCGGGCTGGGCTCGGGCATGGTGGTGTGCGGCTCGCTCAACCGGTCGCTGCCCAACCTGGAGGCTGGCGCGCGCACGCCGCTGGCCGCGGTGGCGGCCGCGCTGATCCTGATCGCCACCGTGGCGCTGGCCGGGCCGCTGCTGGCCTGGATCCCGCTGGCCGGCGTCAGCGCGCTGCTGCTGGTGGCCGCCTGGTCGCTGTGGGACCGCGCCGCCTGGCGCCGCAGCTGGGCGCTGCACCGCAGCGAGTTCGCCATCGCGCTGGCGACCACGGTGGCCACCCTGACGATGCGGCTGGAAGTGGCCGTGCTGGCCGGCGTGATGCTGTCGCTGGTGGCCTACCTGTACCGCACGGCCCGGCCGGCGCTGCGCAGCATGGGCTTCGACAGCCACCAGCCAAACCGGCCGTTCGTGGTGATCGACCCGGCCGCCGGCGGCACCGCTCCGCTGGCCGCGCTGCCCGAATGCCCGCAGCTCAAGCTGCTGCGCATGGAGGGGTCGGTCTGGTTTGGTGCGGTGGCGCATGTGGCCGATCGGCTGCGCGCGCTGCGCCAGCGTGCGGCGGCTTCGCCCGAGGGCCAGCGCCACCTGCTGGTGATGGTCAAGAGCATGAACACCATCGACCTCGCCGCGGCCGACCTGTGGGACGAGGAGCGTGCACGCCGCCGCGCGCTGGGCGGTGACCTGTACTTTCACCGCCCGCGGCCGCAGGTGCTCGACATGTGGCGGCGCACCGGCTTCCTGGCCCGGCTGGGCGAAGACCATGTCTTTCCCGACAAGCGCCGCGCCATCGCCACCATCGTGGGCCGGCTCGACGACGGCGTCTGCGCCCGCTGCACCGCCCGGGTATTCGACGAATGCGCCATGCGCCCAGGGGGCTTGCCCGACCCTTCGATCTGACGCCCGCCGGCTCGCCAACCACCGGTGGCCGCCTGAACCGCCCGCCAAGGCGGGCGCCCGTCTCGGTACGCAGGCGCCTTGTCCTACAGCAGCAGGCGGGTCCGACTGTCGCTGGCGGACGCCGCGGCGGCGTTGAATAGGCGCAGGCCCCGGCATCGGTGCCTGACCAGCGGCAGTCGGCAGGCCGCTGGCCTGGCCCCCGGTTCCACTGCTTCCGTGCAGCGCCGGAGCCTCACCGCACTCAGAAAGCTCCCATGACACTCCATCGCCCCCTGTCGGTCCTGTTTCTCGCGCTGGCCACTGCGCTGCCACTGGCACTGCCCGCTGCCGTGCAGGCCCAGACGTACACCACCAACACCAATGCCGCCATCGCGAGTTTCGGTGTCGAGCAGGTGCAGCGCCTGCAACCGGGCGAGGTGCTGAGCTTCATCCTGTATGGCATGCCCGGCGCGAATGTCAGCCTGCAGATCGCCGGTGCGACCGCCGGCCTGGCCCTGACCGAGGTGCAGCCGGGCCGCTATGAAGGCGACTACACCATTCGCCAGAGGGACCGGCTGACGTCGGCCAGCCTGGTCACCGCACGGATGCTCAAGGACGGCCGCACCCACAGCGCGACGCTGGGCGAGTCGCTGGTGGCGGGTGCCCGCGCCCCCGTGGCGATGCCGACCAACCAGATCTCGGCCTTCACCATCGAAGCCCCCGACCGCATCCGCGCGGGCGACGAGCTGGCCCTGGCGATGGCCGGCACGCCGGGCGGCCAGGCCAGCGTGGTGGTGCAAGGCGTTGCCAAGCGCATCGTGTTGCCCGAAGTCAGCCGCGGCTACTACGAAGCCACTTACGTGATGCGCCGAAAGGAACGGATCAGCGACATGCTGGTCGCCGACGCGCGGCTGGTCAATGGCCAGCGCGAGACCACCCAGCACTTCGAACGCCAGCTTGCCCGGGGCGCCGACGACGCCGACCAGCGGGGCGCCAATGACCGGCCGCAACCCGTTGCTGCCGCTTGCGCTCAATGCGGCTCGGTGTTGTCGGTGACCCCGGTCGATGTCGACAGCGATGCGCCCAATGTCATCGGCACCATCGCTGGTGGCCTGCTGGGTGGTGTGCTGGGGCACCAGGTGGGGGGTGGCAGCGGCAAGGACCTGGCCACGGTGGTGGGCGCGCTGGGCGGCGCCTATGCCGGCAACCGGGTCGAGAACAGCCGGGGCAAGACGCGGGTTTTTCGGGTCACCGTCCGGCTTGATCGTGGTGGCAACCAGAGCTTCGACTATGCCGACGATCCCGCCATCCGCGTCGGCACGCGCGTGCGCGCCGAAAACGGCGTGCTCGTCCGCTTGTAACGCCTGCGCGTCGACCTTGACCGCCCGGCCCCGCCTCACCTGAACGCCTGAAAGGCCCTTCCCGATGACCAAGAAGACCTTGTCGATCCTGCGGTGCGGTGCTGCGCTGGCCATGGCCTGCCTGACGATGCAAGCTGGCGCGGCCCAGCCTGCAGCGCCGTCGCGGGCGGCGTCCGCGGTATCGCGCGCACCGGTCGCAGCAGCCGACGCCGTCTACCAGCGCGAACGCGCCGCCTGCGACGCCGACGCGACGCCGCAGGGTCGTGCCACCTGCCTGAAGGAGGCGGGTGCAGCCCATGCCGAGGCCAAGCGCCAGTCGTTGGGCAACGGTGAGGGCGCGCGGACGTTGCAGCAGAATGCCGAGTCGCGATGTGGCCAGGTGGCCACCGCCGATCGCGACCACTGCCTGCGCAAGGCCCGCGGCGAGGGCACGGTGTCGGGTTCGGTCGGCGGCGGTGGCGTGCTGAAGACGCTGGTCACGCCGGTCGCATCGCCTGCGCCTGCATCGCCAGCGCCTGCATCGCCAGCTTCCCGTTGAATTGAACCGGCGCCTTGCTGGTCGGGTTCTTTAGGGGTTCAAGCAGGGCGACTGCTGAGGGCTCGTTGCGCTCGTTGCGAGCGGCGGCTTTCTGTCGCTGCGTTCAAACCCGGTTCGGGTCGGTACGAGGCCGAGGCCGCCGGGTGACCGGATGACTCCGTGTCCCCCGCCGACACGCTTGCTGGCGCAAGCCCGTCGACTCCTCCTTTACC
>JBBQVF010000065.1:0-24805 GCA_038211805.1 Burkholderiales bacterium | reverse complement strand
GATCGCCTTCATTGGCTCCTATTGACCAGATTGTTGTTCCGCAAGTGGGTTTACCCTCCGAATCAGTCCAAGTGAAAGCCGTGCCACCCCATTCTTGTACGTCGATGCCAAGGTGACGTTTGTACCAAGCCTGGAGACCCGGTGCGTCTTTGGCTTTGAAGAAGATACCGCCGATGCCGGTGACTCGCTTCATATTGATCTCCGAGGTAGTATGAGTGGGGGGAAAGGTGGTTTTCAGCGGCCTAACGTGATATCGACCTAAAAGCGAATTGCCGGGTTTGGGAAGAACTATCCACCGCTGGTCAGTCTCTTCCATTTTCAGTATCCACAACTGGCAAGTTGCGCAGCACGCGAGCCTGCAACTGCAGGCTCCGCACGGCGTCACGGTCCACGCGCCAAACGCGCAACTTCCAATCCCAGATGCCGCCCTGCTGCTTGATGGCCTTCTGAAGATCTCGTTCGTCTTGACCAACGCGCAGGTGCACAACGGGCGGCGTCCGCTTGTCGATTGGCATCGGGCCCTCGTCAACGACCAGTTCGACCGTCGTGTAACGGCGCCCGGCCTCGGCATCCTGACGATAGCGAACACACACCAGTTGCTCGCCAAAGCGGAGAGCCAGTTTTTTGGCACCAGGCTGCTCAGGCGCCAGCTTCTTGGTCACCTGCAGGCGGGCCAGACGTCGCGGGATAGGCTGCATGGACGGCAATCCGGGTTTGCCGCCCGCACACGGGCCAGGTTGGCTGGCGCACTGCCGCCAGTGGTCACGATGGGCGACAGTGCAAAGGCGGCCTGTGCCGGCTTGCGGTGCGAGCGATTGAGGTGGATACTGTGTATTCGTACAGTACCACTCAACCAGGCAATTGACCATGCACATGAGCGCCATGCCGCCTCCCGGTCGGCTGTTGGATCAGCTTCGTGGCCAGATCCGTTATCTTCACTACAGCATACGGACGGAAGAGGCCTACGTCCATTGGGTGCGTGCCTTCGTTCGGTTTCACGGTTTGCGCCACCCGGCCGAGATGGGCGGCGCAGAGGTCGAGGCCTTTCTGTGCTGGCTGGCCACTGATCGCGACGTGGCGGTGTCCACCCACAAGCAGGCCTTGTCGGCCCTGCTCTTTCTGTACCAGAAGGTGCTCGGCCTGCCGGTGCCCTGGATGCAGGACATCAGCCGACCGCAGCGCCCGCCTCGCCTGCCGGTGGTCTTGTCGCACGACGAGGTGGCGCAGGTATTGACCGCCTTGCCCGATGACCACCGCTTGTTCGGCCAGTTGCTCTACGGCACCGGCATGCGCCTGCTCGAAGGCCTGCGGCTGCGGGTGAAGGACATCGATTTCGCCCGCCGCGCCATCGTGGTGCGCGAGGGCAAGGGCGGCAAAGACCGCGTCGTGATGCTGCCGGCCTCGCTTGAGCGGCCGCTGCGTGCCCAACTGGCAGCTGCGCACACCCTGTGGGCAGCCGACCGCGCCGCTGGCGTCGCCGGCGTCGCGGTGCCCAATGCGCTCGACCGCAAGTACCCTGGTGCGCCGTTGTCGTGGATGTGGTTCTGGCTGTTTCCGCAGGCCACACTGTCGACCGACCCGCGCGGCGCGGGGCTGCGGCGCCACCACCAGCTGGACCAGGCCTTCCAGCGCGCCTTCAAGCGGGCGGCGCAGGCCTCCGGCATCCACAAGCCAGCCACGCCCCACACGCTGCGCCATTCGTTCGCCACCCACCTGCTGCTGGGCGGCTACGACATCCGCACCGTGCAAGAGCTGCTCGGCCATTCGGATGTCAGCACCACCATGATCTACACCCATGTGCTCAAGCTGGGCGGCGGTGCGGTGCGCAGCCCGGTCGACCACATCATGGGCTGGTCGGCCGAACGGGCATGGGCAGCGCCTGCCGGGCCCGAACCAGCGGCGCCGTCGCCCATCACCACTGGGCCGCCCGCCGCTTGGCCGCCCGCTTGGCCGCCCACAGCGGGCCCGCCCGCCCGCCGGCCAGGGCCTGCCGCCGGCCCGCACCCTGGCCGGCCGCCACGCGTGCGCGAGTCCGCCGCTGCCTATGCCGTAGTCCCCAGCCTTCCTTCAGGTGTCCCGCCATGTTGCCCGGCTACGCCGAGTTGCACTGCCGCAGCAGCTTCAGCTTTTTGACGGGCGCCTCACGGCCCGAAGAACTGGTGGCCGAGGCGCAGCGCCGCGGCTACCTGGCGCTGGCCATCACCGACGAATGCTCGTTGTCGGGCGTGGTGCGCGCCCATGAAGAAGCCCTGAAACGCGGCCTGCACCTGCTCATCGGCGCGCAGATCAACCTGTCGCCCGCAGCAGCCGGTGACGGCGCCGTGCTGGGCGGCCATGCCTCACCGCGGCTGGTGCTGCTGGCACAAAGCCGGCGCGGCTACGGCAACCTGGCGCAGTGGATCAGCGTGGCGCGCAGGCGCGCGCCCAAGGGCCAGTACCGGGCGCACCCGTCCGATGTCGAGGGCCGGGTGCCGAACGCGCCCTTCCTGGCCGGCCTGCCCGGCTGCTTCGCAATCCTGCTGCCCACGCCCGGCCAGGCCTTCGAGACCGTGTTCGCCCACGCGATGTGGCTGAAGACCTGGTTCGGCACCGATCGCTGCGCCATCGCCATAGAGCTGCTGAACCGCCCGCACGATGCCCTGCGGCTGGACGTGCTGCCGCGCGTGGCGGCGCTGGCCGGCCTGCCGCTGGTGGCCTGCGGCGACGTGCTGATGCACGCCCGCTCGCGCAAGCCGCTGCAGGACGCGCTCACCGCCACCCGCGTCGGCCGGCCGGTGGCCGAATGCGGTTTAGCGCTGGCGCCCAATGCCGAGGCCCACCTGCGTTCGCGCCAGCGCCTGGCCGGCCTCTACGCGCCCGAGTGGCTGGCCCAGTCGCTGGCCATCGCCGCGTCGTGTTGCTTCTCGCTGGCCGAGCTGCGCTACGAATACCCCGAAGAGATCGTGCCTGCCGGCCAGACGCCGGCCAGCTGGCTGCGCACGCTGACCGAAGCCGGCGCCCGCCTGCGTTACCCCGCCGGCGAACCGCCAGCGGTGCTGCAGTCGATCGAGCACGAACTGGCGTTGATCGGCCAGCTGAAGTTCGAGCCCTACTTCCTCACCGTGGCCGACATCGTGCAGTGGGCGCGCGGCCAGGGCATCCTGTGCCAGGGCCGCGGCAGCGCGGCCAACTCGGTGGTCTGTTATTGCCTGGGCGTCACCGAGGTCAACCCGGCCGAGACCAGCCTGCTGTTCGAGCGCTTCATCTCGGCCGAGCGCAACGAGCCGCCCGACATCGACATCGATTTCGAGCACCAGCGCCGCGAAGAAGTCATCCAGTACATCTACCGCAAGTACGGCCGCCACCGGGCCGCGCTCACCGGCGTGATGATCAGCTACCGGCCGCGCTCGGCGCTGCGCGACATCGGCCGCGCGCTGGGGCTCGATCTCGACCGCATCAATGCGGTCTCCAAGGGCCAGCACTGGTTCGATGGCAAGACCATCTCGCCCGAGCGGCTGCGCGAGCAGGGGCTCGACCCCGATTCGCTGGTCTGCCGCCAATGGGTGGCGCTCACCCAGCAGCTGATCGGCTTCCCGCGCCACCTCAGCCAGCACCCGGGCGGCTTCGTCATCGCACGCGACGACATCTCGCGCCTGGTGCCGGTTGAAAACGCCGCAATGGACGAGCGCACCGTGATCCAGTGGGACAAGGACGACCTCGACGCGCTGGGGCTGATCAAGGTCGACATCCTGGCGCTGGGCATGCTCAGCGCCATCCGCCGCGCGCTGGCGATGGTGGGCGCCAAGCTGGGGTGGCCAGCCCCCCCCGCGCCAGGTTCGCCGCCCGCGGATGGCGACGCCGCAGGCGCCCCGGGCCGGCCCTTCTCGATGCAGGACGTGCCGCGCGACGATGCGCCGGTCTACGACATGCTGTGCCGTGGCGATTCGGTCGGCACCTTCCAGGTCGAGAGCCGGGCCCAGATGAACATGCTGCCGCGGCTGCGGCCACGCTGTTTCTACGATCTGGTGATCGAGGTCGCCATCGTGCGGCCCGGCCCGATCCAGGGCGGCATGGTGCACCCCTACCTGCGCCGCCGCTCGGGCGAAGAGGCGGTCGACTACCCCAAGCCCGAGGTCGAGCGCGCGCTGGGCCGCACGCTGGGCGTGCCGATCTTTCAAGAGCAGGTGATGCAGCTGGCCATCCTGGCCGCCGATTTCACCCCCGGTGAGGCCGACAGCCTGCGCCGCGCCATGGCTGCCTGGAAGCGCAAGGGCGGCCTCGGCCCGTTCCATGAACGCCTGGTCGGCCGCATGGTGGCCAAGGGCTACGAGCCGGATTACGCCGAACGCATCTTCAAGCAGATCGAGGGCTTCGGCGAGTACGGCTTTCCCGAGAGCCACGCGGCCAGTTTCGCGCTGCTGGTCTATGTCAGCGCCTGGCTGAAGTGCCACCACCCGGATGCTTTCCTGGCCGCGCTGCTCAACAGCCAGCCGATGGGCTTTTATGCCCCGGCGCAACTGGTGCGTGACGCACGCGAGCACGGCGTGCAGGTGCTGCCGGTGGACGTGCTGCGCAGCGATTGGGAGTCGACGCTGGAGCCTGGCGACCCTCGCAACAACGCCGGCGTTGACGCGGGTGTCGATCGGGGCGTCGACAGCCACAGCGGGCCCGCGCTGCGGCCGGTGCGCCTGGGCCTGAACCGCCTGATCGGCCTGGCCGAGGCCGACGGCCGCCGGCTGCTGGCCGCCCGCGCCGCGCTGCCCGCCGGCGAAGGTTTCGCCAGCATCGAAGACCTGGCCCGCCGCGCCCGGCTGGACGCCCATGCGTTGCAACTGCTGGCGCAGGGCGATGCGCTGGCCCCGCTGGTCGGCCACCGCCACCAGGCGGCCTGGGGCGTGCGCGGTGTCGACACCCGCGCCACGGCCCTGCTGGCCGCCACCCGCACCGACGAATCGCCAGCCGATCTGCTGCCGCCGGGCGCCGGCCTGGCGCTGCTGGCCGATTACCGCAGCACCGGGCTGTCGCTCCACAACCACCCGTTGGCGCTGCTGCGTGACGACCTGGCCGCGTTCAAAGTGCAGCCTGCTGCGGTGCTGGCGCTGTGCCGCCACGGCCAACTGGCGCGGGCGTCGGGCCTGGTCACCCACCGCCAGCGGCCCGAAACCGCCAAGGGCGTCGTCTTCGTCACGCTGGAAGACGAAACCGGGTCGGTCAACGTGATCGTCTGGCCCACGGTGGCGCAGTCCCAGCGCACGCCGCTGCTGGCGGCCACGCTGCTCACCGTCTACGGCGTGTGGCAACGCCAAGGCGAGAACCGGCACCTGATCGCCCAGCGGCTGGTCGACCACTCGGCGCTGCTGCAGGGGTTGGTCAGCAAGAGCCGGGATTTCCACTGACCGGCCGGCAGCAGCGACAGCCCCGGCAACACCGACAACGTCGGCGACACCATTGAAACGGAGCGCACCACCGCGTGCAGCCTCGGCAGGCTCCGCCGCCGCTTCACCGAAAATAGGCTGATGACCACGCCCACCGCCGCCCCGCTGCTGCCCCACACCTTGCAATGGCTGCCCGCCGTCGGCCGGGCCGAGCAGCTGATGATCCTGCTGCACGGCGGGGGCGGCAGCGCTGCCGGCATGGCGCCGCTGGCGGCCGCGCTGCAGGCCGAATTTCCACAAGCCGCGCTGCTGGCGCCCGAGGGTTTCGACCCGGTCGACAGCGGCCTGGCCGGCCGCCAGTGGTTCGCCATGAACGGGCCCGATGGCCCGGTGACTGAAACCAACCGGCCGGCACGGGTGGCAGCGGCATTGCCGCGCCTGACCGACTGGGTGCGTGCGGCCCAGGTGGCCACCGGCGTGGCGCCGGCAGCCACCGCGCTGGTCGGCTTCTCGCAGGGCGCCATCCTGTCATTGGAGCTGGTGCAGCGACACGACGGCCTGGCCGGCCGGGTGCTCAGCTTTTCGGGCCGCTATGCGACGCTGCCCGATCGGGCGCTGGCGCACACCACGCTGCACTTCTTCCACGGCGCCACTGACACGGTGATCCCGGCCGCCCAAACCCAGCTGGCAATGGACCGGCTGACCAGCCTGCGCGGCGACGCCACCGCCGACATCGCCGACGGCGTGGGTCACGAGCTGACGCCCGAGCTGGTGCGCTGCGCGATCGACCGGCTGCGCAGCCACATCCCGCACCGGACCTGGATCGCCGCGATGGGCGCCGTGCCCGGACAAGGCGAGCCACGGCGCAGATCCGCCGAGACCTGAGCACGAACCGGCGCAGATCGCCCGGAACTGGTCGGCAGGGGCTGGTCGGCAGGGGCTGGTGGCCAGGCACTGGTCGGGCAGGTATCGCCCGTCACCGGTCCACGACCCGCCAACCAACCCAGGCGGCGAGGTTCGATATCAGCTGGCCGGTGCGCTGCGCAGCCGGCCCGGCGACAGTGCCCAGGCGGTCACGCCCTGCTGTCGCAACTCATCGGGCAGGGGCTCGCCGCAGGCCAGCGCGGCGGCGGCGCGGCCCAGTGCCGGCGTGGTCTGGATGCCGTAGCCGCCCTGGCCCACCAGCCAGAAGAAGTCGGGTGCCTGCTCGGCGAAGCCCGCCACCGGGCCGCCGTCGGGCACAAAGCTGCGCAGCCCCGCCCAGCTGCGGCTGGGCCGGCGCACGGTCAGCGTGGTCATCTGCTGCAGGCGGTCGATGCCCATTGCGATGTCCAGCTCTTCGGGCTGAACGTCGTGCGGCGGCACAGGGTCGGCGTTGGCCGGTGAGGCCAGCAACTGGCCCGCATCGGGCTTGAGGTACCAGGATTCGTCGATGCCGATGGCCATCGGCCAGCCGCGGGGGTCGACCCTCGGCGGCGGCGCGAACACGAAGGCCGAGCGCCGGCGCGGCTGCAGGCCCAGCGGGGCGATGCCCGCCAGCGCGGCCAGCACATCGCCCCAGGCGCCGGCGGCGTTGACCACCACCCGCGCCGTCAGCGTCTCGTGGCCGGGGCCAAGCGTGAGTTGCCAGCCGCCCGACAGCGGCCGCAGCGCCAGCACCTCGGCATCGCAGCGCACCTGGCCGCCGGCGGCGCGCAACTGGCGCAGCAGGCCCTGGTGCAGCGCATGCACGTCGATGTCGGCGGTGTCGGGGTCGAACAGCGCACCCAGCACGCGCTCGGGCCGCAGCACCGGCAGCAAAGCCAGCGCCTCGTGGGCACCGATACGGCGGATCGACGGCGCCTCGCGGGCGAACACCGCGGCTTCTGCGTCCAGCAGCGCCTGCTGGCCCGGCTCGGCGATGAACAGCGCACCCAGCGGGCGCAGCAGCGACGGCACGCCGAAGCCGGCCGGCGGCTGCGCCAGGAAGGCCCGGCTGGCGCGGGTGAGCGCGCGGATCACCGGCGGGCCGTAGCTTTCGGCAAACACCGCGGCCGAGCGGCCGGTGGTGTGGTAGCCCGGCTGGCCCTCGCGCTCGAGCACCAGGGTGCGGCCGCGCCGGGCCAGCTCGGCCGCGACCGAAGCCCCGGCGATGCCGGCGCCGACGATCACGAAGTCGTGGTCCATGACGTGGATTCTCGGCCACGCCAGTGCTCGGCAATGCGCCGGGCCGTGGGCTGCCGAACCGCCAAAAAAGAAGCCCGCCGATCGCTCGGCGGGCTCTGCAAGTCCTTCAAAAAGGACGTCGTTGGGACCGTCGGGAGCAGCCACCTCAGCGATGTCTGCCCTCACGCCTTCGATGCTGCGCATCAGCGTCGTCGACGGCCATCCCTAGAACGCAGGTTGCGGTGGTCATCGGCCGGGGGCGGGCGGGTCGACCCCAGCGCAGGTTCAGGCGGATTGGTGCGGGTCCGCGCAGGCCTGCGCCGGTCGGTGCGGTGCGGTGCGGGTCCGCGCAGGCCTGCGCCCGTCGGTGCCAGAAGGCCGCGCCGCATGCGAGGGCCGCGGGGCGACAATCCGGCCATGGCCAATCCCCCACCCCGCCGCCCTGCCGGCCCGAAACCGGCAACGCCGAAGCTGCGCCCGTCGGCGCCCACGCTGGCGCCGCCCGACACTGCAGCCGGTCCGCTGGCCGAGGCCGAGCTGGACCAGTTGCAGGCGCTGATGGACAGCCTGCCCGACACGCTGGAGCCGCTGGACGTGGTGATGATCGACGGCTACCTCTGCGGCGTGCTGCTGCAGCCGCAGCCGGTGCCTGCCGAACAGTGGCTGGCCCACATCCCCGACGTCGACGGCCGGGCGCCGCCCAGGCGCTTCGATCTGGCGAAGATGAGCGCGCTGGTGCAACGCCGGCATGCCGAGCTGGACCGCGCGATCGGCCACCGCCAGTGGTTCGACCCCTGGGTCTACCAGCTCGACGACGAAGCCAGTCTGGGCGAGACGGTGCTGCCCTGGGTGGCCGGTTTTGCCGCTGCGGTCGACACCTTCACCGACCTGATGGACCGCCACGAGGACAAGATCCTGGAGCCGCTGGCCACGCTGTACCGCCACCTCGACGCCGACGACCTGGAAGACGCCGACGAATTGCTGGCCGAGATCGAGACCCTGGCGCCGCCCGAGACCCTGGCCGAGGCGGTGGAAGACCTGGTGCGCAGCGTGCTGCTGATGGCCGATGTGTCGCGCCCGGTGGCCGGCGCGCTGGCCAAGGGCAAGCCGGCCGCCAAGACCCCGCGCGGGGCGGCGCCCCGGCCCGGCCCCCCCCCGGTGGCCAGCCCGGCCGCGGCGCGCCGCCCGGCGGGCCCGGCCAAGCCACGCAGCCGCTGAGAGCTTGAGAGTTTTTCGATCATGCCCGCTCACCACCCCGAAACGCACCCGCTCGTCGTTGCAAATGCTCGTCATAGCCCGGGCTATGACTGTGCTTTGCGTCTAGATCGGGCACGTTTCTGGGCGTCGCTCGGGCACGCTCGAATTCCTCTCAACCTCTGAACGGACGGTCAGGCCCGAGGGCTTGCCCCCTGCCAGGCGGCCAGCGCCCGCGCCACGCGCTCACGAGCCCGCAGCGGCTCGTTTGGTGGTTGCCGGGCGTTGGGTCCGGGCTCGGCGCCAGGCTTTTTCGGCTTCGGCGGCGATGAACACCAGCGACGCCAGGCCGAAACACAGGCCCAGGTCGGCGGCCGACAAGGCGGTGGTGCGGAAGATCGGCTGCAGCAGCGGCAGGTAGACCGTGGCCAGCTGCAACAACACCGTCAGCACCACCGCGGCCAGCAACGGCCGGTTGCTCAGCAGGCCCTGGCGGAACAGCGAGTCGCGCTCCGAGCGGATCGCCAGCAGGTGCGCCATCTGCGCCAGCGTCAACAGCGTGAAGACCATGGTCTGCGCGCGGTGCTGGTGGTCGCCGGCCACGCTGCCGCCCTGCAGCACCCAGGCCTGCAAGCCCAGGCACAGACCGCCGATCAGCAGCCCCAGCCACAACGTGTGCTGCCAAAGACCGTGGGCGAAGATGCTTTCGCGCGGCGGCCGTGGCGGGCGCTGCATCACGCCGCGCTCGGCCGGCTCGGCGGCCAGCGCCAGGCCGGGCAGGCCGTCGGTCACCAGGTTGACCCACAGGATGTGGATCGGCAGCAGCGGGATCGGCAGGCCCAGCAGCGGCGCCAGGAACAGCACCCAGATTTCGCCCGAGTTGCCGGTCAGCGCGTAGCGGATGAACTTGCGGATGTTGTCGAAGATGCGCCGGCCCTCGCGCACCGCGGCCACGATCGACGCGAAGTTGTCGTCCAGCAGCACCAGGCTGGACGCCTCGCGGGCGACGTCGGTGCCGCCCCGGCCCATCGCCACACCGATGTCGGCGGCCTGCAGCGCGGGCGCGTCGTTGACGCCGTCGCCGGTCATCGCGACGAAATCGCCCCGCGCCTGCAGCGCCTGCACGATGCGGATCTTCTGCACCGGGTCCATCCGCGCGTAGACCGACACCCGCGGCACCGCGGCAGCCAGCGCGGCGTCGTCGAGGCGGGCCAGTTCGGCGCCGGTGATCACTTCGGCCGCGCTGCGGTCCGCGGCCGTACCCGTACCCGTACCCGTACCCGTACCCGTGCTCGTGCCCGTGCCCGTGCTCGCGTCAGTGGCAGCGGCCAGGTCCTGGCGCGCAATGCCCAGATCGCGGGCGATCGCCAGCGCGGTGGCCGCGTGGTCGCCGGTGATCATCACCGGGCGGATGCCGGCGCTGAGGCATTCGGCCACCGCGGCCCGGGCTTCGGGGCGCGGTGGGTCGATCAGGCCGACCAGGCCCAGCAGCGTCAGGTCGCGCTCGAAGGCGTCGGCCGACAGCGCCGCCACGCTGTCCAGGTCGGCCGCAGCGCCCCCGCGCCGGGCCACCGCCAGCACCCGCAAGCCCTGCGCAGCCCAAGCCGCGGCCGTGGCCAGCGCCTCGTCGCGCCCTACCCCCGGCGCGCAGCGCGGCAGCAGCGATTCGGGCGCACCCTTGACGTAGGCGCACCAGCCGTCGCCGGCCGCGTGCAGCGTGGCCATGCGCTTGCGGTCGGCGTCGAACGGCCATTCGTGGCGCCTGGGCTGGGCTTGCAGCAAGGCCGCCAAGTCCAGCCCCGCGTCCTGCGCGGCTTGCAGCAGCGCGGTTTCGGTCGGGTCGCCGACCCAGCCGTCAGGGCCGGCCACCGCGTCGTTGCACAGCGCCACCGCGGTGAACAGCAGCTCGTCGGGTGCCGCCCAGGCGCGGTGCTGCTGCAGCTGCATGCGGTTCTGCGTCAAGGTGCCGGTCTTGTCCGAGCAGATCACGGTGACCGAGCCGAGGGTCTCGACGCTGGGCAGCCGGCGCACCAGCGCGTTCACCTTCACCAGGCGCCGCGCGCCCAGCGCCAGCAGCACCGTCACCACCGCCGGCAGCGCCTCGGGGATGGCGGCCACGGCCAGGCTGATCGCCGTCAGCGCCATCAACAGCACCGGCTCGCCGCGCAGCCCCACGCCGATGGCGAACATCACCGCGCAGATGACCAGCACCGCCAGCGACAGCCGCTTGCCGAAGGCCGCCAGCCGCTGCTGCAGCGGCGTGGGCGGGCTGTCGGTTTCGCCCAGCAGCGAGGCGATGCGGCCCAGTTCAGTGTCGGCCCCGGTGGCCACCACCAGCCCGGTGGCCCGGCCGTGGGTGACCAGCGTGCCCTTGAAGGCCATGTTCAACTGGTCGCCCAGCGGCTGGCCGGCGTCGGGCAACACCGCATGGGATTTTTCGACGGTGACCGATTCGCCGGTCAGCGCCGATTCATCGACCTGCAGCCGGGCCACGGCGTGCAGGCGCAGATCGGCGGGCACCAGGTTGCCGGCTTCGAGCAGCACCACGTCGCCGGGCACCAGGCCTTCGGTGTCGACCACCTGCACCTGGCCGTCGTCGCGGCGCACCGTGGCGTGGGGTGCGGCCATGCGCTGCAGCGCCGCCAGGGCCGCATCGGCGCGCCATTGCTGCCACAGGCTGATGGCCGCGTTGAGCAGCACGATCAGCAGGATGACGACGGTGTCGGTCAGGTCGCCGATCAGCCCCGACAGCACGGCCGCGGCCAGCAGCACGACGACCATGACGTCGCGGAAGGGGTCGAGCAGTTTTTGCCACAGCGGCCGCGGCGCGGGTTCCGGCAGGCGGTTGGGGCCGTGCTGGTTCAGCCGGTTGGCCACCTCGCCGGCGGCCAGGCCGGCGTCGACCAGCACGCCGAAGTGGCGCGCCACGTCGGGTGCCTCGAGGGCGTGCGGGGCCAGTGGCGCAGGGATGTCGTGCGCAGGGGGTGCGGCAGGTGCAGCGGGTGCAGCGGGTGCAGGCATGGGGAAAGCGGGCCGGGCGGGCCACGGCGGACAGGCGACCGCAAACTGCAACCGGCGCGGGGTGGGCCGGACTGCAGAATTGTGTCAGCCGACCTCGGCCGTCACAGTGCGCCGCCGAACACCCGGCGCGCGTGCACACCCAGGCCCTGCGCCACGCTGGCGAAGCGGTCGCCCCGCACCCGGCGGGCCGCCGGAAAGCGGGCGGCAATCCGTTCAGCCAGCGGCTTGAGGCCGGTGGAGCCGCCGGTGAAGTACAGCGCATCGACCTGCCCGCGCGCCAAGCCGGCCTGGATCAGGGTGTCGTCGGCCGCGGCGGCAATGCGTTCAAGGTCGGCATCCACGGCGGCCAGGGCCTGGGCTTCGTTGATGGCCACGGTCAGTGCGTCGGTCAGTGCGTCGGTCAGTGCGCCGGTCAGCGCCGCGGCGCCGCCCAGGCCCAGCGCGGCCAGGTCGAGCACGGTGTGGCCGCCCTCGGCCACCGCGATCTTGGCGGCCTCGGCCTGGCCGATCAGCGCATGGCCCAGGCGGCCGGTCACCACCGTCATCAGCCGAGCATGGTGGCGCGGGTCGGCGTAGAAGGATTTCATGCGTGCCAATTCGGCCACCCGGGCCGGCGCGTAGACGGTGTTGATCAGGTGCCAGGTGGCCAGGTCGAAATAGACCCGGCTCGGCACCTCGCGCCCGGTCGGCCCCACGGCGCGGAAGCCGCAGGCCGGCAGGATGTGCGCCAGCTCGATCTGGCGGTCGAAGTCGGTGCCGGCGATGTGCACGCCGTGGTTGGCCAGGATGTCGTCCTTGCGGTCGGTGCGCCCGCGCTGGCCCGGGCCCACCCGCACCAGGCTGAAGTCGGACGTGCCGCCGCCGATGTCGGCCACCAGCACCACCTGCTCGCGATCGACGGTGGTCTCGTAGTCCAGCGCGGCGGCGATGGGCTCGTACTGGAAGCGGACGTCGGTGAAGCCGATGTCGCGCGCGGCCGTCTCCAGTGCCGATTGCGCAGCGGCATCCCGCTCGGGGTCGTCGTCGACGAAGAACACCGGCCGGCCCAGCACCACCCGGCTCAAGCCATGGCCGGCCTGGCGTTCGGCCAGGGTCTTGAGGTGTTGCAGGTAGCCGGCCACCACGTCGAGGTAGCGCACCGAATGGCCGGCGCCCACGTCGGTGGCCTGGGTCGCCAGCGTGCTGCCCAGGATGCTCTTCATCGACCGCATCAGCCGGCCTTCGGTGCCCTCAACGTAAGCCGCCACCGCGGCGCGGCCGTAGTGGCGATGCGGTGATTCATAGGCGCCCAGGCCTTCGACGGCGTAGAACACCGCGGTCGGCATGGTGCGCTGGCCGGGTTCCAGTTCGACCAGTTGCACGCCGCCAGCCACCGGCAGCGCGATGGCGGAATTGGAGGTGCCGAAATCGATGGCGCAGATGTTGTCGGCGGCGCGGTTGTCCGCAACGTCGTCGGCGCGGTTTGCGGCGCGGTCGGATGCGCGGTCGGTTGGGCGGTCGGTAACCCGATCGGCTGCGCGGTCGGATGCGCGGTCGGTTGAATGACGGACGGCGTGGGTCAGGGCGTTGGGCACGGCAGCAGGCATGGCAGGCGCGGCGCAGCCGGGCGTCTGGGAAACGAAGAAGGGGCGCGATTCTAGACGCGCGTCGCCCGGGCTGATCGGCCGAAAAAAGGCCGACGCCGTGGCACGCGTCAAACGCGTGGTCGACGGCGCGAAGTTCAGCGCCAGGCGCCCAGCCAGGCCTGCAGCAAGGACGTCACCGCCGCCGGCTGCTCCCAGGTAAGCATGTGCCCACATTCAGGCAACAGCTGCAATTGCGCGCCGGCAATGCCAGCGGCCAGCTCGCGGGCATGGTCGGGCGGGGTCAGCTGGTCGTCCAGCCCGCCCACCACCAGGGTGGCACAGGCCAGTGCGGCCAGCGTGGGGCGCAGGTCGGCGCGGGCCATCACGGCGCGGTTCTGGCGGATCAGGCCGGCGGCGCCGGCACGCTGCACCATCGCCAGGTAATCGTCGGCCAGCCGGGCCTGATGGGCGCGGTGGAAGGCGAACATCAGGTTGGCGCGCAGCAACGGCTCGACGCGGCCTTGTTCGAACTCTGCAATCGCCTGGCTGCGCAGCAACACCAGCTCGGGCGTGTCGGGCCGCGCGGTGGTGCCCAGCAGCGCCAGGCCGCGCACCCGCTGCGGCGCCTGGCGCGCGGCCTCCAGCGCCAGCATGCCGCCCATCGAGCAGCCGGCCAGCAGCAGGTCGCCCGGCTGCTCGGCCAGCAGCAGCGCGGCCATCCCGGGCAGGGTGTCGGCGCGGTGGTGCACGTCGGCCACCACCACCGGGCGGCCGTCGGCGGCCAGCGCGGGCGCCTGGTGGCGCCACAGCGCGGCGTCGCAGGCCAAGCCGGGCAGGAGGATCAGCGGGATCAACCGACTGCCTTCGTGCTGCGCGCGGCGGCCATCGCCGCGAGGCGGCCCGGCGGGCTCATCGCCGCAGCGGCGCCGGCGCGGCCGCCACCCGCATCAGCCCCAGCTTGGACGACGGCGACGTGACGCGGGCATCGAACGGGTGGCTCAGCTGGCCCACCTGGGCCAGCACGCGGCGCACGTACTCGCGGGTTTCGGCGTAGGGCGGCACGCCGCGGTAGCGGTCGACCGCGCCTTCACCGGCGTTGTAGGCGGCGGCCACCAGCATCACGTCGCCTTCGAAATAAGCCATCAGCCAGCGCAGGTAGGCCATGCCGCCGCGGATGTTCTGCGCTGGGTCGAGGATGTTGCGCACCTTGAAGCGGGCCGCCGTGTCGGGGATCAGTTGCATCAGGCCCTGCGCGTTCTTGGGCGACACCGCGTTGGGGTTGAAGCCGCTCTCGGTGGCGATGATGGCCAGCACCAGATGCGGCGCCAGCTGGTAATCGGGCGCGATCAGCCGGACGAAGTTGACGATCGGCGCCGGTGCGTTGGCCGGCAGCGGGGGCGGCAGCGGGGGTGGCAGCGGCGGAGCCGCTGCGACTGCCGACTTCGCGCCCGGTGGCAGGCGCGGCGCAGCCGCCGCCGCCACCACCGGAAACTGGATCGGCGGCGGCTTCAGGCAAGGCGGCGGTTCGCCCAGCGGCGTGCCCATCGAGGCGATCATGCGCTGCGCCTGCGGCATGCCCTGCTCGGCGGCGGCGGCAAACAGGTGCGCGGCCTGGGCGTCGTCGCGCTCGATGCCGCGGCTGTTGGTCAACATCCAGGCCAGGCTGAACTGGGCTTCGGCGTCGCCATGCTGCGCCGCCTGGCAGTACAGCGTGGCGGCACGCGCCGGGTCACGCGGCTGGCCGTTTTCACCGTGCTCCAGCGCCTGCGCTTCCTGGCGCCAGCGCAGCACCTGCGAGGGCACCACCGTGCTCAGCGGCGCCTTGGGCGCGACCAGCGGCGCGGGCAGCGCGGCCAGGCTGTCGACCAGCTGGCCGTCCGGCCCCAGCTGCTGCCCCGACGCACCGGCGGCCCAGACCAGCGCGCACATCGCCGTCGCCACCCGCCAGAAGGCGCGCGAAGAGACGAAGACGGGGCGGATGGGCATGGACACTGGCGACTCAGGGCAAACCATCACTGTAGCCCGCAGCCCGGCAGCGGGTTTGAACCGCACCCCTAACATGAGGGGTGGCAGACAGCCGCCCCGCCGCGCGGGCGCGACAAAGATCACGGCCCCGCACGACACCCTCCCTGGAGACACCCATGACCCGCGACACCAGCCACTGGCGCTTCGAGACCCAATCGGTCCATGCCGGCTACAGCCCCGAGCCCACCACCCATGCGGTGGCCGTGCCGATCTACCAGACGGCGGCCTTCAGTTTCGACAGTGCGCAGCACGGCGCCGACCTGTTCGACCTGAAGGTGGCCGGCAACATTTACAGCCGCATCATGAACCCCACCAACGCGGTGCTCGAAGAGCGCGTGGCCGCGCTCGAAGGTGGCATCGCGGCGCTGGCTTTGGCGTCGGGCCAGGCCGCGGTGACGTATGCGATCCAGACCATCGCCGAGATGGGCGACAACATCGTCAGCAGCAGCGCGCTGTACGGCGGCACCTACAACCTGTTCGCCCACACCCTGCCGCAATACGGCATCAGCACCCGCTTTGCCGACTACCGCGACCCCGCCAGTTTCGAGCCGCTGATCGACGACCGGACCAAGGCGATCTACGTTGAATCGCTGGGCAATCCGTCGGGCAACATCACCGACATCGCGGCGATCGCAGCCATCGCCCACCGCCACGGCCTGCCGCTGATCGTCGACAACACCGTGCCCAGCCCCTACCTGTGCCGGCCGTTCGAGCATGGTGCCGACATCGTGGTGCACAGCCTGACCAAGTACCTGGGCGGCCACGGCACCAGCATCGGCGGCGCCATCGTCGACAGCGGCCAATTCCCCTGGGCCAAATACCCCGAGCGCTTCAAGCGCCTGAACGAGCCCGACGTCAGCTACCACGGCGTGGTCTACACCCAGGCGCTGGGCGCGGCGGCCTACATCGGCCGTGCCCGCGTGGTGCCGCTGCGCAACATGGGCGCGGCGCTGTCGCCGTTCAACGCCTTCCTGATCCTGCAAGGCATCGAAACCCTGGCGCTGCGCATGGACCGCATCTGCGACAACACGCTGGCGGTGGCGCAGTACCTGCAAAAGCACCGCAAGGTGGCCTGGGTCAACTACGCCGGGCTGCCCGAGCATCCCGACCACAGCCTGGTGCAGCGCCAGATGGGCGGGCGCTCATCGGGCCTGCTGACCTTCGGCGTGAAGGGCGGTGATGGCGCTGTGGGCGAAGAGCGGGCGGCCGGCGCGCGCTTCCTCGATGCGCTGCAGCTGTTCACCCGGCTGGTCAACATCGGCGATTGCAAGAGCCTGGCCACCCACCCGGCATCGACCACCCACCGGCAATTGTCGGCCGACGAGATGGCGACATCGGGCGTCAGCGAGGACACCGTGCGGCTGTGCGTTGGCATCGAGCACATCGATGACTTGCTGGTCGACCTGGATCAAGCGCTGGCGGCGGTGTAGCCCGCCGTTCATGCCACGGTTCATGCCACGGTTCAGGCCACGGTTCAGGCCGCGGTTCGGCCGCCCTGCATCCAGCGTGGCACCGATGAATAGGAACTGAACAGTCATTGCATCGTCCAAATAGTTGTCTTTTGAACCGCTCAGTATTTTTAATGAACTGTATCGTCTACATTGTGGGCTCTTGCAACCGCCTTCCCAGGCCCTCACTGGAGATTGACATCATGAAAAAGCTCTTGCTGGTAACCGCCCTCTCGCTCTGCGCCGCAGCCGTTCAAGCCAAGGACATCGTCGACACCGCCGTGGCCGCCGGCAGCTTCAAGACCCTGGCCACCGCGCTGACCGCGGCCGGCCTGATCGACACGCTGAAGGGCAAGGGCCCGTTCACCGTGTTCGCACCGACCGACGAGGCCTTCGCCAAGATCCCGAAGGCTGACCTCGACGCGCTGCTGGCCGACAAGGCCAAGCTGACCGCCGTGCTGACCTACCACGTGGTGCCGGGCAAGGTGATGGCCAAGGACGTGAAGGCCGGCAAGGTCAAGACCGTGCAAGGCAGCGAGATCACCGTCACCACCGCCGGTGGCGTGATGGTCGACAAGGCCAAGGTTGTCAAGACCGACATCGTGGCCGACAACGGCGTGATCCACGTCATCGACAGCGTGATCCTGCCGAAGTGACAACGGGCATCGCCCGGCGGCTGCCTTCGGGTCTCCGGGTGATGTGTCATGGCTTTGCCGTGCTGTTGCCACTGAACGGTCGCCGCAGCAGTCGGACAATTGGGCCATGACCGAACTGCTTGTCATCCGCCACGGCGAAACCGACTGGAACCGCCAGCATCGCTTTCAGGGCCAGATCGACGTGCCGCTGAACGAGATCGGGCTGACGCAGGCGGCGCGGCTGGGCCGCCGCTTGGTCCAGGAACCGATCGACGTACTGGTCAGCAGCGACCTGCAACGCGCCCGCAGCACGGCCGGGCCGTTGGCGCAAGCCCGCGGGATGGAACCGCTGATCGAGCCGCTGTGGCGAGAACAGGGCTTCGGCACGTTGGAAGGGCTGGACCTGCCCACCATCCGCAGTCGCCATGCCGACTTGTGGTCAGCGTGGAGCCGGCACGAGGCCGACTATGCGTTGCCCGGTGGCGGCGAGAGCAACACGGCCTTCCATGCGCGGGTGATGCGCGCTCTGCAAGCGGTGCTGGCGGCCCACACTGGGCGGCGGGTGGTGGTGGTGACCCACGGCGGCGTGCTCGACATGTTGTGGCGCACCGCCAACCTGCTGCCGCTGCACGGCGCGCGCGTGTGCGACATCCCCAACACCGGCATCAACCGCTTGCGCTGGGCCGACGGCCAATTGCAGGTGGTGGAGTGGGCCGACGCCCAACACCTGGACGGCCTGCCCGAGCAGCCCAGCACCCGGCAACAACCCAGCACGGCCCGAACGGCTGGCCCCGCGCCTGAGCGGGTGGACCCGGGCTGATCAGCACCCGGCGCGGTGCCGAGCGGCCGGCCGGGCGAGCCGGCGGACCGCAGCCACCTCAGCCTCGCCGACGGGCGCCGAAGCCCACCACGCCCAAGCTGCCGACCAGCATCAGCCAGGCAGCCGGCTCAGGCACGTGCGCCACCTGGAAGGCGGTGGAACCGCCTTGCGAGGTGTCGGCATCGGCCCAGGTGGCGATGCTCCACAGGTGGGCATCGGCATGGGCGATGGTGTTGACGACCGTGCCCTGGTGGTCGTGCACGCCAAGATCCTGCGCAGAACTGCCCGGCATGAACCGGTAGAGCGGCAGGACATGCCCGGGATGCTCCAGGCCCTCACCATGCGGACCGTCCTTGTGCGCGTACCAGGCCTCCAGTGACCAGAGGCCGTTGTCGAGCTTCGGCGTGAAGTAGGCGTTCCAGTGTTCGCCGTTGTAGGGGGCGACCCCGGTATCGGCGTCCCACTGCAAATCCAGGGTGAGCATGGTCACGGTGTCTTGCAGCACCATCAGGTTCGTGGCCGCCATGGCGGGGGGCGCGGCGACGACAGCGATGCCCGCCAGCAACCAGGACAGGGTTTTTTTCTTCAGCAACGACATGGGTGTTCTCCAGTGGGGTGAGCGGCCATCACGGCAAGTCGGTTTCCAGAAGGGTTGAAACCGCTACCCGGCCGACACCCTCAAGGCCAGGAGGCTGTCGGGCTTGGGGACGGGCCTGCGCAAGGCGAGTTTCGGTGCCAGCTTAGGCGCCGGCGAGGCGTGGGATTGGCCCCCACAACGAGCCGGCAACGACAGATGGCACCGAAAATCGCCCTGGCCCTTCGGGTTGAAGCTGGAAATGGGCTGATCCGTCGTTGCCCATGCGCGCCATGCCGCCCGGCATGGCTGTGCTTGGCGCCTATGCTGAGCCCATTTCCAGCTTCAACGCAGACCCGTCCCCAAGCCCGACAGCCTCCTAGGAGCCGGCCCAGCCGCCGCGCTGCGGACGGGGCAGCGGCCGGCCCACGGGTGCGCACGCCGCGGCCGCTTTGGCCGCCCGCCGCTGCCGCCGTTGCCCGGGCTGTGCTGCGTGGTGCGCTGCAAACCGCACACTCGCCGCCGCCGCTGGTTGCTTGCAGGGCCACCGCAGCAAGGGGCTTTGTGGTCGAATCGTCACAAACTGCCAGCCCCGCCATGACGACTGCCCACCGCCCTGTCACGCCGATCGTCTCAGCCGAGGCGACCGCATTGCAGCGTCGGCGCGCGCTGGCGCTGAGCGCAGCCGCCGTGTCGGCGGTGGGCCTGGGTGCGCTGCTGGGCCACGGCTTGGGCCCCAGCGTGGCCGGCGTGCTGCCGGCGGCCTGGCAGTCGGCAATGCCTGCGCTGGTCGGGGCGGCAGTGGCGGCCTTGCTGGTGCCGCTGGCCGGCTGGGCGGCGATTCGCATCGTGGCGCCCACCTTGCCGGCGCGGCGGGCCGGCGCCACGGCGCCGGCCGTGGTGAGCCCGTTGCGCGCTGCGGCGCCGGTATCCCGGGCCAGCAGCCCGGTGGCTGCCCAGGCCGGCGGCGGGACCGTGGACGCCCAGGCGCCGGCCCGCGACGCGCTGACCGGCGCCTACACCCAGCAACATTTCGTCGCCGCCGCCGACCGCGAGTGGTCGCGCATCCGCCGCCACGGCGAAGACGCGGCCTTGCTGATGATCGACGTCGACCACTTCAAGCCCCTCAACGATGCCCACGGCACGGCTTGCGGCGACGCGATGCTGATCGAGATCACCCGCCTGGCATCGACCACGCTGCGGCCCTACGACCTGCTCGCCCGTTTCAGCGGCGGGGTGCTGGTGGTCTACCTGCCGCACACCGACCCGTTGGGCGCCCTGGACGTGGCCGAGCGCATCCGCGAACGGGTGGCCGGCTTGTCATTGATGTGGCAGGGCGCCCGTGTCAAGGCCACGGTCAGCGTGGGCGTGGCCGGCATCGGTGCCAGCCACGGTGGGCTGGATTCGGTGATCGCCGACGCCGGCACCGCACTGCGCGAGGCCAAGAGCGCAGGCCGCAACTGCGTGCGCGCCGCGCCGATCCCGCCCAAGCGCGACCCGGCGCCGGCCCGTTCGGCGGGTTGAGCGGGTCAGGCGGGTCGAGCGGGTCGAGCGGGCGTCTTGCCCGGCTGCCGGCGCGGCAGCCAAGCCCTGCTCAGAGCCCCAGCCGCAACGGCTGGGCGCGGCCGGTCATCTCCAGGTAGCCCAGACCGCAGCGCGTGCCGCTGGCATCCAGCAATTCGGCCAGACCTTCCCAGTACACCGTGCCGGTGCTGGCGCGGCTGTCGAGTTCTTGCGCGTCCAGCAGCGAGCGCAACTCGAATTCGCCGGCCGGGGTCTGCAAGCGCCAGTGCACCGGGTAGCGCGCGCCGGTATCGGGGCTGGTCCAGCTGCGCAGCGCGGTGAAGCGCAGCTCGTCGGCTGCAAAGCTGCGCACCGCGCCGTTCGCCGGCCGGTGGCTGCCGCCGGCCCAGACCATGCGGTCGTCGGCGTCACGCAGGCGGAAGGCGGTCAGCGCGCCGCCGTCGGCCAGGTTGATGCCGATCCAGTCCCAGCCGATCGCGCCGGGGGCCAGCAGTTCGTCGCTCCATTCATGGTCGAGCCAGCCACGGCCGGTCAAGGTTTGGGCCTTTCCGTCCAGGGTCAGGCGGGCCTGCACCGCCAGCTGCGGCTGGCTGTAGTAGTGACTGGCCTGCTGCGGCTGCGGGCCCTTGCGTGAATGGCCGGCGTCGCCCTGCAGCAGCAGCGGCTGGGTGGTGTGCAACTGCAGGTCCAGAGAGAACTGCGCCTCGGGCGCGGCCAGGCGGGCGGTGTAGTGCGCGCTGGCAGCGCCGGTGCCCCCGGCAGCCGCCGTCCCCGGGTGGCGCTGCAGCAACCAGCGGCCCAGCGTGACCGCGGTGTCGGCGCGGCGGGCATGGGCTTCGGGCCAGGCCTCGTCGCTCGACCAGCGGGTCAGTCGTTCGGCATGGCGGTGCTGGCGTTTGGCGAGGTCGGTCACCGCGGCATGGGCGAACAGCAGCTGGCGCGGCGCGAAGCGGCCCGGCACCGCCTCGGCCAGGCCGGTGCGGCTGCGAAAGAAGGTGAGCTGGAAGCCGAACAGCGGCCCCTCCGCTGCGCCGGGCATGGCCAACGCGCCCGGCATGTTCTGCAGATTCGGCGCGCTGCGCGAGGCTGGCGCGCCCGGCGCCTGCAGCCAGCCGGTGGCATACCACCACTCGATGCGCGCACCGGGGTGGGCGCCGTGGTCGCGCGGAAAGACCAGTGGCCGGCCGGCCTGGATGCGGTCTTCCAGCGGGCTGGGCGGTGTGGTGGGCGAGCCTGCAGCCGGCGTCACAGCGGCCGTTGGTTTCAGTGGGGTGGCGGCGGGCGGCGGGGCGGAAGTTGTCGCAGCAGATGCGGCAGACGCAGCAGACGCAGCGGTCGCTGCGCCACCTGCGCGCAGCGCTGCGTGGCTGCCGGCCCAGGCGGCCAGCGCGGCGCGCAGCCAGGGGCGTCGGCCGGGCATCACCAGTCCTCCTTGACGGCCATCACCGCCGAGCGGCCGGCGGCGCGGCGCGCGCTCCACAACGCGGTGGCCAGGCCGGCGGCCAGCACCGCCGCCGCCAGCGTGGCCAGGCGCGGCAGGGGGATCTGCAGCGGCATCGTCCAGTGGAAGCTCTGCGGGTTGACCACGTGCACCAGCACCACCGCCATGGCCAGCCCCAGCACCAGGCCCAGCAGCGTGCCGGCGGCCAGCCAGGCGGCGGCCTCGGCGCCCACCAGCGCGACGATCTGGCGGCGGGTGAGCCCGAGGTGGGCGAGCAGGCCGAATTCCTTGCGCCGCGCCAGCACCTGGGCCGACAGGCTGGCCGCCACGCCCACCAGGCCCACCGCGATGGCCACCGCCTGCAGGTAGACGGTGACGGCGAAGCTGCGGTCGAAGATCTTCAGCGACAACTGGCGCAGCGTGGCGGTGCTGGCGATGTCCAGCGGCAATTCGGCGCCGGCGAGGCGCTTCAGCGCCGCCTCCACCTCGGCCACAGCCGCACCGGGCGCCAGCCACAGCGCCAGGTCGTTGACGCGGGTGTCGCCGGTCAGGCGCTGGTAGTCGGCGGCGTCGATCGCCACCGCGCCGAACTGGCGGGCGTAGTCGCGCCAGATGCCGCGCACGTACAGCGGCACGCCGTCGGCCCCGGGCGGTGGGATGGCGACCGCGCCCGCTGCCGTGCCCGCCGCCGGTGTCGGGTCGGCCGCCGGGCCCGTTGACCCGGGCCTGGCGGTGGCCGTGGCGCCGGCCTTCACGCCAGGGATCGGCAACCGTATCCGGTCGCCGACGCGCCAGCCGTAGATCGCCGCCGCAGGTTCGCTGACGAACACCGCGGTCTCACCGGCCACCGCGGGCGCTGCCGGGCCCAGCAGCGGCAGCGCCGCCGCCGGGTCGTCGCCCAGCGGCCGGGCCAGCAGCACCAGGGCCGGCTGCTGCGGGCGCAGCGCCAGTGGCACCTGGCGCGCGCCGACGACGCGGGCCACGCCGGGCAGCCGCGCCGCGTCGGCCGTGAAGCCCGGTGGCAGGAAGGCCTGGTCGGCCGCCGCCGAATTGCCGCTGCTGCGGGCGTACAGGTCGGCGGGCAGGGCCTGGTCGAGCCAGTCGGCCACGGCGTCGCGGAAGCTGGCGACCATCACCGTGATGGCCACGCTCAGCGCCAGGCTGGCGACCACGCCGGCCACCGTGGCGCTGGCGGTCTGGCGGGCGAAGCGGGCGCGGCGCAAGGCCAGCAAGGCCACCGCATGCTGCGGCTGGCCGGTGCGCGACAGCAGCACCTGCACGACAGCCGGCACCAGCACCACGCCGCCGGCGAGCAGAGTGGCCACGGCGGCGTAGGCCGCCAGCGGCAAGCCGCCGATCGGCGGCAACAGCGCCAGCGCGCCGCCGCCGGCCAGCAGCGCCAGACCCGGCCAGACCGGCACCCGGCTGCTGGCCGTGCCGCCCAGACCCTTCAGCGCCATCGCTGGCGACAGCGCCTCGGCCTGGCGCGCCGGAAACCAGGCGCCGGCCACCGCCGCGCCGGTGCCCAGGGCGAAACAGGCGACCAGCGCGGGCACCGGCCAGGTCAGCGCGGGCGCGGCGCCGCCGAAATAACCACCGCCCAGGTCGCCGCCGAGCAGGCGCAGCGCCAGCGCGGCCAGGCCGGCGCCGGCGGCCAGCCCCACGGCGCTGCCGACGAGGCCGACCACCGCGCTCTCGGTCAGCACCAGGGTGCGCCGGTCGCGCGCGGCCAGCCCCAGCACACCCAGCAGGGCCAGCGCCGGCGTGCGCTGGGCCACCGACAGCGAGACCACCGAATAGACCAGGAAGCCGCCGACCAGCAGCGCCACCATCGCCAGCACGCCCAGGTTGACCCGGTAGGCGCGCGACAGGTTGGACACCCGCTGCACCGCGTCGTCGGCCGCCGCCCAGCGCACGCCGGCCGGCAGCCGGGCGGCCAGGCCGCCCTGCCAGGACGTCAGGTCGACGCCGGGCAGCAGGCGCAGATCGACCCGGCTGAGGCGCCCGGCGCGGTCGAACCGCGCTTGCGTGGTGGCGATGTCGACCACCACCAGCGGCGTGCCGCCCGCGGCCACACTGCCCGCCACGCGCAGCCGCTGCCAGCCGCCGGCGGACTGCAGGGCGATGGTGTCGCCCGGCTGCAGGCCCAACGCGGCGAGTGCGGCGGGGTTCAGGTAGGCGGCATCGGGGTCGAAGAAGCTGCTGCGGTCGGCGTCGGCGCCGGCGTTGGCATTGGCCTTGGCCGCAGGCCGCGGCAGCAGCGCGGGCGCCAGACGGGCGATCTTCAGGCCGTCGACGCCCAGGATGCGCAGCGCGACCCGCGGGCTGGGTTTGGCGACATCGGGCGCGACATCGGGCGCAACGGCACCCGCTGCCGCGCCCGATCCGGCTGATCCGCCGTGGGCACCCGTTCCGCCCGGCACGCCGCTGCCTGCGCTGACCCCGGTGCCGCCCGGGCTGACGCGGTCATTTCCATCACGCCGCCCCAGGCTGTCGATCTCCAGCACCGGGCTGGCCACCGCCACCGATTCATCCAGTGCCAGCAGCGCGTACAAATCGTCGGAGAAGCCCTCGCGGCCGCTGCTGGCCAGCACGGCGTCGGGCTCACCGTTGACCGAGCGCACCGCCTGTGAAAACTCGGACAGCGCCGACTCGTTGATCATCTGCACCGAGCTGGCCAGTGCCACACCCAGCGCCACCGCCAACAGCGCGACGCCATGCCGCCACGGGTGGTGGCGCCATTCGGCGATAGACAGTGTCAGCAAGTGGCGCCACATCGGCGCATGGTACGGGGGCGGTCGTCGGCTCTTTGCTGCCTTTGCGACGGGGCGCTGCAAAGACCTCCACCTTCGAGCGTGGTGGTGGCCAGGCCGAGGCCGTGGCGCCGTTCAGGGCTCGGCACGCGAGCACACGCCACGGGCCGGTGCCCGCGAAGCATCGGGCCCGCGCCTCGCGTGCCAAGCCCTGCCCGACCCCCCAGCCCCGGCCTGGCGGCAGCACCGGTGGACCCCGGGCGACAAGACAACACCGAGACCACCGCCGGCCGGGTGAGCGCGAAC
>JBBQVF010000064.1:0-25048 GCA_038211805.1 Burkholderiales bacterium | reverse complement strand
GGCGGCGCGATCCCGACCCGCCTGATCGACGACTTTGCAATCCCCGACGCGATGCTGGTGGCCCGCGCCACCGCCGCCCGCATGGTCTCGCCCGCCGCGGTCACGGTCGATATCCCGATCGAGGGCGGCTTCGTCGGCATGGTCGACCGCGCGCAGTTCGACGAGTGGCTGCGCGAGCGCGCCGCCGCGCACGGCGCCGAGCGGCTGGACGGCCGCTTCGAGTCCCTCGGCCGCGACCCCGACGGCCGCAGCGTGGTGCACTTCAGCCGCGACGACGGCACCGAGCGTGTGGCCCTGCAGGTGCGGGCCCGCGCCGTCATCGGTGCCGATGGCGCCCGCTCGCAAGTGGCGCAGCAGGCCATCCCCGGCGCCGACAAGGGGCGCTTCGTCTTTGCCTACCACGAGATCGTGGCGGTGCCCGAGGTGCCGCCCGAGGGCTTCCAGGGCCAGCGCTGCGAGGTGCACTACCGCGGCGCGTTGTCGCCCGATTTCTACGCCTGGGTGTTCCCGCACGGGGGCACCGTCAGCATCGGCACCGGCAGCGCGGACAAGGGCTTTTCGCTGCGCGGCGGCGTCAAGCAGTTGCGGGCCAGTGCCGGCCTGGCCCACGCGCGCACCTTGCGCCGCGAGGGCGCGCCGATCCCGATGAAACCGCTGCCGCGCTGGGACAACGGCCGCGACGTGGTGCTGGCCGGCGATGCCGCCGGCGTGGTGGCACCGGCGTCGGGCGAAGGCATCTACTACGCGATGCTGGGCGGCCGCCTGGCGGCCGACGCGGTGCAGCAACTGCTGCAGACCGGCGACGTTCGCGCACTCGCCGGGGCCCGCAAGCGCTTCATGCGCGACCATGGCCGGATCTTCTGGATTCTGGCCATCATGCAGCGCTTCTGGTACTGCAGCGACAAGCGTCGGGAGCGCTTCGTCAGCATCTGCCGCGACCGGGACGTGCAGCAGCTGACCTTCGACGCCTACCTGCACAAGCGCCTGGTGCGCGCCCGGCCGATGGCCCATGCACGCATCTTCTTCAAGGACATGGCCCACCTGCTCGGGCTGGCGCGGGTCTGATGGCCATCGCCGGAATCGGTGGTCCCAGCCCGCACGGCTGCCCGAGGGGCTCCTGCACCGCCGTGCGCAGCATGGCGGTTTGCCCATGACCGAGCAGACGCTGCTGCTGCACCTGGTCGACCTGGTGCTGGCCGTCAGCCTGCTGGAACTGCTGTGGCTGCTGCTGCGGCGGCCCGCGTTGCTGGCGCAGCTGCTGCCCAACCTGCTGGCCGGCCTGAGCCTGACCCTGGCCTTGCGCCTGGGCCTGGGTGGCGCCGGCCTGGCCTGGGTAGCACCGTGCCTGGCGGCGGCCGGGGCGGCGCATCTGCTGGATCTGCGGGCCCGCCGACAGCCGGCTGAACTGAAGCCTGGGCCGTCTGAGCTGGCGGTTCAACCAAGGGCTCACCCGCCGACTCAGCCGACGGTTCACCCCAATCCGCCGGTGGTGCGCACAGCACCTTCGCAGAGTTGGCCGAAAACCGCGCCACGCCGCATGCCGACCGCGCCACACCAAAGCCCCCGATGAGCCACCCGTTCCCCTTCTCCGCCATCGTGGCCCAGGACGAGATGAAGCAGGCGATCCTGATCGCCGCCGTCGAGCCGGCCATCGGCGGCCTGCTGGTGCTGGGCGACCGCGGCACCGGCAAGTCGACCGCCGTGCGCGGTCTGGCTGCGCTGCTGCCGAAGATGCGCTCGGTGCGGGGTTGCCGCTACCACTGCGATCCGGCCGCCACCTCGCGCTGCGAGGACTGCGCCCGCCTGAAGGCCGGCCCCCGCGTCAAGACCGAAATGCTGACCGTGCCGGTGGTCGACCTGCCGCTGGGCGCCAGCGAAGACCGCGTGCTCGGTGCGCTCGACCTGGAGCGTGCGCTGTCGCAAGGCATCAAGGTCTTCGAGCCCGGCCTGCTGGCGCGGGCCCACCGCGGCTTTCTGTACATCGACGAGGTCAACCTGCTCGAAGACCACCTGGTCGACCTGTTGATCGACGTCGCCGCCTCGGGTGAAAACGTGATCGAGCGCGAGGGCCTCAGCGTTCGCCATCCGGCGCGCTTCGTGCTGGTGGGCAGCGGCAACCCCGAAGAGGGCGAACTGCGGCCACAGTTGCTCGACCGCTTCGGCCTGTCGGTCGAGGTCAAGACGCCGACCGCGATCGCGCAGCGGGTCGAGGTCGTGCGCCGCCGCGATGCCTACGAGCGCGACCCGGTCGGCTTCACCGCCCAGTGGGCCAGGCAGGACGCCAAGGTGCAGCGGCAGATCCTGCAGGCGCGCGCGCGGCTGGCCAGCGTCGTCGTCGGCGACGCCCTGCTCTACCGCGCGTCCGAGCTGTGCGTGGCCGTCGGCAGCGACGGCCTGCGCGGCGAGCTGACACTGATGCGCGCCGCGCGCGCGCTGGCGGCGCTGCAGGGCACCGCCGAGGTCACGCTCGACCACCTGCGCCAGATCGCCGTGCCGGCCTTGCGCCACCGGCTGCGCCGCAACCCGCTGGACGACACCGGTTCGAGCGACCGCATCGAGCGCGCGGTGGCCGAGCTGTGGACCTGAGCGCGGTCGAGCCGGCGCTGCAAGCGGCCTGGCTTCTGGCCGTCGACCCGCCCGGCCTGGGCGGCCTGTGCCTGCGCGGCCCCGCCGGCCCGGCGCGCGACGCCGTGCTCGACAGCCTGCAGCGGGCGCTGCCGCCCGACACGCCCTGGCGCCGCGTGCCGCTGCAGATCGACGACGAGCGCCTGCTGGGCGGGCTCGACCTCGGCCTCAGCCTGGCCGCCGGCCGGCCGGTGGCGCAGACCGGCTTGTTGGCCGAAGCCGCTGGCGGCGTGCTGCTGCTGCCGATGGCCGAGCGCACCGATGCCCGCCTGGCCGCCAAACTGGCCATGGCGCTGGACGACCGGTCGCTGCGCTGCTGTGTCGTGGCGCTGGACGAGGGCCGGTCGGCCGAAGAATCGCTGCCGGCCGGCCTGCTTGAACGGCTGGCGCTGATCGCCAGTCCCGCGCCGCCCGACCCCGGCGCCGGCTGGGCCGGGCTGGCGGCCGGGTCGACTGGCGGGCAGCGCCTGCCTTTTTGCCTGGACGCCGCACGCCAGCGGCTGGCCGCCCTGCCCTATGACGAGGCGACGGTGCAGGCCTTGTGTGGCACCGCTGCCGCGCTGGGCATCGTGTCGCTGCGCCCGCCCTGGCAAGCCTGGCGGGCCGCCTGCGCGGCGGCGGCCATCGCCGGCCATGCCGTGGTGACGCAGGCCGATGCCGAACTGGCGGCGCGGCTGGTGTTGGCACCGCGCGCACGTGCGCTGCCCCAGCCCGAGGCAGCGATCGACGACAGTACCAAGAGCGACGACAGCGACGGCGCCGCCGAGCAGCCGGAAACCGACCCCGCTGACGCCGGCGACACCGCAGCGGCCAACGACCCGGCGAACGGCTCAACGGCCGGGTCGCCGGCCGGGTCGCCAAGGGATCCGGCGCCCACCCCAGCGCCACCGCCACCGCCACCGCCACCGAACGCTGGGGCGCCCGACGCCGACGCCGACGCCGACCCTGCCCCCGCAGGCGACCCCGCCGCCCTGCAGTCGAGCCTGACCGCCGCGGCCCACGCCGCCATCCCGGCCGGGCTGCTGGCCAGCCTGACCGCAGCGGGTGCCCTGGGCGGCGCAGCGGGCGGCGCCGGCCGCCGCGGTGCGGCCACCCGACCGGCCCGGAGCGGGCGGCCGCTGGCGTCACGCCGCGGCGCGTTGCGCGCGGGCAGCCGGCTCGACCTGCTGGCCACGATGCGCGCGGCCATCCCCTGGCAACGCCTGCGCGAGATCGAGCGCACGCAGCGCGGCCTGGGGCCGGCGCCTGCCCGCCTGCTGCTGCGCCGCGACGACTTCCACCTCAAGCGCTACCGCCGCCCGAACGAGTCGACCACCATCTTCGTCGTCGATGCCTCGGGCTCGCAGGCGCTGAACCGGCTGGCCGAGGCCAAGGGCGCGGTCGAATTGCTGCTGGCCGACTGCTACGTGCGGCGCGACAGGGTGGCGCTGATCGCCTTTCGCGGCACCGGCGCTGAAACCTTGCTGGCCCCTACCCGCTCGCTGGTGCGGGCGCGGCGCTCGCTCGCCGGCCTGCCCGGCGGCGGCGGCACGCCGCTGGCCGCCGGCATCGAAGCGGCCTGGCTGCTGGCCGGCCAGGTGCAGGCGCGCGAAGGCAATCAGGCGCTGCTGGTTTTCCTGACCGACGCCCGCGCCAACATCGCCCGCGACGGCAGCCCGGGCCGCGCCCTGGCGATGCAGGACGCGCTGGCCGCTGCTGCGCGCCTGCGCGCTCAGGGCCTGCGCAGCGTGTTGATCGACACCTCGCCCCGGCCGCAGCCCGCCGCCATGGTGCTGGCCCAGACCATGGCCGCGCGCTACGTGCCGCTGCCGCAGGGCCAGGCGGCACAGGTCTATGCGGCGCTGGCAGCGGCCGTTTGAGCGCCCAAGTCCAGCAGCAGCGCATTGACCCGTGCCGGCGCTTCTTCATGCGCCAGGTGGCCCAGCCCGGCCAGCGGCTTGAAGCAGGCGCCGGGCAGGCGGCGCGCCAGCTCCAGTGACTGCACCGGCGCCACCGTGCGGTCGGCCAGGCCGGCGGCCAGCCACAGCGGCACGGTCAGCTCGGGCAGCCGGGCCGGCAGATCGTCCAGCCGCCAGTGGGCCAGCATGTCCAGCACGCCGCGCACATGGCCGGGCTGGCGCAGCAGTGCGCGGTAATGCTCGACAGCCGCGGCGTCGATCGTCGAGCCGGTGGACGCGATCAGGTGGCCCAGCGCACGCGGCTGGGCCGCATGGCGCGCCACCCAGCCCGGCAAGCCGCGGCTGCGCGAGGCCAGCCGGGCCAGCACCGGTGCCACCAGGCCGGGCAGGCCCGGCAGCGGCTGCAGCGCACCGTTCAAGGCCAGCAGGCCGCGCGGCCGCACCGCCCGGTCCAGGCACAGCTGCACCATCACCGCCGCACCGGCCGAATGCCCGGCCACCAGCGTTGGCCGCCAGTCCAGCGCCGCCAGCAGCTCACCCAGCGCGGCGGCCATGCGCGGCAGGCTGGCCTGGTGGTCGGCAAAACCCTGGCTGCCGCCATGGCCGGGCAGGTCGGGGATCAGCAGGCTGAAATGCGCCGCCAGTTGCGGCACACAGGCGCGCCAGGCCTGCAGCGACGAGCCGGTGCCGTGCAGCAGCAGCAGGCCCGGCCCGCTGCCCGCACGCAGCAGCCGCCAGCGCAAGCCGCCGGCCTGCAGCTCGACCGGCAGCAGGCTGTCAAACGCCATGGACCCTTGCGGAAAACGCCATTGCAAAAAAAGTTGTCAACTAAACTAGACATGAATACTATCAACTTATGTTGACGCCTACCCCGTCGCCGACCTTGTCGCCGAACCCTGTAGCCCCCGGCGACACCCGCCCGCAGGCGCTGGTGATCGGCAGCGGCTTCGGCGGCCTGGCCGCCGCGGTGCGGCTGGGCGCGCGCGGTTACCGCGTGACGGTGCTCGAAAAGCTGGACGCCCCGGGCGGCCGCGCCTACGTGCACCACCAGGACGGCTTCACCTTCGACGCCGGCCCGACCGTCATCACCGCGCCCTTCCTGTTCGAGGAGCTGTGGGCGCTGTGCGGCCGCCGCCTGGCCGACGACGTCGACCTGCGCCCGGTGGCGCCGTTCTACCGCGTGCGCTTCGACGACGGCACCGGCTTCGACTACAGCGGCGACGCCCAGGCGATGCGCGCCGAGGTCGCCAAGCTGGCGCCCGCCGATGTCGCCGGCTACGAGCGATTCCTGGCCGCCAGCGAGGCGATCTACAAGGTCGGCTTCGAGCAGCTGGGCCATGTCTCCTTCGAGCGCTGGACCGACATGGTCCGAGTGCTGCCCGCGCTGTTGAAGCTGGAGGGCTACCGCACCGTCTACGGCCTGGCCTGCAAGCATGTGCAGGACGAGCGGCTGCGCGTGGTGCTGACCTTCCAGTCGCTGCTGGTCGGCGGCAACCCGTTCACCACCACCTCGGTGTACTGCCTGATCGCCTTCCTGGAGCGGCGCTTCGGCGTGCATTTCGCGATGGGCGGCACCGGCCGCCTGGTGCAAGGCCTGGTGGGCCTGATCGAGGGCCAGGGCGGCGACGTGCGCTGCGGCCAGGCGGTCGAGGAGATCCTGGTGGTGCAGGGCGCGGCCTGCGGGGTGCGGCTGGCCTCGGGCGAACGGCTGCTGGCCGACGTGGTGGTCAGCAACGCCGATTCGGCCTGGACCTACAAGCACCTGCTGCCGGCCCGCCACCGCCAGCGCTGGACCGACCGGCGCATCGCCAAGGCGCGCTACTCGATGAGCCTGTTCGTCTGGTACTTCGGCACGAATCGCCAGTACCCCGACGTGGCCCACCACACCATCTCGCTGGGCCCGCGCTACCGCGGCCTGCTCGACGACATCTTCACCCACCAGCACCTGGCCGACGACTTCAGCCTCTACCTGCACCGCCCGACCGCCACCGACCCCAGCCTGGCGCCGCCCGGCTGCGATACCTTCTACGTGCTGGCCCCGGTGCCGCACCTGGACGCCGGCGTCGACTGGCGCGTGCGCGCCGAGCCCTACCGCGCGGCCATCGCCCAGCGCCTGTCCGACACCTTGCTGCCCGGGCTGGAGCAGGCGGTGGTCAGCTCGCTGATGCTGACGCCGCAGGACTTCCAGGACCGCCTGAGCAGCTACAAGGGCGCGGCCTTCGCGCTGGAGCCGGTGCTGACGCAAAGCGCCTGGTTCCGCCCGCACAACCGCAGCGAGGAAGTCGAGCGGCTGTACCTGGTCGGCGCCGGCACCCACCCGGGCGCCGGCCTGCCCGGGGTGCTGTCGTCGGCGCGGGTGCTCGACAGCATCGTGCCGCATGGCCGCGACCTGGCCCCCAGCCGCCCACCGCCAGCCGAGGAAGACGTCGCCCATGTCCGAACCCCCACGCGCGCACCGGCCTGACGCCCCTGGCCACCCCGGCACGGCAGGCCCGCCGCTGCTGGACGCCGATCTGGCCGTCTGCCGCGCCAGCCTGGCCGCCCATTCCAAGACCTTCCATGCGGCCTCGCTGATGCTGCCGCCGGGTGTGCGCGCACCGGCCACGGTGCTCTATGGCTTCTGCCGCCTGGCCGACGACACGGTGGACGTGGAGGGCGGCCGCCGCCTGGCCATCAACCAGTTGCGTCGCCGCCTCGACCGCGTCTTCGAGGGTCGGCCCCAGGCGGTGGCCGCCGACCGCGCACTGGCCGCGGTGGTGGCGCGCTACGCCATCCCGCGTGCGCTGCTCGACCTGCTGCTCGAAGGCCTGTCCTGGGACGCCGAGGGCCGCGACTACGAGACGCTGGACGACCTGCAGGACTACGGCGCCCGAGTCGCCGGGACCGTCGGCGCGATGATGAGCCTGCTGATGGGCGTGCGTGACCCGCACGCGCTGGCGCGAGCCTGCGACCTGGGCGTGGCGATGCAGTTGTCCAACATCGCCCGCGATGTCGGCGAGGACGCCCGCATGGGCCGCCTCTACCTGCCCCGCCAGTGGTTGCGCGACGCCGGCATCGACCCGGCAGCATGGCTGTCCACACCGGCTTTCGACCCTGCCGTGGCCAGCGTGGTGCAGCGCCTGCTGGACACCGCCGATGCCTTGTATGGGCGCGCCGCCGCCGGCGTTGCCAGCCTGCCGTTGGCCTGCCGACCGGGCATCAATGCGGCGCGTCTGCTCTACGCCGAGATCGGCCGCGAGGTGGCGCGCGCCGGCGGCGATTCGGTCAGCCGCCGGGCGGTGGTGCCGCGCGCCCGCAAACGCCGCTTGCTGCTGCAGGCGGCCGTCAACCTGTGGCCCGCCGACCACCGGCTGCAAGAGCCCCCGCTGGCCGCCAACCAACCGCTGCTGGCCGCCGTGGCCGCGGTGCCGGCCGCACCAACGGCCGCCGGCAGAAAGGTCGACTTCGTCATCGACTTGTTCGACCGGCTGGCGCGGCAGGACCGGCAAGGCGCCTGGGGCCGCGGCGCGGCGTGAAGGGCCGTCAGTGAGTCCACAAACACGACAAGCACGACAAGCAGAGCGCACAGCGCAGAGGATTCTCGAATGAGTGTGTTGGCATTGGGCCTCAACCACGGCAGCGCACCGCTCGACCTGCGTGGTCGTTTTGCCATCCCGCTGGAGGCGCTGTCGCGCAGCGTGCAGGGCCTGCGCAGCCACCTGGCCGGGGCCCAGCCCGAGGTGGCGATCCTGTCGACCTGCAACCGCACCGAGCTGTACCTCGGCCTGCCGCCCAGCGCCTGCCCGCGCCATGCGATGGAATTGGTCGAGCCGGCCATCGCGTGGCTGGCCGAACAGGGCGGCACCAGTGCCGACAACCTGCGTCACCACAGCTATTTCCTGCAAGGCTCCGACGCCGCGCGCCACGCCTTCCGCGTCGCCTCGGGCCTGGACTCGATGGTGCTGGGCGAGCCGCAGATCCTTGGCCAGCTAAAGGTGGCCGTGCGCGAGGCCAACAGCGCCGGCGCGCTGGGCGCCACCTTGCACCAGATGTTCCAGCGCAGCTTCGCCGTCGCCAAGGAAGTGCGCAGCAGCACCGAGATCGGCGCCCACGCGGTCAGCATGGCGGCGGCCGCCGTGCGGCTGGCGCTGCAATTGTTCGAGGACCTGCGCAGCACCCGGGTGCTGTTCGTCGGTGCCGGCGAGATGATCGAGCTGGTGGCCACGCACTTCGCCGCGCAAGGCCCGCTGAGCATGACGGTGGCCAACCGCAGCCGCGAGCGCGGCCAGGTGCTGGCCGATCGACTGAGTGCGCAAACCCTGCCGCTGGCTGAAGTCGGTCAGCGCCTGCATGAGTTCGACATGGTGATCAGCTGCACCGCCAGCAGCCTGCCGCTGATCGGCCTGGGCGCCGTCGAGCGGGCGCTGAAGGCCCGCAAGCACCGCCCGATGCTGATGCTCGACCTGGCCGTGCCGCGCGACATCGAGGCCGAGGTGGCGCAGCTCGACGATGTCTACCTCTACACCGTCGACGACCTGGCGCAGCGGGTGCAGACCAATGGCGAGCGCCGCCAGGCCGCCGTGGTGCAGGCCGAGCAGATCATCGACCTCGGTGTGCAGTGCTTCTCGCACTGGCTGGAGCAGCGCGCCACCGTGCCGCTGATCCAGGCGCTGCAGCGCCAGACCGAAGACTGGCGCCAGAGCGAGATCGCCAAGGCCCGCCGTGCGCTGGCCCGCGGCCAGGATGTCGACGAGGTGCTGGAAGTGCTGTCCAACGCGCTGACCCGCAAGATGCTGCACGGTGCGCTGAGCGAACTGCACAGCAGCGCCGGCGCGGCCCACCAGCAATGGATGGATTCGGTGCAGCGGCTGTTTCTGCGGCCAACCCCGGAGCGGCATTGAGCCGCCTGGCGGGCTGATCGGAAGACGCGGACAGCGGACAGGGACAGGATGGACCCACGCTGGTTCGGCTTGTTCGAGCTGCTGCTGGTGTTCGGCCTGATCCTGGGCTGGGCCGGCTGGCAATGGTGGGACTGGTGGACCTGGCGCAAGGGCCGGCAGCGCGAGGCTGCACGAGCGCCTGACCGCGGCGATCGCGGCGATCCTGGCGATCGCGGCGATCCTGGCGACTCGGCGCCGTAGCGGCACGCTGCCGTTCCACTGTTGCGCTGCAGCGCCCGCCTGGCGCCGCCTGCGCCGTCGCGCCGCCGGCGCCGTCAGAACACCGCGTGCTCGCCGCGCTCCGGGGCACTTGCCGTGCCGCTGGCCAGCGCGGCGTAGAACGCCGCCAGCGTCTGCCGGCCGGTGGCCGGCGTGGCCGCTGCGTCGTAGCGGCCCGTCGCCGGGTCGAGCACCAGCATCGACTCGGTGGCGTAGTAGCGGCCGATGCGCGCCAACTCGGCCTTGTCGGCCAGACCGGGCCACCAGCGGCCCAGTGTGGCCAGCACGGCGATGACGGCGTCGAGCAGGCCCACCGGCACCTGCTTGAAGCGCGGCGTGCGGCCCAGCGCGGCGAACAGCAACTCCCCTTGCTGACGCGGCGTGATCGCCTCGCCGGGGCCACCGATCGGCAGGATCCGGTTGCGCCGCTCCGGCAGCTGCAGGCAGTCGGCCAGGTAGCGGGCCAGGTCGTCATCGCTGATCGGCTTGCAGGCGGTGAGCCGGCCGTCGCCGAAAACCAGGAACGGCTTGCCGCGCTGCACCCGATCGATCTGGCCCGACAGCGACTTGAAGAACGCGGTCGGCCGCACGATCGAATAGTCCAGGCCCGACGCCATCAATGCCTGCTCGAAGGCCAGCTTGGCCTGCTGGAAGGCGAGAAGCGGCTTCTGCACGCAGATCGCCGACAGCAGCACCATCTGCCGCACCCCCGCCTGGCGCGCCGCCGCCAGCGCCTGCACGTGCGCCCGGTGGTCGATGGCCCAGGCATCTGTCGGCGCACCGGTGCGCGAAGCCAGGCACGAGACCAGCGCGTCGAACCGCTCGCCACAAAAGCCGTAGCGGGCCAGCGAGGCCGGGTCGCCGACCTCGCCGAAGCGCACGGTCGCGCCCGCCAGCAGGCGCTCGGTAGCAGCCGCGCTCCGACGGCCACCGACACCGGCACGCGGTCGCACGAAACAGACCACCTGGTGGCCGCGCTGCAGCAGCGCGCGCAGCGTGGCCTGTCCGATGGTGCCGGTGGCGCCGAGCAGCATCACCCGTTGCGCGCCAGGTCTCACCGCGGCCCCCCGGCACGCCGCGGCATCCGGAACGGCAGCATCGCCTGCACCCAGGGCTGGTCGAACCGCCGCAGCGACAGGCTTTCATGAACGGCCACGGTGCCCGCCACCGGATCGCGCAGCAACGAGCGGCTGTAGAACGGCCCGCTCTCCAGCGTGGCCAGCAGTGCGGGCGGCTGCGCTGCGCGGCTGCTGCGCGCCAGGCCCCAGGCGGTGGTGGGCAAGGCCTGGTGCGGCGGCAGCGGGCAGGCGTCGATGCGGCCCCCGGCATCGAAGTGCAGTGCCAGCGCACGTTCGGCGCCGTCGACCGTCTGCACCTCGTACAGCACCCGGCTGCACTGGTCGGGCAAGGCGCTGCGCGACCATTGCCAGGTGCTGAAATCGCGTGCCAGCGGCCGGTCGCCGTGGTTGGCGTCGAGGTAGGCATCGCCCTGCCAATGCCAGCGCGGCGCATCGAAATCCAGCGCGACACGGGCGCGCGGGCAGATCGGCTGCCAGCGGTGGCGGCCCGCCGCGTCCAGCAGAAATTGCCGGCCGGGCCGCTGCTGCGGCGGCAACTGCAGGTGAATGCGGCCACGCAGCCGCTGCGGCCAGGGCACCGTCCATTCGTCGACGTCGATGTGCAGGTTTTCATCGTCCTGCCAGACCAGTTGGCTGGGGCCGATCTGCAGGCGGCTGGGGCTGCGCTGCAGCCGCTGCGCGCTGCGTTCGGTCATCGCCCACAGCCGCTGGTAGCGCCGGCCACCCGGCGGCCGGCGGTACAGCGACAGGTTCAGCGCGCAGTGCGCCTCGGGCGCCGCGCCGGCATCGCCGAAGCGGCGCCGGGCCAGCGCGTAGTAAGGCGAGAACACGCTGCCGACGAAGGCGATCACGGTCAACGCATAGGCGCTGCCGTCGGGCTGCGGATCGCTCAGCGCATCGACATACCACCAGGCATAAGCGCCCCCGGCCAGCGGCTGGTCGAACGCAGGGCCGCGCAGATCTGCTCGGCAGCCCGCTGGCCCGACAACGCCGCCATCGGCACCCCTGGCCCCGGATGCACCGAGCCGCCCGCCAGGAACAGCCCCGGCACCGCCGTCCGGCCATCGGGCCGCGACCTGAAGCTGGCCCGCCAACCCGCGCTGGCCGGGCCGTACAGCGCCCCCCCCGTCGCCGGGAAGCGTTGTGCAAATTCCGTCGGGCCAGTGCGCACCGGCGTGGCCGTGACGGCGGTCAACCGCAGGCCCGCGCGGCTCAATTGGGTCCACATCTGCTCCTCGCATCGGGCGATCTCCGGTTGGGTCAGCGGGCGGCGGTCGGCACTGGCCGGGGCATTGACCAGGCACATCAGCCGCTCGGCAGTGCCCGGCCGGTGGCCCGTGGGCAGCGGGCGGCCGCTGCGGTCCTGGGCGCAGACGTAGACCGTCGGCTGCTCGGGCAACCGGCCCTGGGCGATGGCCTCGAATTCGGCGCGGTAGGCCGCCGGCGGGCCGAAAAACACGTTGTGGTGCGACAACTCGAAACCGCCGACTTCGGCCTGCAGGTGCCAGGTCAGCGCCGACAGCGAGCGCGCGGCCCGCGACGGCGCGCCCAGCGCCTGCTGCACCGGCCGGCCCAGCAGCCCGCTGAACAGGGCCTGGGCGTCGCCGTTGAACAGCACGGCGTCGGCGTTCAGGCGCCGGCCGTCGTGCAGCTCGACGCCGCTGACCCGGCCGCGCTCCATCAGCAACTGGCGCGCCTCACAGCCATACTGAAAGCGCACGCCCTGCTGCTGGCCGCTGGCCGCCAGCGCCTGTGCCAGCTTGAACATGCCGCCCTCGACCTGCCAGACAGCCTCGCGCTCGACATGGGCCACCAGCATCAGCGTGGCCGGCGCGTCGAACGGCGACGAGCCGCAGTAAGTGGCGTAGCGGCCAAACAGCTGCTGCAGACGCGGGTCGGCAAAATAGCCGCCGAGCACCTGCCACAAGGTGGTGAACGGCGAGATGCGCAGCAACTGGCGCAGCCCCGACGGCCCTTGCTGGCGCCACACCCGCCAGGCCAGCGAGCCCGGCGTGGGCCGGCTGTCGCGGATGAAGGGCCGCTCCAGCGTCTGGTAGACCGAGCGCGCGCGCTCGCAAAAATCCCGGTAGCGCTGCGCCTGTGCACCGCCGCTGAAGGTGGCGATCGCGGCCACGCTGGTCTCCAGATCGGCCGACAGGTCGAGTTGCTCCTCGGGGCCCCAGGCATGGCGCGCCAACACCTCGCAGCGACGCAGCTGCAGGTGTTGATCGAGCGACTGGCCCAGGCGCTCGAACAGCCCGTCCAAGACCCAGCGCATGGTCAGCACGGTGGGGCCGCCGTCCAGCCGGTGCGGGTGCGGGTGCGGGTGCGGCGGCAAGATCTTGCCCTCGCTCGTGCCCAGCGCAACCTCGCACATCTTGCCGCCCGGCCCGGCAGCGCGCTCGATCAACTGCACTTCGGCACCGTTGCGTGCCAGCAGGGCCGCTGCGGTGAGGCCGCCCACGCCGGCACCCACCACCAGCACGCGTGGTGGGCGATGGTGGACCGACACCGTGCGCATGCTCATTGACGTTGACCCCACGGGTGTCTATGCTGGTTGACACATATTAATGTACCCAAACAACGACACGTCGTCGAACTGCTGGCCCCCTTCCGAAAAAAGGCCTTTATGCCCCGTCAAGACCGAATCGAACGCGCCTTGCGTGCCAGCTTGGCCAGCAGCCTGCAGCGCGGCCACCCGCCCAAGCTGGCCGCAGCGATGCAGCACGCGGTGTTCCCTGGTGGCGCGCGGATCCGGCCCTCGCTGACCCTGGCCGTGGCACTGGCCTGCGGTGATGACGATCCGGGCCTCAGCGAAGCCGCGGCGGCGGCGATCGAGTTGCTGCACTGCGCCTCGCTGGTGCACGACGACCTGCCCTGTTTCGACGCCGCGGCGCTGCGGCGCGGCAGGCCCTCGGTACAGCGCGCCTTCGGTGAGCGGCTGGCCGTGCTGGCCGGTGATGCGTTGATCGTGGCCGCGTTCGAGGTGCTCGGCAGCAGCGCCCAGCGCCACCTGTCACGCCTGCCGGTGCTGCTGGGCACGGTGTGCCGCGGGGTCGGCATGCCGATGGGCATCGTCGCCGGCCAAGCCTGGGAGTGCGAGCCGCAGCTGTCGCTGCGTGAGTACCAGCAGGCCAAGACCGGCGCGCTTTTCGCCGCCGCCACGATGGCCGGCGCGCAGGCGGCCGGCGCCGCTGGCGCACCCTGGTGCGCCCTGGGCGACCAGCTGGGCCAGGCCTACCAGGTGGCCGACGACATCCGCGACGTGTTGCTGGAACCCAGCGCGATGGGCAAGCCCGGTGGCCAGGATGTCGCGCTGGGCCGGCCCAGCATGGCCCGCGAGCTGGGGCTGGAGGGCGCGCTGGCCGAGTTCCATCGCCTGGTGCAGGCCACCCTGCTGACCGTGCCGGCGTGCCCGGGTGCGGCGCAGTTCCGCCAGCTGATCCGGCAGGAGGCGGCCCGACTGGTGCCGCAGCAGCTCGCCGAGCGGGTGGCCACCGCTGCTTGACCCCATGAGCCTGCCGGGCCGTCCCGAGGGCGAGTGGCGCATGGCGCAGGGTGCGGTGCGCCGTGTGCAGCACGACGGTAGTCCAGTGACGGGGCCCGCCGCCCCGGGGCCGGCAACGCCGGCGCTGCCGCTGTCGCACTGGAGCGATGCCCCGCTGGCCTGGCGCGACCGGTTGCTGGGCAGCGCTGGCTTCCGCCGCTGGGCCGAAACCTTCCCGCCGACGCGCTGGATCGCGCGGCGCCGCGCCGGTCGGCTGTTCGACCTGGTGGCTGGTTTCGTCTACACCCAGGTGCTGCTGGCCTGCGTGCAACTGCGCCTGTTCGACCTGCTGCTGGCGCTGGGGCCGCAGACCTTGGCAGCGCTGGCCGTGCGGTTGCAACTGCCGCTGGCCGCAACCGAGCGCCTGGTGCTGGCCGCTGTCTCGCTGCGCCTGCTGGAGGCGCGGCGCCACGGCCGCTTTGGCTTGGGGCCGCTGGGTGCGCCGATGGCCGGCAACCCGGGCCTGGCGGCGATGGTCGAGCACCACGGGGCGCTGTACCGTGACCTGGCGGACCCGCTGACCCTGCTGCGCGGCGACCCGGCGCCCGGGCAGTTGGCGGCCTTCTGGCCTTATTCGGGCACCGACTCCCCGCACACGCTGCCGGCCGGCGGCGTCGCCGCGTACTCGGCGCTGATGGCCGCCTCGCAGCCGCTGGTGGCCGAGCAGGTGCTGCAGGCCTATCCGCTGCAGCGGCACCGGCGCCTGCTCGACGTGGGCGGCGGTGACGGCGGCTTCGCCTGCGCCGCAGCGCAGCGGGCACCGGCGCTGCAGGTGCAGGTGTTCGACCTGCCCGGCGTGGCGGATCGCGCGACCCAGCGTTTCGAGCAGGCGGGCTTGTCGGCGCGCTGCCAGGCGCACGGCGGCGACTTCTTTCAGGATGCCCTGCCAGCGGGCGCCGACCTGATTTCGCTGCTGCGCGTGGTGCATGACCACGATGACGACCGGGTCTTGACCCTGCTGCACAACGTGCGTCGGGCGCTGCCCCCGGGCGGCCGCCTGCTGCTGGCCGAACCGCTGGCCGACACGCCCGGCGCCGAGGCGATGGGCCATGCCTACTTCGGTTTCTACCTGCTGGCGATGGGGCGTGGCCAGCCGCGCAGCGAAGCGCGGCTGCGCGATCTGCTGCAGGCCAGCGGTTTCGCCCGCGTGCGCCGGCTGAGCACCCAGATGCCGCTGCAGGCCAGCGTGCTGATCGCCGAAACAACCTGACCGCATCGAGTGTAAATATTAGTTGACGTTTTGTTGTGTCTGCTTAATATGACTCCATGACAGCCCCGCATCTCAACCCGCCCGCAGTGGCCCGCAGCTGCCGCGACCTGTCCGAGGACACCACGTCATGAACACCCTGGCCGTGGTGATCGACCGCCCCGAGCACCTGAGCCTGGCTCACCTGCACCTGCCGGTGATGGAGGCCGAGGACGTGACCGTCGAGGTCGAGTGGAGCGGCATCAGCACCGGCACCGAGCGGCTGATCTGGACCGGCACGATGCCGATGTTCCCGGGCATGGGCTATCCGCTGGTGCCGGGCTACGAGGCGGTCGGCCGGGTGATCTCGGTCGGTGCGGCCAGCAACCGGCGCATCGGCCAGCGGGTGTTCGTGCCCGGAGCGCGCTGTTTCGGCGAGGTCAAGGGCTTGTTCGGCGGTTCGGCTTCGCGGCTGGTCGTGCCCTGCCAGAAGGTGGTGCCGGTGGAAGAGAAGCTGGGCCCGCAAGCCGTGCTGCTGGCCCTGGCCGCCACCGCCTACCACAGCGTGGCCGGCGGCGGATCGGCCGCGCCGCACGCCCCGCCCGACCTGATCGTCGGCCACGGCGTGCTGGGCCGTTTGCTGGCCCGCATGAACGTGGCGGCCGGCGTCACCGACTTCACCGTCTGGGAAACCAACCCCCGCCGCGCCGAAGGCGCCACCGGCTACACGGTGCTGCATCCCGACGACGACAAGCGCCGCGACTACAAGGCGATCTACGACGTCAGCGGCGACTCGGGCCTGCTCGACAGCCTGATCGCCCGGCTGGCCCCCGGCGGCGAGGTCGTGCTGGCCGGTTTCTACGCCAAGCCGCTGTCGCTGAACTTCGCGCCGGCCTTCATGCGGGAGGCGCGCATCCGCGTCGCTGCCGAATGGAAACGGCCCGACATGCTGGCCGTCAACGCCTTGCTGCAAGGTGGCCGGCTGTCGCTGGACGGCCTGCTGACCCACCAGGAGCCGGCCGACCAGGCCGGCCACGCCTACCAGCAGGCGTTCACCGACGCGGGCTGTCTGAAGATGGTTCTGGATTGGAGACACCACGCATGAGCAGCACCAGCATCCCGGCGGTGGCGCCGATGGTCTTCCAGCCCCGCGCCGCCGTGTCATCCGCCACACCGGCAGCCACACCGGCAGCCACCCCGGCCGCCACCTCGGCAGGCAACCAAACCGCCGACCTGCGCGCCGAAGCCGCGATCGAACCCGGGCTGCCGGCCACCGGCCCGGTGACCAAGACCACCCAGATCATTGCCATCTACGGCAAGGGCGGCATCGGCAAGAGCTTCACGCTGGCCAACCTCAGCTACATGATGGCCCAGCAAGGCAAGCGCGTGCTGCTGATCGGCTGCGACCCAAAGTCCGACACGACGTCGCTGCTATTCGGCGGCAAGAGCTGCCCGACGATCATCGAGACCAGCGCCAAGAAGAAGCTGGCGGGCGAGGAAGTCCGCATCGAGGACGTCTGCTTCATGCGCGACGGCGTCTTCGCGATGGAGCTCGGCGGTCCCGAGGTCGGTCGCGGCTGCGGCGGGCGCGGCATCATCCACGGCTTCGAGCTGCTCGAGAAATTGGGCTTCCACGACTGGGGCTTCGACTATGTGCTGCTCGACTTCCTCGGCGATGTCGTCTGCGGCGGCTTCGGCCTGCCGATCGCGCGCGACATGTTTCAGAAGGTCATCGTCGTCGGCTCGAACGACCTGCAGTCGCTCTATGTCGCCAACAACGTCTGCAAGGCGGTCGAATATTTCCGCAAGATGGGCGGCAATGTCGGCGTCGCGGGCATCCTGATCAACAAGGACGACGGCAGCGGCGAGGCGCAGGCTTTCGCCGAAGCGGTCGGCATCCCGGTGCTGATCGCGATCCCGGCGAACGAGGATATTCGCAAGAAAAGCGCCAACTACCAGATCATCGGCACGCCAGGTGGACAGTGGGGCAGCCTGTTCGAGGAGCTGGCGGTAAACGTCGCCGAGGCCCCGCCGGTTCGCCCGAAACCACTGACCGCCGACGGCCTGCTCGGGCTGTTTTCCCCCGAGGACACCGGGGCGAATGTCACGCTCGTCCCCGCGACGCAGGCGGCGATGCGCGGCGTCGCCTTCGTGCCGAAGGTCAGCCTCGAAGTGGTTTACGATGCTGTCTGAGGACTCGCCTTCCACGGTTGACGACGGGGGCTGCGCCTCCGGCAGCACGCTCGCCGGTGCGGCACGCCAGGCGGGCAAGTCCGAAATCCTCGACCGCTATGCCGCCGATTATCCGCGCGGGCCGCACGATCAGCCGCAGTCGATGTGCCCGGCGTTCGGCTCCCTTAGGGTTGGCCTGCGGATGCGTCGCACCGCGACCGTGCTGTCGGGCTCGGCCTGTTGCGTCTATGGGCTGACCTTCACCTCGCACTTCTACGGCGCGCGGCGGACCGTCGGCTACGTGCCGTTCAACTCGGAAACATTGGTCACCGGCAAGCTGTTCGAGGACATTCGCGACGCGGTGTTCGAGCTCGCCGACCCGGCGCTGTACGACACCATCGTCGTCACCAATTTGTGCGTGCCGACCGCGAGCGGCGTGCCGCTGCAGCTGCTGCCCAAGGAAATCAACGGCGTCCGTATCATCGGTATCGACGTGCCAGGCTTCGGTATACCGACCCATGCCGAGGCAAAGGATGTGCTGGCGGGCGCTATGCTCGCCTATGCCCGTCGCGAAGCCGAAGCCGGGCCGGTGGCGGCTCCCGCGTCACGCCCCGACCTGCCGACGGTCACGCTGCTGGGCGAGATGTTCCCCGCCGATCCGATGACGATCGGCGCACTGCTCGCCCCGATGGGGCTGGCCGCCGGCCCGGTCGTACCGACGCGCGAGTGGCGTGAGCTGTACAGCGCGCTCGACTGCGCCGTCGTCGCCGCGATCCACCCGTTCTACACCGCCAGTGTCCGCGAATTCGCTGCAGCCGGGCGCGCCGTCGTCGGCTCGGCCCCGGTCGGGCGCGACGGCACCGCGGCGTGGCTCGACGCGATCGGCGCGGCGACCGGCACCGCGCAGCACCTGATCGACGCCGCCAAGAACAAGGCGCTTGCGGGGATCAGTGCCGCGCTCGCCGGATCGCCGATCAAGGGACGGATCACGGTATCGGGCTACGAAGGCTCCGAGCTGCTCGTCGCGCGGCTGCTCGTCGAAAGCGGTGCCGACGTCCAGTATGTCGGCACGGCCTGCCCGCGCACCCCGTGGTCCGAGCCCGACCGCGACTGGCTCGACGCGCACGGCGTGCCGGTCAAGTACCGCGCCAGCCTGGCGGACGACCTCGCCGCGGTGGATGCCTTCACGCCGAACCTCGCGATCGGCACGACGCCCGTCGTCCAGCACGCCAAGGAGCGCTCGATCCCGGCGCTGTATTTCACCAATCTGATCTCCGCGCGCCCGCTGATGGGCGCGGCGGGCGCGGGCAGTCTCGCGACGGTCATCACCGCCGCGCTCGGCAACCAGGCGCGCTTCGACAAGATGAGTGCCTTTTTCGCGGGCGTCGGCACCGGCGACACCGCCGGCGTCTGGCAGGACACGCCGCGGCTCCGCCCCGAGTTCAAAGCCAAATATGCCGGTCAGCGGCTCGCCGCCGCCAAGGCCGAGGAGTCGGTCGGGTCATGACGCTGGTCCTCGATCATGACCGGGCCGGCGGCTATTGGGGGGCGGTCTACGCCTTCACCGCGATCAAGGGGCTGCAGGTCATCATCGACGGTCCGGTCGGCTGCGAGAATCTGCCGGTGACGAGCGTGCTCCACTACACCGACGCGCTGCCGCCGCACGAACTGCCGATCGTCGTCACCGGATTGGGCGAGCAGGAGCTTGGCCGCGACGGCACCGAGGGCGCGATGAAACGCGCCTGGAAGACGCTCGATCCCGACCTGCCCGCGGTCGTCGTCACCGGGTCGATCAGCGAGATGATCGGCGGCGGCGTCACGCCTGAGGGCACCAACATCGCGCGTTTCCTGCCGCGCACCATCGACGAGGACCAGTGGCAGGCCGCCGACCGCGCGCTGACGTGGCTGTGGACGCAGTTCGGGGCCAAGAAGGTCGCGCCGCTGCGCCCATTGAAGGAGGGGCAGAAGCCCAAGGTCAACATCATCGGGCCGCAGTACGGCTGCTTCAACCTGCCGAGCGACCTCGCCGAGATTCGCCGCTTGGTCGAGGGAGTCGGGGCGGAGGTCCACATGGTCTTCCCGCTCGGCAGCCATCTCGCCGACGTCAAGCGGCTGCCCGAGGCTGCGGTCAACGTCTGCCTGTACCGCGAATTCGGCCGCGGGCTGTGCGAGACGCTCGAACGCCCGTATCTGCAGGCCCCGATCGGCATCGAGTCGACGACGTTGTTCCTGCGCAAGCTCGGCGAGCTGCTCGAACTCGATCCCGAGCCGTTCATCAGCCGAGAGAAACACACCACGATCAAGCCGGTGTGGGATCTGTGGCGCTCCGTGACGCAGGACTTCTTCGGCACCGCGAGCTTCGCCGTCGTCGCGACCGAAACCTATGCGCGTGGGCTCCGCAGCTTCCTCGAGACCGACCTTGGCCTGCCGTGCACCTTCGCGTTCAGCCGGACGGCGGGCGTCAAGCCCGACAATGCCGCGGTCCGCGACGCCATCCGGACCAAACCGCCGCTGGTGCTGTTCGGTAGCTACAACGAGCGTATGTATTTGGCCGAACTCGGCGGCCGCTCGATCTATGTGCCCGCCAGCTTTCCCGGTGCCGTGATCCGCCGCCACACCGGCACGCCGTTCATGGGCTATGCCGGTGCAACTTACATCGTCCAGGAGGTTTGCAACGCGCTGTTCGATGCGCTGTTCGCCATCCTGCCGCTATCGACGACGATGGACGCGGCGCGACCGGTTGCGGACGCTACCCTGTCGCGCATCCACCGCGAGCTTGCCTGGGACGACGACGCGCGCGCCGACCTCGACGTGCTGGTCGAGGCGCAGCCGGTGCTGGTGCGGATATCCGCCGCCAAGCGCCTGCGCGATGCCGCCGAGCGCAGTGCGCGCCTAGCTGGCGAAGCGACCGTTACTGCCGACCGCGTCGCCGATGCCGCGCGGCTCGAGCGGCAGGCGGCATGACGGCGCGCCCAATCTTTTCGGCCCCTGTGGCCAACCCATTCTCCGCAACGGCTGACGTTGCGCAGAACTCCGCCTCGCCGGCTGGTCGGCGCTGTCTTCAGGCGGTCATCAAGGAGGTGAGTAATGGACGATAGAGACACAAAGATCGGGGTGCGGACGTACCTCACCGCCGAGGAAGCCAAAGACTTCCACAAGCTGTTTATGATGAGCTTTCTGATCTTCACGGTCGTCGCGATCGTGGCGCACCTGCTCGTCTGGCAATGGCGCCCGTGGCTGCCCGGCCCGAACGGCTATGCGACGCCCACGACCGCCACGTCCGCGAGCGCCGGCGCGCCCGCGAATGCCGCCACCGCGAGCGCCGACGCGCCCGCACCTGCAACGCATAGCTAAGGGGAACGACCATGTGGAGAATGTGGCAAACTTTCGACCCGCAGCGCGTCCTTGCCGCGCTCGGTATTTTCCTGTTCGTGCTGGCACTGTTGATCCACTTCATCCTGCTCAGCACCAACCGCTTCAACTGGCTCGACGGCCCGCGCGCCAATGCGGGTTCAACCGCTATGGCCGCGCAGGCCGATCCGGCAGCGGCTACACCGGCAGCGGTGGTCGCCGCGGACCCGGCCGCAACGACGGCTCCCGCAGCGGCTGCTCCGGCAGCAGCTCCGGCGGCAGTGACCCAGTAAGCGAGCGAAGCGACAAGGCGGGCGGAACCTGAAGATCAGGTTCCGCTCACCGCAGGATACCGCAGCGGCGGGCGGAGATGAACGATGGCAATGCTGAGCTTTGAGAGAAAATACCGCGTGCGCGGCGGCACCCTGGTCGGTGGTGACCTGTTCGATTTCTGGGTCGGGCCGTTCTACGTCGGCTTCTTCGGCGTCACGACGGTGTTCTTTTCGATCCTTGGCACCGCGCTGATCTTCTACGGCGCCGCGATCGGCGGTACCTGGAACCCGTGGCTGATCAACATCGCGCCACCCGACCTGCGCTACGGCCTCGCGCTCGCGCCGTTGCGTGAAGGCGGCATCTGGCAGATCGTGACGATCTGCGCGATCGGTGCCTTCTGCTCATGGGCGCTGCGCGAAGTCGAAATCTGCCGCAAGCTCGGCATCGGCTATCATGTGCCGTTCGCTTTTTCGGTGGCGATCTTCGCTTATGTCAGCCTCGAAGTCATCCGGCCGCTGCTGCTCGGCGCGTGGGGCCACGGCTTCCCGTACGGGATCTTCAGCCACCTCGACTGGGTGTCGAACACCGGCTACCAATATCTGCATTTCCACTACAATCCGGCGCACATGCTCGCCGTAAGCTTTTTCTTCACGACGACGCTGGCGCTGGCGCTGCACGGCTCGCTGATCCTGTCGGCGGCCAACCCGGGCGAGGGGGAGGTGATGAAGGCTCCCGAGCATGAGGATACCTTCTTCCGGGACCTGATCGGTTATTCGGTCGGGACGCTGGGCATTCACCGGCTCGGGCTATTCCTCGCGCTGTCGGCGGGCTTCTGGAGCGCGGTTTGCATCATCATCAGCGGGCCGTTCTGGTCGCGTGGCTGGCCCGAATGGTGGACGTGGTGGCTCGATCTGCCGATCTGGCGCCAGTAAGCGGGAGGAAAGACCATGGGTTACCAGAACATCTTCACCCAAATCCAGGTCCGCGGCCCCGCCGAGCCCGGCGTCGCGCTCCCCGGGGGCAACTGGCGGCGTGACGGCAAACCTGGCTTCGCGCATCTGATGGGCCGTATCGGCGAGGCGCAGATCGGCCCCTTCTATCTCGGCCGCCTCGGCCTTGCATCGCTGTTCCTCGGCTTTCTCGCATTCGAGATCATCGGGCTCAACATGTGGGCATCGGTCGGCTGGGATCCGGTGCAGTTTCTGCGTCAGCTGCCGTGGCTGGCGCTCGAGCCGCCCGCACCGAAATACGGCTTGCAGATCCTGCCGCCGCTGGCCGAGGGCGGCTGGTGGCTGATCGCCGGCTTCTTCCTGACCGCGTCGGTGCTGCTGTGGTGGGCGCGCACGTTCATCCGGGCGCGGCAGCTCGGGCTGGGCACCCATACCGCCTGGGCGTTCGCCAGCGCGATCTTCCTGTTCCTGTCGCTCGGTTTCATCCGCCCGGTGCTGATGGGCAGCTGGTCGGAAGCGGTGCCCTTCGGCATCTTCCCGCACCTCGACTGGACCGCGGCGTTCTCCATCCGCTACGGCAATTTGTTCTACAACCCGTTCCACTGCCTTTCGATCGTCTTCCTCTACGGTTCGACCTTGCTGTTCGCGATGCACGGCGCAACGATCCTGTCGGTCGGGCGCTACGGCGGTGAGCGCGAGCTCGAGCAGATCGTCGACCGCGGGACTGCGGCAGAACGCGCCGGGCTGTTCTGGCGCTGGACTATGGGGTTCAACGCCAGTTATGAGTCGGTCCATCGCTGGGCGTGGTGGTTCGCGGTGCTGACCACGCTGACCGGCGGCATCGGCATCCTGCTCACGGGCACGGTCGTCGACAACTGGTTCTTGTGGGCACAGCAGCATGGCTATGCGCCGGTCTATCCCAAGACCGGGATCGTCGATCCGGCAACGCTTCCAGGGGTGTTGAAATGAGTGCAGCGATAAAGGCCGCTATTACCACGATCGCGGGCGCGGCCTTGCTCGCCAGCTGCGGCGAAGCCCCGCCGATGAAGTCGGCGCAGCTGGCCTATCGCGGCACCGGACAGGCGACGATCCGCAACCCGCGGATCGAGGCGGCGCTGCGTCAGGTCAACGGTATCCCGGCGACGCCCTATGCGCTCGACCCCGACACCGGTGGCGAGCGCGCCAGCCACGCTTATCAGAACGTCCGGGTGCTCGGCGACCTCAGCACCGATCAGTTCAACCATCTCATGGCGTCGATCACGCAGTGGGTCGCGCCGCCGGCGCAGGGCTGCAACTATTGCCACAATCCTAACAACATGGCGTCGGACGCGGTTTATACCAAGGTCGTCGCGCGGCGGATGCTGCAGATGACGCGCAACATCAACGCCAACTGGACGAGCCACGTCCAGCAGGTCGGCGTGACGTGCTGGACCTGCCACCGCGGCAATGCCGTGCCGCGCAACGTCTGGAACGAGGACCCGAATGCCGCGCTGCACGGCGGCATGCTTGCCGGCAACACGCGCGGCATCGCGTCCGCGGGGCATAATTCGGTCAAGTACGCGTCGCTGCCCTACGACCCGTTCACGCCGTACCTGCTTGCCGCCTACCCGATCCGCGTCCAGTCGCGCGTTCCCGTCAACGGCCCCGAAGTGCCGATCAAGGCGACCGAGGCGACCTATGGCCTGATGATGCACATGTCGGGGTCGCTCGGCGTCAACTGCAGCTATTGCCACAATACCCGCGCGTTTTCGGACTGGTCGCAAAGCCGGCCGCAGCGGGTCACCGCCTGGTACGGCATCCGGATGGTTCGCAATATAAACAACGACTACATCCAGAAGCTCGCTTATGCGATGCCGGCCAACCGCAAGGGGCCGCTCGGCGACCCGTACAAGGTCAACTGCACGACCTGCCATCAGGGCCTGCCGCTGCCGCTGTACGGCGTCTCGATGCGCAAGGAACACCCGCAGCTGTGGGGGCCGGTGGTGCGCGATGTGGGCGGCATCGACATCCGCGGCGTGCCCGCGACGGCGGTGCCGTTGCAGAACGGCGGCATCCCGCATGTCGCCACCGCAACGCCGGTCGCGTTGGCGACGCCGTTGGTCAAGCGCAAGCTGGCGGCGGCGGCCGGCGGACCTCCGACGGGGTGAAGTCGGCGAAGCGGCGCGCCGATGGCAGTTGGTGTCGCGGCTTGTGGTGTCGCGGCTTGTCCTGACCACGGCACTTGACAAACGTGCCGTTCTGGTTATTACTGTGGCGAGAACGGCTTCAGGACTGATCGCAGTCGGGCTGAAGAACGACGGATTGACGTCATCCCGGCTCTCGCTCGGTATCCACGGCACCGACCTCGCTCGAGCGCCGATCGGCGTCGCCACGGGTTTGTTGCCGGTGCCGCCGGGATGACGAGGGCGTGACAGCAGGCGACATCGGGAACGCGCAAGCTCTTCAGAATAATCGGATATGTTCGGTCGAGTGAGGGACCTTTGCGTGAACTTCCGATTGCAACTGTGTTAAAGTAACCTCGCCTGGGCAAACTCGCGCAAACATTGTCACCCCCGGCGAAGGCCGGGACCCATGGCCTCAAACGAATTTGCGTGCGGTCATAGGTCCAATCCTGCGCCGCGATCACAATATACGTTGTGCTGGCGTACTGCTGCGATCGAGTGGGACAGCACAGCCTGGGTTCGCCGCCCTTACGCCGCGACCGCGACCCGGCTGAGTGCGCACATGCTCCAGATTTCGCTGAGCGCGGTGACGAGCTTGTCGATGTCGGCGTCGGAGTGGACGGGCGACGGCGTGATCCGCAGCCGCTCGGTGCCCTTGGGGACGGTC
>JBBQVF010000063.1:0-25271 GCA_038211805.1 Burkholderiales bacterium | reverse complement strand
CCGGGCCACGAACTCGGGCGTGTCCTCGAACATGTGGATGAAGCCGTGCAGCTCGCGCAGGATGTCGTTGGGGATGTGCTGGCTGGTGCGCGTCTCGCCGTACAGGTAGATCGGGATGTCGCTGTTCTTGAAGCGGATCTCTTCGATGAACTTGCGCAGGTTCAGCACCGCCGGGTCCAGTTCAGGGCCGGGCGTGAACTCCTCGTCGTCGATCGACAGGATGAAGGCCGAGGCCCGGCTTTGCTGCTGGGCGAACTGGCTCAGGTCGCCATAGCTGGTGTTGCCCAGCACCTCGAAGCCCTCTTTTTCGATCGCCTGCGCCAGCGCGCGGATGCCCAGGCCCGAGGTGTTTTCAGAGCGGAAGTCTTCGTCGATGATGACGATCGGAAAGCGGAAATGTTGCATCGAGGCTCCTCGGGAGCGGGGCAAAAAAGGCGGCCAGACGCTGGTGGGCGCCTCCGGCGAAGGGGCGAAGTGTAGGGGCAACCCGCGGTAGCACGATGACCGCCCTACACTGCTTGCGGCGACCCGATCCTCGGGGCGCGGAGCGTCGACGATGACATGGAGCGCACCCACCCTCTGGTGGCTGGCCACCGGGATTCTGGTGGTGGCCGAGCTGGCATCGGGCACCATTTACCTGCTGATGCTGGCGTTGGGTGCGGCCGCCGGCGCAGGGGCCGCCCACTTGGGCCTGGCCACCGAGGGCCAGTTGCTCACTGCGGCGCTGCTGGGGGGTGGTGCGGTGGGGCTGTGGCATTGGCGGCGCGCGCGCCATCCGGTGGCTTTGCCGGCTTCGGCCAACCCCGACGTCAACCTCGACATCGGCAGCAGCGTGCAGGTGCCGGCCTGGCAGTCCGACGGCAGCGCACGGGTCAGCCACCGAGGCGCCGGCTGGAATGCCCGCTTCGTCGGCAGCGGCCCGGCCTTGCCCGGGCTGCACGTGATCCACGCGGTTGACGGCAACTGCCTGCTGCTGGACCGCGCCGCGCATTGACGCCCCTCTGAATCATTGCTGAAAGAAGAACATGGAAATCTTCGTTGTCCTGCTGGTCATCGCCGTCATCTTCATCGTGCGGTCGATCAAGGTGGTACCGCAGCAGAACGCCTGGGTGGTCGAGCGGCTGGGCAAATACCACGCCACCCTGACGCCCGGCCTCAACCTGCTGGTGCCGTTTGTCGACCGCCTGGCCTACAAACACTCGTTGAAGGAGATCCCGCTCGACGTGCCCAGCCAGGTCTGCATCACCAAGGACAACACCCAGCTGACGGTGGACGGCATCCTGTACTTCCAGGTCACCGATGCGATGCGTGCCAGCTACGGCTCGTCGAACTACATCATCGCCATCACCCAGCTGGCGCAGACCACGTTGCGCAGCGTGATCGGCCGCATGGAGCTGGACAAGACTTTCGAGGAGCGCGCGCAGATCAACACCTCGGTGGTGCTGTCGCTGGACGAGGCGGCGCTGAACTGGGGCGTCAAGGTGCTGCGCTACGAGATCAAGGACCTGACGCCGCCGGCCGAGATCCTGCGCAGCATGCAGGCGCAGATCACCGCCGAGCGCGAGAAGCGTGCGCTGATCGCCGCGAGTGAAGGCCGGCGCCAGGAGCAGATCAACATCGCCACCGGCGAACGCGAGGCCAGCATTGCCCGCAGCGAGGGCGAAAAGCAGGCCGACATCAACAAGGCGCAGGGTGAGGCGGCAGCCATCACCGCGCTGGCCGAAGCCAACGCCGACGCCATCCGCCGCATTGCAGCCGCCATCGGCCAGCCCGGCGGCGTCGAGGCCGTGCAGTTGAAGGTGGCCGAGCGTGCCATCGAGGCCTACCAGGCCTTGGCCAAGACCAACAACACGATGATCGTGCCCGGCAACATGACCGAAGTGGCAGGGCTGATCGCCACCGCGATGGCCGTGTTCAAGCAAGGCGGCGCCGGCGACACCGCAGGTGCGAAACCGGTGGGCTGGGCCACGCGATGAGCGCCTCCGGTGCCCTCAACGTGCTGGGCGGCGCGCTGGTGGCCTGCTCGTTCGACCCACTGACCGGCTGGTACCGCGACGGTTGCTGCCACACCGACGCCCAGGATGTGGGCAGCCATGTCATCTGCGCGCGGATGACGGTGGCCTTCCTGAACTTCCAGTTCGAGCAAGGCAACGACTTGATCACGCCGCGGCCGGAGTCGCGCTTTCGCGGCCTCAAGCCCGGCGACCGCTGGTGCGTCTGCGCGCTGCGCTGGCGCGCAGCCCGGCTGGCCGGCTGCGCCCCGCCAGTGGTGCTGGAATGCACCCACGCCAGGGCGACCGACTTCGTGCCGATCGACTGGCTGCGCGAAGCCGCTTACGACCCGGTCGGCTAGAATCGACAACATCCCGGAGAGGTGGATGAGCGGTTTAAGTCGCACGCCTGGAAAGCGTGTGGGGGTTAACAGCCCCCCGCGGGTTCGAATCCCGCCCTCTCCGCCAGATCCAAGCCCCAGTTGAACGATTCACCTGGGGCTTTTTGCTTTCTGGCGGACTGGCAGCGGTGCAGGCGATCCGGGCGACCATTGCAAGACGGCATTGCCAGGCCAGCCTGCGCTGCACCTGCGCTGCACCTGCGCTGCGGGCAAACCCCAGCTTCACAGGATTCGAAGCGCAGTGTGGCCCGACTGCCGGGCCGGCCGGCACATACTTCGGCGCGCCGTCCTGTCGAGGGCGCCCCCCAACGCCGAGGAGTTCCATGAACCCGTTCAGCCGCCGCACCGCGATGTTGTCGCTGGCCGCCACCCTGCTGGCCAGCCCGACCTGGGCCGACACCTGGCCCAGCCGGCCGATCAAGTGGATCGTGCCCTTCCCGCCCGGCGGGCCGACCGACATCTTCTCGCGTGCAGTGGCGCAGCAGCTGCAGGTGGCGCTGGGCCAGCCGGTGGTGGTGGAGAACCGCGGCGGCGCCGGCGGCGGCGTGGGCATGCAGGCGCTGGCCAAGGCAGCGCCCGATGGCTACACCATCGGCCTGTCGACCACCGGCACCCACACCATCAACCCGGCGCTGTACGGTGACCGCGTCGGCTACGACCCGATCAAGGACTTCACGCCGCTGACGATGGCCGTCTCGTACGTGAACATGCTGGTGATCAACGCCAACCACCCGGCCAGGAGTTTGAAGGAGTTGGTGGACTACGCCCGCGCCAACCCGGGCAAGGTGAGCTTTGGTTCGGCGGGCAACGGCTCGTCCAACCACCTGTCGGGCGAGGTGCTGAAGATGTTGTCCGGCAGCCAGATGCAGCATGTGCCCTACCGCGGCAGCGCGTTGGCGATGAACGACACCCTCTCGGGCCAGATCACCTTCATGTTCGACATCCTGAACGTGGCGATTCCGCAAAGCCGCGGTGGGCGGGTACGTGCGCTGGCGGTGACCAGCAGCAAGCGCAGCCCCTTCGCGCCCGACGTGCCGACCATGGAAGAGGCCGGTGTGCCCGGTTACTCGGCCGCCGGCAGCGACCTGTGGTTCGGCATCATGGCGCCGGCCGGCCTGCCCAAGCCGGTGGCCGACAAGTTGCAGGGTGAGTTGGTGAAGGTGCTTCGCTCACCCGAGATGCGCCAGGCCATCCGTGCCCAGTTCTTCGAGCCCTACACCAGCAGTCCGGAGGAGTTCGTGAAGGTGATCCGCAACGACAGCGCCAAGTGGGCCAGGATCGTCAAGGAATCGGGCGCCCGGGTCGATTGAACCGCCTGCCGGCACGCCCGGCCAGCAGGTCGGCGGGCCGGCGGGCCGGCCAGCCGGTCAAACCCCGGTCAGCCTGTTCGGCAGCGCCATTCAGCTGTCCGAACGCCGCGCGGCAGCGGCGCGGGACAGCCGTGCTTGGGCATACAAGGCCAGGTAGTCACGCGCCGGGCCAGCCCACGACAGGTTCTGCGCCATGCCGCGCCGCATCACCGCCTGCCAGGCCGCGGCGTCGCGCTTGAGCGCCACCGCGCGCCGCACGCAGGCCTCGAACGCGCCGGGCGTGGCGGCGTCGAAAACGAATCCGGTCTGCCGGTCTGGCGCGCCGCCGGTCGGGACGCCATCGCCGGCACCATCACCGGCATCACCACCGGCATCACCACCGGCATCACCACCGGCAGCCGCTGCGACACCACCGGCAGCAGCCGTGCGTGGTTCGGCATCGCTGTCCACCACCGTGTCGGCCAGTCCGCCCACCCGGCGCACCACCGGCACGGTGCCGTAGCGCAGGCCGTACATCTGCGTCAGGCCGCAGGGCTCGAAGCGCGAGGGCACGGCGATCACGTCGGCACCGGCCACCAGTTGGTGCGCGCGCGGCTCGTCGTAGCCGATGTGCACCGCCACCCGGCCCGGATGCAGTTGCTCGGCCATGCGAAAGGCGGCCTCCAGCGCCGGCTCGCCGGTGCCCTGAATGGCGAACTGCACGCCTTCGCGCACCAGCGCCGGCAGGGCGGACAGCACCAGGTCCAGGCCCTTCTGCGACGTGAGCCGGCTGACGACGGTGAGGATCAACGCCTGTTCGTCGCGCTGCAGGCCCAGCGCGTCCTGCAGCGCCCCTCGGCAGACCTGCTTGCCACCCAGGCGGTCGCTGTCGAAGCGGGCGGCGATGGCGGCATCGGCGGCCGGGTTCCAGACCGCTTCGTCGATGCCGTTCAAAATGCCGGTCACGTCGGCACCGCGGCCGCGGATCACGCCATCCAGGCCGCAGCCGAACTCATGGGTGGCGATCTCGCGGGCGTAAGTCGGGCTGACGGTGGTCACCCTGTCAGCGAACACCAGCCCGGCCTTGATGAACGACAACTGGCCGTGGAACTCCAGCGCCGCCGACGACAGGTAGCGCGAACCCAAGCCCAGCATGGCCCAATCGGGGTGTGGAAACAGCCCCTGAAAGGCGAGGTTGTGTACCGTGAACACCGACGCCGCCTGCGTCGGCAGGTGGTCGGCCATGTAGGCGCAGGCCATCGCGGCATGCCAGTCATGGGCGTGCACGACATCGGGCACCCAGGCCGGGTCGGCATCGTCGGCGGCCAGGTGCGCCGCCACCCAGCCCAGCAGGGCGAAGCGCTGCAGGTTGTCGGGCCATTCGCTGCCGTCGCTGGCCTGGTAGGGGCTGCCGCCACGCCGGTACAGGTGCGGCGCGTCGACCACGTACACCGGCAGCTGGCTGCCCGGCATGCGGCCCAGCAGCAGCCGCACCCGCAAGGCGCCGAAGCAGGCACCGATGTCGACCACGGTGCGCGCCGCCTGCACCGCCTCCAGGATCGCCGGCAGGCCGGGCAGCAACAGCCGCACGTCGGCACCGGCCTCCGCCAGCGCCGGCGGCAGGGCCGCCACCACGTCGGCCAGGCCGCCGGTCTTGACCAGCGGGTAGATCTCGGCGGCCACGTGCAAAACCTTCATCTCAATACTCCACCGCGCATCGCGCGTCGCCGGGCGAACGCACCCGACTCAAGTCGGTAGACGCCGTGGAACCGGCTTTGCCGGGCCACTGGCGTGCCTTGCAGGCCGCGCCGGGCCAACGGGCCCGGCTCCTCGCCACGCACAAGAGATCCGCAGGACCTCTTGTGTCCGGGCTTGGCCCCCCGGGGGGAGGCGCCGCAGGCGCATCGGGGAGGGGTCAAGATTCCAGCGCGCGCAGCATGCCGCTGGTCACCAGCGTGACGCCCTGCTCGCTGCGATGGAAGCGGCGGGCGTCTTCGATCGGATCTTCACCGATGACCATGCCGTCGGGGATCTTGCAGCCGCGGTCGACGATCACCTTGGTCAGGCGCGCGCCGCGGCCGACCTGCATGTCGGGCAGCAGCACGCTCCAGTTGACGCTGGCATGCGAATGCACCCGCACGCCGGAAAACAGCACCGAGCGGAAGACCCCGCCCGAGACGATGCAGCCGCCAGAGACCATCGACTCCACCGCCATGCCGCGCCGGTCGGCCTGGTTGTGCACGAACTTGGCGGGCGGCAACTGCGCCTGGTAGGTCCAGATCGGCCAACGGGTGTCGTAGAGGTTCAGCTCCGGGTCGGTGGCGGTCAGGTCGATGTTGGCATCCCAGTAGGCGTCGATCGTGCCCACGTCGCGCCAGTAGGGTTGCAGACCCGGCTTGGTGCCCACGCAACTCAGCTCGAACGGATGGGCCACCGCCTTGCCGTTGCGCACCGCCGCCGGGATGATGTCCTTGCCGAAATCGTGGCTCGACGTCGGGTCGGCAATGTCGCGCTCCAGCTCCCTGTAAAGGTAGCGCGCGTTGAAGATGTAGATCCCCATGCTGGCCAGGGCGCGGTCGGGCTTGCCGGGCATGGCCGGCGGGTCGGCAGGTTTTTCGACGAAATCGATGATCCGGCGCTGTTCGTCGATGGCCATCACGCCGAAGGCCGAGGCCTCGGCGCGCGACACCTCGATGCAGCCCACCGTGCATTCGCGACCCTGGGCCACGTGGTCGGCCAACATCAGCGCGTAGTTCATCTTGTAGATGTGGTCGCCAGCCAGCACCACGATGTAGTCGGCACCGTAGGCCGCCAGGATGTCCTGATTCTGGTAGACGGCGTCGGCCGTGCCGCGGTACCAGCTCTCCTCGTCCACCCGCTGCTGCGCCGGCAGCAGGTCGACGAACTCGTTCATTTCGCTTTTCAAGAACGCCCAGCCGCGCTGCAGATGGCGGAGCAGGCTGTGGCTCTTGTACTGGGTGATGACGCCGATGCGGCGGATGCCCGAGTTCAGGCAGTTGCTGAGGGCGAAGTCGACGATGCGGAACTTGCCGCCGAAGTAGACCGCCGGCTTGGCGCGGCGGTCGGTCAGATCCCGGAGGCGGCTGCCCCGCCCACCGGCCAGCACCAGCGCCACCGTGCGCTTGGGCAGATCGAAATTGGAGGCGATGTCGCTGTTGGCCATGTTCAGTGTCTCCTGGTCCACGCGCTTGCAGCCGGCACTGCTTGCCGGCTGCAACGTGATCCTGGGATCGATGGTGCCATGGCTTTTCGCCGATTCGGGGTCAGCAGGGCATGAATAATGCAGGAATGCCGCCGCGGCAACCGCCCGTGTTCTACCGATCGCCTGCCACCCCCAACGGCCCCGAGTACCGGATCTCCATGAGCAACCCCCTGTCCACCACGCCCGCCTCCGACTCCCTGGCCGCCCGCGTCGATCGCCACCTGCTGCACACGGTGGGCGTGGCGCCGGCCGAAGCCGGCCCGGTGGAATTGATGACCGCGGTGTCGCAGGTCGCCCGCGCCGAGCTGTCGCGCCGCTGGGTGGCCGGCGACGCCGCCGACCGCGCCGCCAAGGCCCGGCGGGTGTACTACCTGTCGATGGAGTTCCTGATCGGCCGCAGCCTGGGCAACGCCTTGTCGGCGCTGGCGCTCGACACCGCGGTGGCCGGCAGCCTGGGCCGCCACGCCCGCACGCTGGAAGACGTGCAGGCCCACGAACCCGACGCCGCGCTGGGCAACGGCGGTCTGGGCCGGCTGGCGGCCTGTTTTCTCGATGCGATGGCCAGCGTGGGCCTGCCCAGCTATGGCTACGGCATCCGCTACGAGTTCGGCATGTTCGCGCAGAGCATCGTCGGCGGCCGCCAGATCGAGCACCCCGACCCCTGGCTGGAGGACGGCACGCCCTGGGAGTTTCCGCGCCCTGGCGTGCACTACCCGGTTCGTTTCGGCGGCTGGGTCGAGCGGGCCGAGTCCCCGATCATGGGCATGGAGGCCGTGCCGGTCTGGCGCCATGCCGCCGAGGTCAGCGCCAAGGCTTACGACCATGTGATTCCCGGCGCCGGCACCCAGCGGGTGAGCACGCTGCGCTTGTGGAAGGCCGCAGCGCCCGCCCACATCGACCTGCACGCCTTCAACTCGGGCGACTACGCACGCGCGGCCGAGTTCAAGAACCAGTTCGAGAACATCTCCTGGGTGCTCTATCCCAACGACAGCACGCCCGCCGGGCGCGAATTGCGGCTGCGCCAGGAATACTTCTTCACCAGCGCGTCGATCCAGGACATCCTGGCCCGCCACCTGGCCGAGCACGGCACGCTGGCCAACCTGGCCGAGCAGGTGGCGATCCACTTGAACGACACCCACCCGGCCATCGGCGTGGCCGAGCTGATGCGCCTGCTGACCGACGAAAACGGCTTCACCTGGGCCGCCGCCTGGGCCATCACCCAGCAGACCTTCAGCTACACCCACCACACGCTGATGCCCGAGGCGCTGGAGACCTGGCCGGTGTCGCTGATGCAGCAGGTGCTGCCACGCCACCTGGAGATCATCTTCCGCATCAACCAGGACTTTCTGGTGAAAGCCCAGGCGCTGCGGCCGGGCGACATGGACTTCCAGCGCCGGCTGTCGCTGATCGACGAGGGTTCGAATGGCGGTGGCGAGCGCCGCGTGCGCATGGCCCACCTGTCGATCGTGGGCAGCCACCAGGTCAACGGCGTGTCCAAGCTGCACAGCGATCTGCTGGTCGAAACCATCTTCGCCGACTTCGCCGCGCTGTGGCCCGACCGCTTCACCAACATGACCAACGGCGTCACGCCGCGGCGCTGGCTGATCCAGGCCAACCCGGGGCTGACTGCGCTGATCGACGGCCAGTTGGGCACCGGCTGGCGCCGCGACCTCGACCTGCTCAAAGGCCTGCTGCCGCACGCCGAAGACGCCGCGTTCCGCCAGGCCTTCATGGCCGTGAAACAGCAGAACAAGCAACGCCTGGCCGCGCTGATCCTCAGCAGCACCGGCATCACCGTCCACCCGGCCAGCCTGTTCGACGTGCAAGTCAAGCGCATCCACGAATACAAGCGCCAGCTGCTCAACCTGCTGCATGTGGTGACGCGCTACCGCGCCATCCTGGCCCAGCCCCATGCCGACTGGGTGCCGCGCACGGTGATCTTCGCCGGTAAGGCGGCCAGCAGCTACACCACCGCCAAGACCATCATCCGGCTGATCCACGACGTCGGCCAGGTGATCAACCACGACAAGCGCATCGGCGACAAGCTGAAGATCGTGTTCATCCCGAACTACGGCGTCTCGGTGGCCGAGGTGATCATGCCGGGGGCCGACTTGTCCGAGCAGATCTCCACCGCCGGCACCGAGGCCTCGGGCACCGGCAACATGAAGCTGGCGCTCAACGGCGCGCTGACCATCGGCACCGACGACGGTGCCAACATCGAAATCCGGCAGAACGTCGGCGACGACAACATCTTCATCTTCGGCAAGCTGGCGCATGAAGTGGCGGCCATCCGCGCCGCCGGCTACCAGCCGATGCGCCTCTATGAAGGAAATCCGCAGCTCAAGGCCGTGCTCGACAGCATCGCCTCCGGCAGCTTTTCACCCGACGAGCCGGCGCGCTACCGGCCGCTGATCGACAGCCTGCTGTGGGGCGGCGACCATTACCTGCTGCTGGCCGACTACGAGGCCTACCTGGCCACGCAAGGCCGGGTGGACGCGCTCTACCGCGACCCCGACGGCTGGGCCCGCCAGGCCATCGCCAACGTGGCCGGCATGGGCCCGTTCTCGGCCGACCGCACGATCCGGCAATACGCCGAACAGATCTGGCACGTCAAACCGCAAGCCTGAATGGCTGAATGGCAGGATGGCTGATTGGCTGATTGGCTGAACGACCCCGCACCACCCTACGATCGCCGCATGCTGAACCCCTCCGACATCGACCTGATCCGCCAAGGCCGCCAAGGCGACCCGTTCGCCGTGCTGGGGCCCCACCGCGACGCCACCGGCCAGGCCTGGGTGCGGGCCTTCTTGCCCGGCGCCACGGCGGTGGCCGTCATCGGCGCCGCCGACGCTCGGCTGCTGGGCAGCTTGGTGATGGTGCAGGCCGATGGGGTGTGGGACGGCCCGGTGGCGTTGCCGGCAGCGGCGGTGCCGGGCCCGGCCGGCCAACCCACCCAAGCGGTCGAGAACGCCTACCGGCTGCACATCACCTGGGCCGATGGCCAGCGGCAGATCGACGAAGACCCGTACCGCTTCGGCCCGGTGCTGGGCGAGCTGGACGCCTGGCTGCTGGCCGAAGGCACCCACCTGCGGCCGTTCGAGGTGCTGGGCGCCACACCGCGGCTGCACCAGGGTGTGGCCGGCACGGCTTTCACGGTCTGGGCGCCCAACGCCACGCGGGTCAGCGTGGTCGGTGATTTCAACCAATGGGACGGCCGCCGCCACCCGATGCGGCTGCGCCGCGAGTGCGGCGTCTGGGAGTTGTTCGTCCCCGGCGTGGCCAGCGGTGCCCGCTACAAGTACGAGTTGCTGGGTCCGCAAGGCCAGCTGCTGCCGCAGAAGGCCGACCCGATGGCGCGCGCCGCCGAGCTGCGCCCGGCCACCGCCAGCGTGGTGGCACCGCTGCCTGTACCAGTGGCGCCCTCGCCCGCGCGGCAGGCGGCCAACGCGCTGGGCGCACCGATCAGCATCTACGAGGTGCACCTGGGCTCGTGGCGGCGCATCGTTGACTCCAGCGCCGAAGGCGGCGGCCGCTGGCTGAACTGGGACGAACTGGCCGCCACCCTGGTGCCCTACGCCAAGGACCTGGGCTTCAGCCATGTCGAGCTGCTGCCGATCAGCGAGCACCCGTTCGACGGCTCCTGGGGCTACCAGCCGCTGGGGCTGTACGCACCCACCGCCCGGTTCAGCACGCCGGCCGCTGATGGCACGCGCAGCGGTGACGGTGCCGGCTTCAAGCGCTTCGTCGAAGCTGCGCACGCCGCCGGGCTGGGCGTGATCCTCGACTGGGTGCCGGCGCACTTTCCCACCGACGCCCATGGCCTGGGCTGCTTCGACGGCACGCACCTGTATGAATACGCCGATCCGCGCGAGGGCTTCCACCCCGACTGGAACACGCTGATCTGCAACCTGGGCCGCACCGAGGTGCGCAACTTCCTGATCGGCAACGCGCTGTACTGGCTGGAGCGCTTCGGCGTCGACGGCCTGCGGGTGGATGCGGTGGCGTCGATGCTCTACCGCGATTACAGCCGCAAGGCGGGCGAGTGGATTCCCAACCTGCATGGCGGGCGCGAGAACCTGGAAGCGATCAGCTTCCTGAAGCGCTTGAACGAGGTGGTGGGCGTCGAACGGCCGCAGGCCATCACGCTGGCCGAAGAATCGACCGCCTTCCCGGCAGTGTCGCGCCCGACCTACGCCGGTGGGCTGGGCTTCCATTACAAGTGGAACATGGGCTGGATGCACGACACGCTGGCCTACATGGCGCGGCAACCCATCCACCGCGCCTACCACCAGGGCGAGATGAGCTTTGGCCTGGTCTATGCCTTCAACGAGAACTTCGTGCTGCCGCTCTCGCACGACGAGGTGGTGCACGGCAAGGGCTCGCTGATCGGCAAGATGCCGGGAGATCCTTGGCAACAGCACGCGAACCTGCGCGCCTACTACGGCTTCATGTGGGGCCACCCGGGCAAGAAGCTGATGTTCATGGGTTGCGAGTTCGCCCAGGGCCGCGAATGGAACCACGACCGCAGCCTCGACTGGCACCTGCTTGACGACGACGCCGACCCAAACCACGCCGGTGTGCAGCGCCTGGTGCGCGACCTGAACCACCTGCAACGGCAACTGCCCGCGCTGCACCAGCGTGACTTCACGCCCGACGGCTTCGAGTGGATCAGCCATGACGATGCGCTCAACAGCGTGCTGGCCTTCGTGCGCCATGGCGAGGGCGGGGTCGCACCGGTGCTGGTGGTGTGCAACTTCACGCCCGCGGTGCTCACCGCCTACCGCGTCGGCGTGCCGCGTGCCGGGCGGTGGGTCGAGAGGCTGAACACCGATTCCCGGCACTACGGTGGCAGCAACGTCGGCACGCCGCTGGGCGCGGCGCAGACCGAAACGGTGGCCGCGCACGGCCGGGCGCAGTCGCTGCTGCTGACGCTGCCGCCGCTGGCCAGCGTGTTTTTTGAATGGACCGCCTAGTCGTGCCGAAGGGCCTGGAAGGGACGCTGCCTGGCTCGGAGGCGGCATTGGACAGCGTCGCGCGGCCGCAGCATGGGCCCGATCCCGCGCCGCTGCTGCTGGAGCCCGGCCGCCCCGGCCCACCGGGCGCGCACTGGGATGGCGAGGGCCTGCACATCGCCGTCAGCTCAGGCCATGCACAGGCCATCGAGCTGTGCCTGTTTGATGCCAGCGGCCGCATCGAGACCCACCGCGGCCTGCTGCCCGGCAATACCCAGGACCTGTGGCACGGCTACCTGCGGGCCGCCCCTGGCAGCCCGCTGGGCCGGCCGGGCCAGCTCTACGGCCTGCGCGCCCACGGCCCCTGGCGGCCCGACCGCGGCCTGCGCTTCAATCCGCGCAAGCTGCTGGTCGACCCCTATGCCCGCGAGATCGTTGACCATTTCGACGCCGGCCCCGAGCACTTCGGCCACGACGGCAACCACCCGCTGCAACCCGATCCCCGCGACAACGCCGCCACGGCCTTGAAGGCCCGCGTCGTGCACGACGCCTTCGACTGGGGCGATGACGCGCCGCTGCGCACGCCGCTGGTCGACACGGTGCTGCTCGAAGTGCATGTCAAGGGCTACACCCGGCTGCACCCGGCCGTGCCGGCGCCGCTGCAGGGCACCTACGCCGGGCTGGCCCACCCCGCGGTGGTCGAGCACCTGCGCCAACTGGGCATCACCGCCGTCAGCCTGCTGCCGGTGCAGCATGCGCTGGACGAACCCCGGCTGCTGGCGATGGGCCTGCGCAACTATTGGGGCTACAACACGCTGGGCTTCTTCAGCACCAGCCCGCGGCTGGCGGCCGACCCGGACGATGCCCGCAACGAGTTCCGCCGCATGGTCAAGACGCTGCATGCTGCCGGCATCGAGGTGATGCTCGACGTGGTCTTCAACCACAGCGCCGAAGGCGACGAGACCGGCCCCACGCTGAGTTTCCGCGGCCTCGACAACGCCCGCTGGTACCGCCTGCCCCATGCCCACCGCAGCGCCTACGAGAATTACAGCGGCTGCGGCAACACGCTCGACATCCGCCAGCCGCGGGTGCTGCAGTGGGTGATGGACTCGCTGCGCTACTGGGTCGGCGAAATGCATGTCGACGGCTTCCGCTTCGACCTGGCCACCGTACTGGGCCGCGGCGACCATGGCTTCGAGCGCGACGGCCCGTTCTTCAAGGCGCTGCTGCAGGACCCGCTGCTGTCGCGGCTGTGGGCCGACGGCAAGCTCGTCGCCGAGCCCTGGGACCTCGGGCCCGGCGGCTACCAGGCCGGCAACTTCCCGCGCGGCTGGCTCGAATGGAACGACAGCTTCCGCGACACGATGCGCGCCTTCTGGCTGGGTGGTGCGGTCACCCGCGGCCAGTTCGCGCAGGCGCTCGCGGGCTCGTCGCAGCGTCTGCAGGCGCAGCGGCGCACGCCGATGGAATCGGTCAACTACATCGTCTCCCACGACGGCTTCACGCTGCGCGATCTGGTCAGCTTCGACCTGCGCCACAACCAGGCCAACGGCGAGCACAACCGCGACGGCCACGGCCGCAACCTGAGCTGGAACTGCGGCATCGAAGGCCCGACCGACGACCCCGAGGTGCTGCAGCGCCGCAGCCGCCTGCAGCGCGCACTGCTGGCCACCGTGCTGCTGAGCCAGGGCACGCCGATGCTGGCCGGCGGCGACGAGATCGGCCACAGCCAGCGCGGCAACAACAACCCCTACTGCCAGGACAACCCGATCAGCTGGATCGATTGGGCGCAGGCCGACCAACCGCTGCAGCGCTTCACCGCCCGCCTGCTGGCGCTGCGCCGGCAGTGGTTGCCGCTGCGGCCGAGCTGGTACACCGGGCTGACCGATGGCCGCGGTCAGCACGACCTGGCGTGGTTGCGCCGCGGCGGCGGCGCGCTGCACGACTGGGACTGGAACCAGTCGGCCTCGCGGGTACTGGGCGCCCTGATCGGCGCGCCTGGCCGCGGCGACCGCTGCCTGCTGATGCTGTTCAATGCCGAACCCGAGGACGCCGACTTCCAACTGCCGCCCGGCGATTGGCAGCCGCTGCTCGACACCGCCGACGACAGCACGGGTCAGCCCGACGATCCGACGGCACGCGGGCGCTGGCGCCTGGCCGCCCGCAGCGTGGCCTTGCTGGCCGGCGCGCCCTTGATCCCGCCACCCCACCGCACGCGCCCCGGCGCCTGACCACCATGCGATTCCCACGCGCCAGCGGTGTCTTGCTGCACCCCACCTCACTGCCGGGTCCGCACGGCAGCGGCGACCTCGGGCCGGCGGCCTACCATTTTGTCGACTGGCTGCAGCGTGCTGGCCAGACGCTGTGGCAGATGCTGCCGCTGGGCGGCATCGGCCCCGGCAATTCACCCTACATGAGCAGCTCTGCCTTCGCCGGCAACGTGCTGCTGATCGACCTGGCCGAGTTGCAACAAACCGGCTGGCTGGCCACCGATGCACTGGCCGCGCCGCCCGGCACCGACCCGGGCCGCATCGACTACGCCACCGTGGTGCCCTACCGCATGCAGCGGCTGGCCGACGCCGCGGCCGCGTTCGCCGGGCAGGCCCACGCGGTCGACCGGGCAGCGTTCGACGACTTCTGCGCCGCCCATGCCGACTGGCTGGCCGACTACACGCTGTTCATGGCCCTGAATGAGGCCCACCACGGTGCCGACTGGCCCACCTGGGGTGACGGCCTGGCCCGGCGCTCGCCAGGCGCGCTGGCCGCCGCCCGGCTGCAGCACGCCGAGCGCATCGCCTTCTGGGCCTTCTGCCAATGGTGCTTCTTTCGCCAATGGACGGCGCTGCGCGGCCATGCCCGTGCCAAGGGCGTGAAGATCGTCGGCGACGCACCGATCTTCATCGCCCACCAGAGCGCCGAGGTCTGGGCCCGGCCCGACCTGTTCGAGCTGGACGCCGACGGCCAGGCCCGCGTGGTGGCCGGCGTGCCGCCCGACTACTTCAGCGCCACCGGCCAACGCTGGGGCAACCCGCTCTACCGCTGGCCAGCCCATGCCGCCGAGGGTTACGCCTGGTGGGTGCACCGCCTGCGCCGCACGCTAGACCTGGTGGACATCGTGCGCATCGACCACTTCCGCGGCTTCGCCGACTACTGGGAGATCCAGGCCGATCAGCCCACCGCCGTGCAAGGCCGCTGGCTGCCGGGCCCGGGCATGGCCCTGTTCGACGCGATCGCGCACGCGCTGGGCCCGGTGCCGGTGATCGCCGAGGACCTGGGGCAGTTGTCGCCCGCCACGCGTGAGCTGCTGGCGGCCAGCGGATTCCCCGGCATGGCGGTCCTGCAGTTCGCCTTTGCCGGTGACGCGCACGACCCGTTCCTGCCCCACAACCACCACCACCACAGCGTGGTCTACACCGGCACCCACGACAACGACACCAGCACTGGCTGGTGGGCCACGGCCAGCGACCATGAGCGCCACCATGCCCGTGCCTACCTGGCCACCGACGGCCACGACATCGCCTGGGCGATGATGCGGTCGGCCTGCGCGTCGGTGGCCGACACGGTGGTGCATCCGCTGCAGGACGTGCTGGCCCTGCCCTCCGAGCACCGCATGAACCTGCCCGGCAGCGCCGCGGGCTGTTGGGCCTGGCGCTTCGAGTGGAGCCAGGTGCACACCTGGCACGGCCAGAGGCTGTTCGACCTGACGCGCCTGTTCGGCCGCTTGGCGCAGCGCGACTGAACAAGCTGCACCGGCCGGGGCAGCACCGGCCATGAAAAAGGGCGCCTCGCGGCGCCCTTCGCAATCCAGAACCGCCGAAATCAGTTCAGCGCGGCCTTCTTGCCGTCTTTGTACATGTACAGCGTCATGGCCGGGTTCTTCAACTCGCCATCGGCCTCGAAGCCGACCTTGGTCGTCACGCCCTGGTAGCTGGTGTCGGCCAGTTTGGCCATGTAGACCTTGGGGTCGGACGAACCGGCACGCACCATGGCGTCGACCAGCACATGCACGCCGTCGTACACGTACGGCGAGTAGACCTGGAACTGCTTCGGGTACTTGGCTTCGTAGCGCGCCATCCAGGCCTTGCCGCCGGGCATCTTGTCCAACGAGGCACCGCCTTCGGCACAGACCACGCCACCCAGCGACTTGGCGCCACCCGACAGCTCGGCCAGCTTGGCCGTGCAGATGCCATCACCACCGAAGAACTTCACGTTCGACAGGCCGAGCTGGTCCATCTGGCGCAGCATCGGGCCGGCTTGCGGGTCCATGCCGCCGTAGAAGATGGCGTCCGGACCCTTGCCCTTGATGGCGGTCAGGATGGCCATGAAGTCGGTGGCCTTGTCGTTGGTGTACTGCTCGTCCACCACCAGCATGCCCTTGGCCAGCGCGGTCTTCTTGAAGACCTCGGCCACGCCCTGGCCGTAGGCGCTGCGGTCGTCGATGATCGCGACCTTCTTCAGCTTCATGTTGTTGACCGCGTGCAGCGCCAGGCCAGCGCCGAGGGCGTTGTCATTGGCCAGCAGGCGGAAAACGTTCTTGAAGCCCTGCTGCGTCAGCTTGGGGTTGGTGGCCGACGGCGTGATCATCGGCACGCCGCACTGGTTGTAGATCGCCGACGCCGGGATGGTGGTGCCCGAGTTCAGGTGGCCGACCACGCCGTTGACCTTGGCATCGCACAGTTTCTGTGCAGCCGCGGTGCCCTGCTTCGGGTCGGCCGCATCGTCTTCGGCCACCAGTTCGAGCTTGACCTTCTTGCCGCCGATCGTCACGCCCTTGGCGTTGAGGTCTTCGATGGCCATCCGGGCGCCATTTTCATTGTCCTTGCCGTAGTGCGCCTGGGCGCCCGAGACAGGTGCCACATGGCCGATCTTGACGACCATGTCTTGCGCCATGGCGGTGCCGGCAAACGACGACACGGCGACGACAACGGCGCTTGCGATCAGATTGAGCTTGACTTGCATGCAATAACCTCCGGGTGGGAATGTTGGAGAGAAAGTGTGTTCCACGGGTTTCTCAACGGGCGTGACGATACACCCGTTGGGCCCTGAATCTGCCTGCACCGGGCTCGGTGCTTGCCCTAGCGCCAACCGCCAGGTCAACGTCAACCAGCCAACCCCGTGCCGCGTTGCGGCGCCACCTCAGCCAGCGCGCGGGCGACGGCGTCGGCGACCAGCAGCGCCACCTGATCGCGCAGGCCGCGTGCCATCGACAGCCGCGTCTCGTGCAGCAGCCGCTCCATGGCCTGGGCCAGCGCCGGGGCCATGGCGGCCTGGACCTGGGCTACCAGCAGCGGGTCGATCTGCTGCTGGCAGCGGGCCAACACCTGCTCGACGATCCAGGCCTGGTCCAGCGGCGGCGTCGCGTGGCTGCCCGCGCCGGACGGTGCGCTCTGCAGCACCTCGGTCAGGGTGGGCACGCGCCGGGGCGCTGCCGGCCCCTCGGGCGGGGCGCTCACGGGGCGCCTTGCGCCAGGTTGGTCGGCGCCAGGCCTGCCGCCAAGTGGTGCCGCCAGCGCTGGCGTCCGCCGGCCACCTCGTCGGCCGCCAGCGCCACGATCTCGATCAGCCTCGAGAAGCGACCGAAGTCGGCCACGGGCTCCGGCCCGAGGTTGACCAGCACCTGGTCTTCGCCGATGGCCGCGGGCAGGTCGGCAGGCCGATCGGCCAGCCAGACCGGTGTGCGAGCCAATGCCTGCGGCAGCGTGGCGCCGGCCCGCAAGCGGGCATGCGGGATGAATTCGCCGGGCTCGAAAGTCCACAACAGAAGGTCCAGCCGCGACAACTGCTCGGGCGAGCCGGTCACGGTCACCCGGTGACCGGCTCGCCAGGCCTTGCGCACCAGGCGGCAGGTGTGGCCGAGCTTGTCGGCCACGCCGGTGTGAAAGTCGACCCGTGTCACTGCAGCCCCTCGTCGAACGAGTACGTTCGCCGATCCCCCAAGGGGATTCGGGCCGGCTTGGGAGCGGCCCGGCGCTCGACCCGCGCCAGCCCCTCGTCGAACGAGTACGTTCGCCGATCCCCCAAGGGGATTCGGGCCGGCTTGGGAGCGGCCCGGCGCTCGACCCGCGCGACGTCGATCACCTCAGACTGATCCGACGTCACTTGGCCTGCGACAGCACCCAATGTGTCAGCAGCCCCACCGGCCGGCCAGTGGCGCCCTTGGCGATGCCGCTCTTCCAGGCCGTGCCGGCGATGTCGAGATGGGCCCAGCGCAAGGGTTTGGTGAAGCGCTTGAGGAACATCGCCGCGGTGATGGCACCGCCGGCGCGGCCGGCGATGTTGGCCATGTCGGCGAAGTTGCTCTTCAGGCCCTCGTCGTAGTCGTCGTCCAGCGGCATGCGCCAGCAGGTGTCGAGCGCGGCGTCGCCGGCGGCCTGCAGGTCGGCTGCCAGCCCGTCGTCGGCCGAGAACAGGCCCGAGCGCACGGTCCCCAGCGCGACCACGCAGGCACCGGTCAGCGTGGCGATGTCGACCACCGCCGCGGGCTTGAAGCGCTCGACGTAGGTCAGCGCATCGCACAACACCAGCCGGCCCTCGGCATCGGTGTTGAGCACCTCGATGGTCTGCCCCGACAGGCTGGTCACCACGTCACCCGGCTTCAGTGCCTTGCCGCCGGGCATGTTCTCGGCCGCGGCGATGACGCCGATCAGGTTGATCGCCGGCTTCAGCCGGGCCACCGCGCACATCGTGCCGATGACGCTGGCCGCGCCCCCCATGTCGAATTTCATCTCGTCCATCTCGGCGCCGGGCTTGAGCGAGATGCCGCCGGAGTCGAAGGTGATGCCCTTGCCGACCAGCACCAGCGGCGGTGCCGACTTGGCCGCGCCGTGGTACTGCATGACGATGAAACGCGGTGGCTCGGCGGAGCCCTGGGCCACCGACAGGAAGCTGCCCATGCCCAGCGCCTCGATGTCCTTGCGGTCCAGCACCTCGACCTTCAGACCTTCGGCCTTGCCGAGCTTGCGGGCCTCGGCAGCCAGCAGGGTGGGTGTGCAATGGTTGCCCGGGCGGTTGCCCAGTTCGCGCGCCAGCGTGACGCCTTCGACGATCGCCGCGCCCAGCGCCAGGCCGGCTTCCGCCGCCTTGGCCGCCACCTTGTCGGCCACCAGCAGCGTGAGCTTGCCCAGGGCCGGCGCGGCCGGCGCGCTGGGCTTGGTGCTGCGGTAGACATAGACCGCATCGCCCACTGCCGCGGCCAGGGCCTCGGCCTGTGCTGCGATGGATGCGGCGACCGGCGCAACGGCGTCGCCATCGGCATCGGCGCCAGCGATGAGCACCGCCAGATGCTTGACGCCCAGGCCTTTGAGCGTGACCAGCGCCGCCGCCGCCGCGGTCTTGATGGACTTGGCGCTGCCGTCGCGGCACGCTGCCACCAGCACGCGCGAGGCCTTCACGCCCGCCACCTGACGCAGATAAGCCTGCTTGCCCGGCTTCAGCGAGAAGTCGCCCTGCTCGATCACCTGGTGCACTGCAACGCTCAGCGGCTCGTCCAGGCCGGCGGGCACGGATTCGCCCACCAGCAGCAGCAGCAGCGCATCGACGCCCAGTCGGCTGGTGGCCCCGGGGGTGATGGCTTGGGTACGGAAGTCCATAATCGGCTCGCTTTCAACAGAGCCAAAGATGTTATTCGATACAACGGTGCGTCGAGAGCTGGCCCGCAGTTTCGGCGCCACGCTGGTGGTCATCCTGACCATCGTGATCACGATGATGCTGATCCGCACGCTGGGCCTGGCCGCCGGCGGATCGGTGGCGCCCGAGGACGTGGTGCTGCTGCTCGGTTATGTCGCACTGGGCCACCTGCCGACCATGCTGGGCCTGAGCCTGTTCATCGCGGTGGTGGTCACGCTGGGGCGCATGTACCGCGACAGCGAAATGACGATCTGGTTCGCCAGCGGGCTGGGCTTGAGCCGCTTCGTGCGGCCGGTGCTGGGCATGGCCTGGCCGGTGCTGCTGGTGGCCGGTGCGCTGCTGCTGTTCGTCTGGCCCTGGGGCAACCGCAGCAGCGCTGAGTTGCGCAGCCGCTACGAGCAACGGTCCGACCTGTCACGGGTGGCGCCCGGCGTGTTCCAGGCCTCGCGCGACGGCAGCCGGGTATTCTTCATCGACCGCGCCAGCCAGGCCGGTGGCGAAGGCCACAACGTCTTCGTGCTGACCCGCCAGCCACCGATCGAATCGGTGGTCTCGGCGCGCAGCGGCCGGCTCCTGACCGAAGGTGACGACCGCGTGCTGCAGCTCGACCTCGGCCAGCGCAACGAGGTCGACAGCCGCAGCGGCATCCGCACGCTCAGCAGCTTCGACCAGTACCGGGTGGTGGTGGGCGAAACGGCGGTGCGCAGCGCGCACGCGGCGCCGCCCAAGACGCTGGCCACGCTGGCGCTCATCCAGCAGGCCACCCCGCGCCACCAGGCCGAACTGGCCTGGCGCTTCGGCCTGCTGCTGGCCAGCGCCAACCTGTTGCTGCTGGGTATCGGCCTCGCGGCAAGCCAGCCGCGCCGGGCCAGCAACTGGAACCTGCTGGTGGCGCTGCTCAGCTTCGTCGTTTATTTCAACCTGATCAACCTGTCGCAGGCCTGGATCGCCAGCGGCCGCTTCAGCATGGGCGCGACGATGCTGGGCCTGCATGGCGGCGCGCTGGCGGTCGGCCTGCTGCTGATCTGGTGGCGCGACCACGCGGCGGTGTGGCGGCCATTCGGCACGCGGCGGGCTGCACGCCGGGCTGAACGCCAGGCAGTACGCCAGGCAGTACGCGAGGCAATACCCGGGGCCGATGACCGGGCCACGGCCCGGCCGGCCGGCGCCGCCCTGCGCGAGGGCCCGGCATGAAAACCGTGCGCCTGCTGCTCTACCGCGACATCGTCTGGTCGGTGGTCTTCGTCGCAGTGGCCTTCTTGAGCCTGTTCTTCTTCATCGACTTCGTCGACGAGCTGGAAAGTGTCGGCCGCGGCGGCTACACCCTGGGCCAGGCCGCCGCCCGCTGCGTGATGGAACTGCCGGGCCACTTCTACGAGCTGTTCCCCATCTCGGTGCTGATCGGCACCATCTACGCGATGGCCCGGCTGGCGCAGTCGTCCGAGTTCACCATCCTGCGCACCGCCGGCCTGGGGCCGGGCCGGGCCCTGCGGCTGCTGGCCGTGCCCGGGCTGGCCTTTGCGCTGATCACCTTCGTGGTCGGCGACTACGTCGCCCCGGTCACCGAACGCCAGGCGGTGGCGCTGAAGGCCGGCGTGCGTGGCGGCGTGTCGCTGGGCAGCGGTGGCGCCTGGCTGAAAGAGCGGCGCAGCGGCGCGGATGGCGACCGCAACATCTCGGTCAACGTCGGTGCGGCCGGCGCCGGCGGTGAACTGCTGGGCGTGCGCATCTTCGAGTTCGACACCGACGGCCGCCTGCGCACCCGCCTGGAAGCCGCCTCGGGCCTGGTGCAGGCCGATGGCAGCTGGCGGCTGCGCGAGGTGCAGCAAACCGATTGGCCCACGCCCGACGCAGCCTTGCGGGGCACCCCGCTGACGCTGCAGTCGATCGCCGAACTGGCCTGGCCCAGCACGCTGGACACCAGCGTGGTCGCCGCCGCGCTGCTGCCGGTGGGCGTGATGTCCACCGTCGACCTGTGGCGCTACACCAGCCACTTGAGCGACCAGGACCAGGCCGTGCAGCGCTATGAAATCCAGTTCTGGAAAAAGGCGCTGTACCCGCTGGCCTGCGTGGTGATGATGGCGCTGGCACTGCCTTTCGCCTACCTGCATGCCCGCGCCGGCGGGGTCAGCTACAAGGTGTTTGGCGGCATCATGCTGGGCATCAGCTTCGTGCTGCTGAACAACGCCAGCGGCCACCTCGGCATGTTGCGCCAGTGGACACCCTGGCTGGTCGCCGCCGCGCCCAGCGGGCTGTACCTGCTGACTTCCATGGGCGCTTTTGCCTGGCTGGTTCGATACCGATGAACGACACGATGAACGACCCGATGAGCGACACCCCCCCGCAAGACCCGGCCCGCGGCCTGCTGCTGTTTGCCCATGGCGCCCGCGACCCGCAATGGGCGCTGCCCTTCGAGGCCGTGGCCCGGCGCTGCCGCGCCGAGCGTGGCGCCGACCGCGTGGCGCTGGCCTTCCTCGAATTCATGACACCCGACCTGGTGGCCGCGGGCAACGGCCTGGTCGCTGCCGGTTGCGCGGCGGTGGAGGTGGTGCCGCTGTTCCTGGGCGCCGGCGGCCATGTGCGCAAGGACATCCCGGTGCTGATGGCCCGGCTGCAGGCCGAGCATCCCGGTGTGCAGTTCCGGTTGCGTCCGGCAATCGGCGAGGCGGCTGCCGTGATCGACGCAATGGCCTCCGTCGCGTTGTCGGCCTCGGACACCGAGGTGGCGGTGCGATGAACTTGCACCAGTTCCGTTTCGTCCAGGAGGCGGTGAGGCGCAACCTCAACCTCACCGAGACCGCCCGGGCCCTGCACACCTCGCAGCCGGGCATCAGCAAGGCCATCCTGGAACTGGAAGAAGAACTGGGCATCGACATCTTCGCCCGCCACGGCAAGCGCATCCGCCGCGTCACCGAGCCCGGCCAGCTGGTGCTGCAGTCGGTCGAGATCATCATGCGCGAGGTCGCCAACCTCAAACGCATCGGCGACGAGTTCTCCAAGCAGGATGCCGGCACGCTGTCCATCGCCACCACCCATTCACAGGCCCGCTACGTGTTGCCCGAGCCGGTGGCTGCGCTGCGCAAGCGCTTTCCCAAGGTGCAGGTGGTGTTGCACCAGGGCACGCCCAGCGACGTGGCGCGCATGCTGCTGGACGACGTCGCCGAGATCGGCCTGGCCACCGAGGCCGTCTCCGACACCGTCGGCCTGGTCAGCCTGCCCTGCCATGAATGGCAGCATGTGCTGGTGGTGCCGGCCAGGCACGCGCTGGCCGATGTCGAGCGGCCCACGCTGGAACAGGTGGCCGCCGAGCCGCTGATCACCTACCACCCCACCTTCAGCGGCCGCAGCCGGATCGACGCGGCGTTCGCCCGCGCGCGCCTGAAGCCCACCATCGCGCTCGAAGCCATCGACGCCGACGTCATCAAGACCTATGTGCGCCTGGGCATGGGCGTCGGCCTGGTGGCCGAGATGGCGGTGCGCGACGATCCACCGGGCGGTGATCTCGCCTGGCGGCCGGTGGGCCACCTGTTCGGCCCCAACACCTCGCGCGTGGCCTTCAAGCGCGGCGCCTACCTGCGCCATTTCGTCTTCGCCTTTGCCGAGCTGCTGAGCGAGCGGCTGACCCGCGCCCTGATCGAGCGCGCGATGGCCGAACGCCCGGGCGGCGAACCCCTGTCCTACGAACTCTGACCGACCCGCCGGCCCCTGACCCGCCAGCCCCTTGATCCGTCAACCACCCTGCCATGACCGACGTCTACCGCACTCCCCAGCCCCCCAGCCGCCTGCCCAAGGTGGGCACCACCATCTTCACCGTGATGTCGGCGCTGGCCGCCGAGTACGGCGCCGTCAACCTGGGCCAGGGCTTTCCTGACTTCGAAGGCGACCCGGCGCTGGTCGATGCGGTGTGCCAGGCCATGCGCGACGGGCTGAACCAATATCCGCCGATGGCCGGCGTGCCGCCGCTGCGCGATGCCGTGGCGCGCAAGATCGAGTCGCTCTACGGCCACCGCTACGACCCGGCCACCGAGATCACCATCACCGCCGGCGCCACGCAAGCCATCCTGACTGCGATCCTGGCGATCGTCGGGCCGGGCGACGAGGTCATCGTGCTGGAGCCCCACTACGACAGCTACGTGCCCAACATCGAACTGGCCGGCGGGTCGGTCGTGCGGGTGGCGCTGCAGGCCGGGACCTTCCGGCCTGATTTCCCGGCGATCGCCGCGGCCATCACGCCGCGCACGCGGGCGATCATCGTCAACTCGCCGCACAACCCCAGCGCGACGATCTGGCGCGCCGCCGACTTCGACCGTCTGGCCGAGATCCTGCGCCCGACCGACGCGCTGCTGATCTCCGACGAGGTCTACGAGCACATGGTCTACGACGGCGAACGCCACGCCAGCGCCTCGGCCCACCCCGAACTGGCGGCACGCGCCTTCGTCATCAGCAGCTTCGGCAAGACCTTCCACGTCACCGGCTGGAAGATCGGCACGGTGGCCGCGCCCGCGCCGCTGGCGGCCGAGTTCCGCAAGGTGCACCAGTTCAACGTCTTCACCGTCAACACGCCGATGCAACACGGCCTGGCGCGCTACCTGGCCAACCCGGCGCCCTACCTCGACCTGCCCGCCTTCTACCAGCGCAAACGCGACCTGTTCCGGGCCGGATTGGCGGGCTCGAAGTTCCGCTTGCTGCCCAGCGAAGGCAGCTACTTCCAGGTGGTCGACTACAGCGCCGTCAGCGCCCTGCCCGAAGCCGACTTCTGCCGCTGGCTGACCACCGAGATCGGCGTCGCGGCGATCCCGCTGTCGGCCTTCTACGACGACGGCCGCAACCAGGGCCTGGTCCGCTTCTGCTATGCCAAGCAGGACCAGACGCTGAACGCGGCGCTGGGCCGCCTGGCGCGGCTTTGACCCGCGCCGGGCGGCCGCCAGCGGGCGCGCCAGGCGCGCCAGGCTCGCCAGAACGCAGCGCGCGGCGCTAAGCCCGTGTTTGCCGCCATTCGCAACACAGAACCGCGTCCTATCCATCGGCTATCCGAAGTTGTCAGCGACCGGCATAAACCGGCCACGGCGCAGTCGGCATAAACCGGCCAGTGCTGGTGTGGCGCGGGCGGCGGCGCAACCGGCATAAACCGGCCAGCGCAGAGTCGGCATAAACCGGCCACGCTGGAGTCGGCGTAATCCGGCCAGTGCCTGGCGCCGAAGGCGTCTCGAAGCTTGTTGCAACCGAGGGCTACCTTCCGAGCTTTTTGCTCTGGAGGGCAGCCCGGTGGGACGCAGGAGATTCGAGATGTTTCAGTACCGACAAGTGCTCGTGCGGCTGCGCGCGGGCGACTCCGTGCGCGAGGTGGCACGCTCTGGCCTGATGGGCCGCGACAAGCTCGGCGAGCTGCGCTCGGTGGCCCGCGAGCACGGCTGGCTCGATGCGGCCTCGGCCGTGCCAGACGACGCGACTATCGTGGCCGCGCTCGGCCAGGGGCGGCGCGTGGCGAGTTCGACCATCTCCAGCGTCGAGCCCCACCGCGCGGTGGTCAAGCGCTGGTTCGACGCCGGTGTGCAGGGCCGCGCCATCCACGCCGCACTCAAGCGCGAGCATGCCTTTGCCGGCAGCTACTCGGCCGTGGTGCGCATGCTCGGCCAGCTGCGCGGCGAGCTGCCCGCCGACACCACCGTGCGCCTGAGCTTCGCCCCGGCCGAGGCCGCGCAGGTCGATTTCGGTGCCGGCCCCATGCTCACCCACCCCGACGGGCGCGTTCGGCGCACCTGGGCCTTCGTGATGACCCTGGCGCACAG
>JBBQVF010000062.1:0-25449 GCA_038211805.1 Burkholderiales bacterium | reverse complement strand
GGCCCGGGCGCTGGCCGACGGCGTCTACGTCGTCGAAGGCGCGAACGACGATTTTTCGGTGGCCAACGGCTGCAATATCATCAACACCGGTTTCATCACCACCGGCGCCGGCGTGCTGGTGATCAACACCGGCACCAGCCGGCGCTACGGCGAGCAACTGCGCGCGCTGATCAAGCGCACCACGGCCGAGCCGGTGGTGCAGGTGCTGCACCTCAACCTGCACCCTGATTACTTCCTCGGCAACCAGGCCTTTGCCGACGTGCCGATCAGCGCCACCGTGACCACCCGCGCCGGCATGCAGCGCGAGGCCGCCAGCTACGAGACCAACCTCTACCGCCTGTGCGGCGACTGGATGAAGGGCACCGAGGCGCGCCTGCCGACCCAGACCATCGGGCCCGGCCCGCTGCGCATCGGCCAGCGCGAATTCGAACTGCGTGAATACGCCGGCCACACCGCCAGCGACCTGGTGCTGGTCGACAAGACCAGCGGCGTGGCTTTCGTCGGCGGCCTGGTGTTTGCCGACCGGGTGCCGACCACGCCGCATGCCGATCCGGTGGCCTGGCTGCGCTCGCTCGATGCGCTGGCCGGGCTGAAGATGACCGTGGTGGTGCCCAGCCACGGGCCGGTGGAGCCAGGCCCGGATCCACAGCGCGACCTGCAGCAGACCCGCGCCTACCTGCAGTGGCTGGACGCCAGCTTCACCCGCTGGGCGGCGCAAGGCTGGGAGATGAACGAGGTGCTGCGCGCCGCGCCGCCCGAGCCGTTTGCCCGCTGGGCGGCCTGGCCGGCCGAATACACCCGCAACGTGGCCCACCTGTATGCGCGTTACGAGCGTGCGGCGCTGCAACGTGGCAAGCCACCTTGAGCCGGTGGTTGTGCAAGACTGGAGCACCTCGACGCGGGCTTACCCTGAAATGAATGCCCTTGCGGCACTTGTGGGCGTTGGCATGCTTCGTGCCGGGAATATGGCCTGAATCACCGGACCCTGTATCCCGGTGTGACAACCCTTCCCTGGAGGAGAACCGACCATGAAATTGAAACTACTGAGCCTGCTGATCACGATGGGCATGGCGACGATGGGCGCTCATGCCCAGGTCACCGACAAGATGATCGAGAACGACGCCGCGTCCACCGGCGACGTGCTGAGCTGGGGCATCGGCCAGCAAGGCCAGCGTTATTCACCGCTGAAGACCATCAACACCGGCAACGTGGCCAAGTTGCTGCCGGTGTGGTCGTTCTCGTTCGGCGGTGAGAAGCAGCGTGGCCAGGAGACGCAGCCGCTGCTGCACAACGGCAAGATGTTCGTCACCGCGTCGTACTCGCGCATCTTCGCGCTCGACGCCAAGACCGGCACCAAGCTGTGGAAGTACGAGCACCGCCTGCCCGACGGCATCATGCCCTGCTGCGACGTCATCAACCGCGGCGGCGCGCTGTACGGCAACCTGGTGATCTTCGCCACGCTGGACGCCCAGCTGGTGGCGCTGAACCAGGACACCGGCGAGGTCGTCTGGAAGGAGAAGATCGACGACTACGCGGCCGGCTATTCGGCCACTGCCGCGCCGCTGATCGCCCAGGGCATGCTGCTGACCGGCGTGTCGGGTGGCGAGTTCGGCGTGGTCGGCCGCGTCGAGGCGCGTGATCCGATGACCGGCAGGATGATCTGGTCGCGCCCGGTGGTCGAAGGCCACATGGGCAAGAAGTTCGACAAGGACGGCAAGGAGAGCGACAACGGCGTCTCGGGCACCCCGGGCAAGACCTGGCCCGGCGACCTGTGGAAGACCGGCGGCGCAGCCACCTGGCTGGGCGGCACCTACAACGCCAAGACCGGTCTGGCCTACTTCGGCACCGGCAACCCGGCGCCGTGGAACAGCCACCTGCGCAAGGGCGACAACCTGTTCTCCACGGCCACCGTCGCGATCGACGTCAAGACGGGCCAGATCGTCTGGCACTACCAGAACACGCCCAACGACGGCTGGGACTACGACGGTGTCAACGAGTTCGTCACCTACGACGAAGGCGGCCAGATCCTCGGTGGCAAGGCCGACCGCAACGGCTTCTTCTACGTCAACGACGCCAAGACCGGCAAGCTGGTCAATGCCTTCCCGTTCGTCAAGAAGATCACCTGGGCCACCGGCATCGACCTGAAGACCGGCCGGCCTAACTTCGTGCCCGAAGGCCGCCCGGGCGACCCGACCGCCGGCGCCGATGGCAAGAAGGGCAACGTGGTGTTTGCCGCGCCGTCGTTCCTGGGCGGCAAGAACCAGATGCCGATGGCCTATTCGCCCGAGACCAAGCTGTTCTACGTGCCGGCCAATGAATGGGGCATGGAGATCTGGAACGAGCCGGTGACCTACAAGAAGGGCGCGGCCTACATGGGCGCCGGCTTCACGATCAAGACCCTGTCTGACGGCCCGATCGGCGCGCTGCGCGCGGTTGACCCGAAGACCGGCAAGATCGTCTGGGAAGTGACCAACAACGCGCCGCTGTGGGGCGGTGTGCTGACCACTGGTGGCAACCTGGTGTTCTGGGGCACGCCGGAAGGTTTCCTGCAGGCCGCCGACGCCAAGACCGGCAAGCTGCTGTGGAAGTTCCAGACCGGCTCGGGCGTGGTCGCGCCGCCGGTCACCTGGACCGACGGTGGCGAGCAGTTCGTCGCCGTCGCCTCCGGCTGGGGTGGTGCGGTGCCGCTGTGGGGCGGTGACGTGGCCAAGAAGGTCAATTTCCTCGAGCAGGGCGGTTCGATCTGGGTGTTCAAGATCCCCAAGTAAGCCGCCGGATATCAGCCGCCTGCTTTCAGCCGCTGCACGGGCCGCCGCGAGGCGGCCTTTTTCTGCCCGGGGGCTGCGCATCGATGACGCTGCAGTCCCCCACCCTCCGGAGTTCGTCATGACCTCGAGTTCATCCCCTCGTCGTATTTTCCTGCTGCGCCTGGCCGCCGGCAGCAGCGCGCTGGCCGCCGGCACGCTGCAGGCCCAGACGCGTGTCGAAGAAGCCGACGACAACGCCGTGGCCCTGGGCTACAAGCACGACACGACCAAGGTCGACGGCAAGAAGTACCCGGCCCACAAGGCCGACCAGAAGTGCAACAACTGCCAGTTCTGGCAGGGCACCGCCACCGATGCCTGGGGCGGCTGCTCGATGTTCGGCCGCAAGCACATCGCCGCGGCAGGCTGGTGCCTGGCCTACAAGAAGGTGGGTTGATCCCGGCGGCCTGCGCACGGTCGGTCAGCCACCGTCACGGTGGTGTCGGGACACCCCGCGTGGTGCCCCGGCGACACCCTGCCAGTGATGCTGCAAGCATTCAGGGCAAGGCGAACGCCGTCAGTTCGTCGCCCTGCGCGGTACCGAACAGCGCGTTGCCGCCGGCGGCCACCGCCACATATTGGCGGCCGTTGACCCGGTAGCTGATCGACGGCGCGTTGACGCCGGCTGACAACCGCGCCTGCCACAGCAGTTGCCCGCTGCGGCCGTCGAAGGCCGCGAAGCGCTGCTGCGACACGCCGGCGAACACCAGCCCGCCGGCGGTGGCCAGCACGCCGCCGATCAGCGGTTCGTCGAAGCGCAGTTGCCAGCGCATGCGGCCGCCGTCGTGCAGGTCCAGCGCGGTCAGCGTGCCGCCGCGCTCGCTGCCGAACTCGCTGGCCACATAGGGCAGGGCACTGCCGTCACTGGCCTGGCCGTCGCGCAGCGTGTAGCGGGTGGGCATGTCGATCGCCGGCACGTAGAGCCAGCCGCTGGCCGGGTCGTAGGCGCCGGGCGACCAGTTGGCGCCGCCGGCGATGCCCGGTGCGATGGTCACGCCGGCGCGGGTGGGCGGGGCGAACAGGTTGCGTTGCGGCACGAAGGCCTCGCTGCGGTAGAGCAGGCGGCCGTCGCGCCGGTCGTGCACATAGACCCAGCCCAGCTTGCTGGCCTGGGCCACGGCTGGCAGCGCCGACCCTCCACCGGGCTGCGGCAGGTCGAACAGCACCGGCGGGCTGGCGACGTCGTAGCCCCAGCGGTCGTGCGGCACCTGCTGATGGAACCACACCAGGCGGCCGTCGCGCATGTCCAGCGCCACCAGCGACGCCGTGTGCAGGTTGTCGCCCGGCCGGGTGGAGTCTTCCATCTGCGGACTGGGGTTGCCGGTGCCGAAGTAGATCCAACCGCGTTCGGCATCGACCGCCGGAGTGGCCCACAGCGAGCCGCCACCCTGGCGCCAGGCCTCGGCATGGCGGGCCATCGCGGCGCGTTCGGCGGCCAGGTCGCGGTGCAGCGGGCTGCCGTCGGGCGTGGTGGCGGCAAAACGCCCCTCCCAGCCGGCCTGCGTCACCTGCCAGGCCCAGCGCCGCTGGCCGGTGGCCTGGTCGAACGAGGCCAGCACGCCCGAGCGGCCATGGCCGCCGGCCATGCCGATCACTGCCGACGTGCTGTGCAGGCCGTAGCCCACGCCGGTGATGCCGACGATGACCTGGCCGTCGACCACCTGCGGCGCCATCGCGATGCCCACGCCGGTGGCGCCGGTCTCGGCCTGCTGGCGCAATGGGTCGTTGGCGGCCAGGCGGGCCATTTGCTCGCCGCCGCCGGCAGTGTCAGCCACGGCGATGTCCCACAGCTTGGCGCCGCTGGCCAGGTCGAGCGCGACCAGGCGCGCATCCACCGTGCCGACGAACACCCGGTTGCCGGCCACCGCCACGCCGCGGTTGGCCGGGCCGCAGCACAGCCGGCCGGGCGGGCGCTGGTGGCGGTAACGCCAGCGTTCGACGCCCGTGGCGGCGTCCAGCGCGACGACATGGCTGAACGGCAGCGACACCAGCATCGTGTCGCCGACGACGATCGGCGTGGCCTGCCAGCCGCCCTGCACGCCACTTTGGAAAGTCCAGGCCGGCTGCAGCTGGCCCACGTTGCCACGGTGGATGTCGGTCAGTGGCGAGTGGCGGTGGCCAGCCCCATCACCGCCGTGCAGCGGCCAGGAGTCACCCGGCACGGGCAGTGGCGTGGAACAGGCCGACAGCAGCGCGGCGATGGCCAGGCCGCCGGTGGTCGAGCGAAGGTTCATCAAGGGGACTCCAGGTGGCGACAGATCGGGTTTCCTGCAGACACCGGCGTGCCGGGTGGGTGCCGGTTGGGTGCCGGTCGGGTGCCGGTCGGGTGCAAGGCGCGGAGCCTCGCCAGCCGCAAGTCCCCGGGCGCCAGTGTGCCTGTCCGAACCCGCGGCGCGCTGTCGCCGGCGGCGCCGTCGTCACCGACACCCACAACACCACGGCCACAGCCACAGCCGCAGCCACTGCGACCGCGAACGCCCACGCCGACGCCGACGCCCACGCCGACGCCGACGCCGACGCCAACGCCAACGCCAACGCCAACGCCAACGCCAACGCCAACGCCAACGCCAACGCCCCCGGCCACAATCCGACGCCATGCCGACCGCCACCAGCCGCCGTTCCCCGATGCCGCCGCTCGACCTGCCGCGCCAGGTGATGCGGCGCGCCGGCCTGGTGGCGCTGGCGGTGGTGCTGCTGGCCCTGGGGCTGGGCCTGCTGCAGGTGGACGACGACATCGCCGACGAGGCCGACGCTGCGATGACCCTGGCCCGGCTGATGGCGCAGCTGGGCACGCTGGCGCAGACCGACGACCGCAGCGCGCTGGCCGCATTGCGGGCGATCCAGGACGAACATCCGCTGCGCCACCTCGAATTGCAGGTCCACGCCGGCGATGGCCGTCTGCTGCTGGCCCCGCCAGCGCCGGCGCCGGCGTCGGTGCCGCTGCGCTGGCTGCTGCGCCTGCACCGCGAGCTGCTGGCCGGCCCCGACGCCCGCCGGGTGGATTGGCCGGTGGCGCGACCCGACGGCGGGCGCTGGACGGTGTCGCTGGCGGCCTCGCACGAGGGCGAGCGCCGCGAGGCGATGACCAGCCTGGCCACCCTGCTCGGGTTGCTGCTGCTGTGCGTGGCCGGGCTGCTGCTGGTGATGCGCTGGAACGTGCGCCAGGCCTTCGCGCCGCTGGGCCGGCTGCTGGCGGCGATTGCCGGCATCGAGCTGCACGACGCGCGCGCGGTGCAGGCGCTGCCGACCATGCCGATCCGCGAACTGGAGGCGGTGGCCGCCGCGCTGCGCCATCTGGGGGGCGCGCTGGAGGCCGCCGAAGTGCAGCGCCGCTTGCTCAGCCAGCAGGTGCTGACGCTGCAGGAGGACGAGCGCGCCCGCCTGGCGCGCGAGCTGCACGACGAGTTCGGCCAGCGCCTGACGGCGTTGCGGGTCGACGCCGCCTGGCTGGCGCGGCGCGTGGCCGGGCAGCCGGCGCTGCAGTCGGTGGTCGACGGCATGTCGGCGCAGTGCGAGCGGGTGCAGGGCGACATCCGGTCGCTGCTGACGCGGCTGCAGCCTTTTGGCCAGACCGGCCAGACCGGCCAGACCGGCCCGACCGGCCCGACCGGCGAGGCGGGCGAGGCGTCCGGCGTGCCGGTCGACAGCCTGGCCCGCCTGCTGGCGCTGCTGCGCGCGCTGGTGGCCAGCTGGAACGGGGCCGACCGCGACGGGGTCGAGCACGACGGGGTCGAGCACGACGGAGCGACCCGCTATGCACTCGACCTGGCCTGGTGCGACGCCGACGGCCGCCCGCTGCCCTGGCCAGCGGGCGCCGAAGTCGGGTCCGGGCCCGGCGCGCTGTGTTTGTCCAGGGCCCTGCTGCTGACGCTCTACCGCATCAGCCAGGAAGCCCTGACCAACGTCTCCCGCCATGCCCAGGCCGACGTGGCCAGGCTGAGCCTGCGCTGCAGCGGCGCTGCCTTGCCCGGTGAGTGCCTGCGCATCGATTGGCAGTGCAGCGACGACGGCATGGGCCTGCCGGACCGCCGCAACGACGCGCGCAGGGACGCCCGCGATGCCCGCGCCGATGCCCCCACCGACGTCCGCACCGGCGGCGGCAGCGCCGTGCAGCGCGGCAACGGCCTGGCCGGCCTGCAGCAGCGGGTCTGGGCGCAGGGCGGCGACCTGCGCTGGTCGCCGCTGCAGCCGGGCGGGTTGCGCCCCGGCCTGCGGCTGGAGGCCGGCTTCAGCGCCTGGCTGTTGCCGCCGCCGGCCTGACCGTCGCTGACCGTCGCTGACCGTCGCTGACCAACCCTGACCAACCCCTGACCTGCGCTGACCTGCGCTGACCTGCGCTGACCGGCGCGGCCAGGCGGCCCGCTTCGACCGGCCCGGGCGCCTTCAGAACCGCAGCCGCAGCCCGGCGAAGACGCTGCGCGGCGCGCCCGGCGCGACGAACAGCGCGTCTTCTTCGCTGCCGGTGTAGCTGCCCCGGGCGTCGAACACCGTTTCGGCCAGTGCGCCGTAGCTTTCGTAGCCGCGGTCCAGCGCGTTGTTGACCCGCGCGATCACCGTGAGCGCCGGCGTGGCCTGCCAGGCCATGCGCAGGTGCAGCAAGCCGTGGCCGGGGATGCTGAGCCGCTGCGGCGCGCTGGCGCCGTCCTCCAGCAGGCCGTCCTCGTTGCCCTGCACGCCGCGGCCGGACACCGCCTGCAGGTCGGCGCCCACCGACCAGCCGCCGCCCAGCGTCCAGTCGGCTGCCACCTTGGCGGTGTGGCGCGGCAGCCCGGCCATGCGCGTGCCGGGGCTGATGGCGACGTTGCGCTCGCCCATGCGCAGGATGCCGTGGGCCTGGTAGGTGGCCTGCAGGTGGCTGTAGCCCGCGCTCAGCGCGACGGCGCCCAGCTGTGCCTGCCAGGACGCGTCCAGCCCCTGGTGGCGGGTGCGCTCGAAGTTCCGGAAGTAGCCCAGCTGGCTGGTTGCGCTGACGCTGCCGAAGACGATGTCGTCGCGGTTGTCGGTGCGGTAGAGCGACCACTCCAGCCGCTGTGCGGGCGTGGGCCGCCAGCGCATGCCGAGCTCGACACCGATCGCGCGCACCTGCTTGAGGTAAGGGTCGCTCTGCAGGCCGGCGGGCAGGCGGCAGGGCTCCTCGGGGTCGGCGCAGCCCAGCTCGATGACGGTCGGCACTCGGGTGTTGCGCGCCAGGTTGCCGAACACCGCCAGGCCGCTGGTCAACTGCTGGGTGATGCCCAGCGCCGGGTTCACGCTGGTGTAGGTGAAGCGCTCGTGCGGTTTGTGCTCCAGCACGCCGCTGTCGTCGTCCACCGTGCTCAGCGTGTTGCTGACGCGGCTGCGGTTGTAACGCAGCGTGCCGGTGAGGTGGCTGCCCGCGGCCAGCTGCCAGGTGTCGGTGGCATAGAGGCCCAGGTGGGTCGACTCACCGACCACCGACGCGCTGAGTTCGGCAGGCTCGTCGCCGGCGGTCACGCCACGGCTGGCGTCGAAGCGGCCTTCCTGCTCTTGCTGGCGGTAGGTCACCCGGCTGGCGTCGGCGGTGGCGCCCACTTGCCACTGGTGGGCACCGCTGCGCCGCGCCAGGCTGAGCGCCAGGCCCCAGGCCTTCTGCATCGTGGCGGTGGTGTTGAGCGCGGCGTTCAGGTCGGGTTCGGCGGGGGCGATGGCCTCGGCACCGTCGCCATTGACGGTGTCGCGGTCGCTGTTGCGGGCATAGGCCAGCGCCTGCAGGCGCCCGCCGCTGGCCAGGTCGTGGCTGAGGTTGAACGTCAGCTGGGTCAGCCGGTTCTCGGTGCGGTCGGGGTGCGTGTACACGGCGCGGCGTGAGGTCGCGTACAGATCGGGTTGGGGGCCGTCGTCGTGCAGCGTGACCGCGGGCAGCAGGCCGTTGCCCACCAATGTGGAGCGTCCGGCCAGCAGGCCCAGCGTCCAGTCGGTGGCGCCCTGGCTGCGGCCGATCTTGGCCAGCAGCAGCGCCTGTTTGCCCGGTGATTGATCGCGCCAGCCGTCCTCGTCGAACGCCGTGCCGCCCAGGTAGCTGTGCCAGCCGTCGCCATGCCGGCTGCCCAGCGCCAGGTCGAAACGCTGGCGGCCGTTGCTGCCAAAGCCCAGCTCGCCACGCAGGCCGGTGGCGCTGCGGCCGTCAGCGGTCTGCAGCACGATCGCACCGCCCAGCGTGTTGAGGCCGAAGCTGGGGTTGGCGCCGGGCAGCACGGTCAGCGACTGCAGCGCGAACTCGGGCACCATGTCCCAGTTGACGACGTCGCCGAAGGGCTCGTTGATGCGCACGCCGTCGAGGTAGACCGAGAGCCCCTGCGACGCGCCCAGCAGGCCCGAGGCGCGGTAGCCGCGGAAGGTCAGGTCGGCCTGGAACGGGCTGCCCTGGATGTCGTTGACCTGCATGCCGGCCATGCGTCGCGACAGGAAATCGGTCAGGTTCTCGGCCTGGGCCGCGTCGATGGCCTCGCGCCGCGCCGTCTGGCTGGCATAGGGCAGCAGGTTGCGGTCGACGCCCAGCCCGGCCATCGGCGAGGTGCCGATCACCTCCACCTGCTGGCCCGGCGCGCCACCGGCCTGGGCCCAGGCCGCAGCGCTGGTGCCCAGCAGCGCGGCCGCCGCGGCGCAGGCCAGGGCCGTGCGGCCAGCGCCCGTGGTCCGGCCGCGCGGCAGGAGGCGTGGCTGTGGGCGCCGCTGCAGGCGCGGGCGTCGACCAGGAATCGGGCGTGGGCTTGGGTACATTGCAGTCTCGTTTTTTGTTGTTGGGATCGAACCAGCCATGTTGCAGCAATGCCGGTACCCGATGCACCGGGAAATCTTCCCGATCTGTGGCGACCGGAGGCGGCCTTGACGCAGCAGGGGATGCGGCCGCAAGCGCTGCAGGTGATGCTGGTCGACGACCACGCGGTGGTGCGTGCCGGCTACCGGCGGCTGCTGGAGCTGGAGACCGATGTCGTGGTCAGCGCCGAATGTGCCGACGCCGACGAGGCCTTCGCCACCCTGCAGCGGCGCGGCGGGCCGGCGGTCGACGTGATGGTGCTGGACTTGTCGATGCCGGGCCGCAGCGGGCTGGACCTGCTGCGCCGTGTCCGCCTGCGCTGGCCGGCGCTGCGGGTGCTGGTGTTCTCGATGCACGACAGCCCGGCGATGGTGGCGCAGGCGCTGCGCGCGGGTGCCGCCGGCTTCATCACCAAGAGCAGCGCGCCGGCCTTGCTGGTGGACGCGCTGCGCCGCGTCGGCCGCGGCGACACCGACGTGTTGTCGCCCGACATCGCTGCGGGGGCGCACTTCGCAGCGGCCGAGCCAGCGCACCGGGCGCTGTCGGCGCGCGAGTTCGAGGTGCTGCGTGGGCTGGTGGCCGGGCTTGGCGTCGAGCAGATCGCCGAGCGGATGCACCTGAGCCCCAAGACGGTCTCGAATTACCAGACTCGCATCCGCCAGTGCCTGGGCGTGACCACGGCGATGGAGTTGCTGCGCTACGCCAGTGATCACCGGCTGCTGATGCCATGAGCGGCCTGAGCCCTGAACCGCCCCGAACTGCCCGGGGCGCGCCGGGCGCCCTACAGCCCGGCGATGTAGTGCGCGATGTTGATGATGTCGTCGTCGCTCAGCGTCGCCGCCACCGAGCCCATGTTGCCGGCGTCGTTGGTGCGCTGGCGGGCCTTGAAGTCGCGCAGCTGCTTGACGATGTAGTCGAAGGGCTGGCCAACCACCCGCGGGATCTCGTTCTGGCCGGCAAAACCGCCCAGGTGGCACAGGTTGCACAGCGCTTCGTCGGCCCGGGCCTTGCCCAGCCGGGCCCTCGCGGGGTCGGGCTGGAAGACCGGCGTCACGGGCTTTTGCGCAGCGAAGTAGCTGCTCAGCGCGCGCATCTCCTCGCGTGTCAGGCCAGTGGCCACTGGCGACATCTGCTCGTTGTGGCGCCGGCCCTGCTGGAAGTCGCGCAACTGCAGGTAGAGGTAGCGCGCGGTCTGCCCGGCCAGCACCGGCATGCCCGGCAGGCCGGGGTTGCCCCGCGGGCCATGGCAGTCGATGCAGACGGCAGCCTTGGGCGGCACTTCCACGGTGGCGGCTGCGGTGGCGGCTGTGGTGGTGGCCGCGGTGGTCGCCGGGGTCTGTGCGGCGGCGGGTGCGGCGCCCGGTGCAGCGGTTTGCGCCGCGGCCAACGGTGCCGCGGCCAGCAACAGGGCCAGTCGACAAGCGGTGAGCAGTCGGTGCGAGGGCATCGCCGGAGGGTATCGCGAAACCCGCGAAACCCGGCCCGCGCCGCTCAGAACCCTCAGTCGGTGCGCTGCGCCAGGCCCATGCGTTCGACCACCCGGCGCTCGTGCTCGTAGGCCGCACGCAGGGCGCGACCGTAGTCGTCGGGCGGCAGGTAGGTCGGTTCCTGGTCGTAACGGGCCAGTTCGGCGACGAAGGCCGGGTCGTTCATCGCGGCCTTGAAGGCCTCATGCAGCACCTGCACCACCGCGGGCGGCACACCCGCCGGCCCGGCCAGGCCGTAGGGCGACATGGCCACGATGTTGTGGCCCAGCTCCTTCAGCGTGGGCACCTGCGGCCAGCGCTTGGTGCGCTGCTCGCCAAAGGTGACCAGCAGCCGCAGCTGGCCCGAATCGACGAAGGGTGCAAAGCCGTTGGAATTGACCCCCACCATCACCTGGCCGGCGCTGACCGCGATCATCTGCTCTGACGTGCCCTTGTAAGGCACGTGGATGTAGCTCAGACCACGCTTGCCGAACAGCTCGTCGATCACCACGTGCGGCGTGGTGCCGGTGCCATTGGTGGCGATGCTCAGCGCGCCGGGGTTTGCCCGGGCATGGGCGAACAGGTCGTCGAGTGACCTGAACGGGCTGGCCGCGGGCACGACGATGCCGAAGGTCACGCCCGACAGCTGGATGATCGGCGTGGTGTCGCGGATCGGGTCCCACAGCACCTTGCGGATCCAGGGCGCGCGCAGCACGGTCTGCGGCATCTGCGCCAACGTGTAGCCGTCGGGCGCGGCCTGCTGCAGGACCGGCATCGCCAGCGTGCCGCCGGCGCCGCTGCGGTTTTCGATCAGCACCTTCTGGCCCAGTTTGCGCGATGCGGCCTCGGCCAGCACGCGGAAGGTGAGGTCGGTGGCGCCGCCGGCCGGCCAGGGCAGCCACAGCGTGATCGGCCGGGTGGGGAAGGCGGCCGGTGCCTGGGCCAGTGCCGCGCCCCAGGCCGGGCCCAGCGCCAGGGCGCCCAGCAGGCCCAGGGTCTGCCGGCGTGGTGGGTTCATTGCCATTCGATCAACTCCAGTGTCATCGTGCCGCCGGCCAGGAAGGTGGAGTTGGCCGGCTCGGCGCGCTGCACCTTCACCAGGCCGACACCCTTGCAATACCATTCGGTGGTGTTGAGCGGCAGGTCGCGAAAGCCGACCACCGGGTCGGCGAACAATTTGATCACCGCGCTGCCCTGCACCGTCAGGCAGTCGCTGAAGTCACCGGCACGGGTTGACAGCTTCTGGCCCACTGCCTCGATCCGGTAGGTCATCAGCACCGGTCGGTGGCTGTGGCGGATCTCGGGCGGAAAGTCGGCATTGCGGCGCAGCAGGTAGGTGGTGGTGCTGGCCTGCCAGCTGCTGCCCACGACCAGCGGCATCTTCAGCACGTAGCGGGGGGCCTTGTCGGGCTCGGGCGCCTCTTGCAGGTCGGTCTTGCTGGCGACGCGGAAGATGCCGGTGTCGTCGGCGCGCAGCCAGTAGTCGATGCCAGAATCGCTGCGCCGCTGCCAGGCCTTGCCGCCACTGGCCATCGGCTGTTCGCCCAGCGTGCTGAGCACCAGGGTCTCGCGCTCGCCGGTGTTGTTCTCGAACTCGCTGCGCAATTCGTAGACCCAGCGGTGGCCGGCCTCCAGCGGGAAGTACGACAGGCTGGGCGGCGGGCCCGAGCAAGCCGCTAGCAGGCTGCAAAGCGCGACGGCCCCTACCCAACGCGGCGCGCAAGCAGCCGCTACACAAGCAGACGCCGCGGAACCGGCTTTGCCGGGCCGCTGGCGTGCCTTGCAGGCCGCGCCGGGCTTCGCAGCCCGGCTCCTCGCCAGGCAGGCAAGGTCCACCGGACCTTGTCTGTCCGAGCTCGGCCCCCCTGGGGGGGCTGAGGCCGGACACAAACGGCCTGCCGTTTGTGCCTGCCGAAGGGCCGGGCCTCTGGTCCGGCGCGGCCTGCAAGGACGCCGAAGGCGCTTCGGGGGGGTGTTCATTTCTCGGGCAACTGCGGCGCAGGCAGGTCGCGGATCTTCACTTCCTGCTCGTCGGCGCCCGGGCGCAGCCAGCCCAGGCCTTTCTTGCCTTGCTTGGGCACGGCGGTGCCCATCTGGCTGACGCCCTGGCGGGTTTTCTTCATGCTCTCGTTCAGCAGCGCGTGCAGGTCTTTGGTGTAGGGCAGCCTGAAGGCCCGCGGCTGCGGCACCGGCTTGCCTTTGTCGATGGCATTGACCCACAGGTAGAGCGCGCCGGTGGACTTGTTGGTGGGCTCCTCGATCACCACAGCCAGCAGGGCGAAGCGCTCGGGCAGGGCATCGGGTGTGGGCCAGCCCGACAGGTTGTGCACCACGTCGTCGCCCCAGAAGTACAGCACGGTGACGCCGGCCACCAGCAGGCCTTTCATCCAGCCGGGCCAGCGCGACCACAGCAGCGCCAAGGTGCACAGCAGCACCAGCGCGGCAAACGAAAGGGTGAGGGCGAGGGACATGGGAGTGAGGAACCTAAGGCGTCATATCCGCTGCACCAGGGTCTTGGGCAGCGTGTTGGCGTTGGTGACGCTGCCGTCGGGCAGCACGGTGAAGCGGGCGCCGGTGGCCTCGTCGCCCTTGCGCGCGACGGTGACCTGGCCGTAGAAGACGATCTCGGCACGCGGGTTGACCTTGACCACCGACACGGTCACGTCCACCGGCTTGCCATCCTTGCTCTCGTAGTAGTGGACGTTGACGGTGTACTCGCCCGGCGCGATGCCGCGCAGCGTGACCACTTCCTGGTTCAGCGGGTTGACGATGGCTTTTCCGTTGACGACGATGGAGTCGTTGGCCAGGCCGCGGTCGTCGCGGTCCAGGTGCATCAGGCCGGCCTCGCGGGCGCGAAACCACACCAGGTTGCCGCCCGGGTCCTGCACCCAGGTGTCGATGTCGTTGGGGTTCATGTCGGGCCAGCTCACGGTGATGATGAACTCGGCCTTGGCCGGCACGTCGCCGGCCTTCAGGGCCTTGGGGTTCATCGCCAGCATCGCGATGATGAAGCAGAAGACGAACGCGATCAGCATGTTGAACAACATGTCGTAGAACGGATCGACCTCGGCTTCGCGGGTGCGGCGGCGGCTGCGCATGGGCTGCCCTAGCGACCTTCGTCGTGCGGCGCTATGCCGAGCCCGGCGCGTTGGCAGTCGGCGACCAGTTGATCGGCGAAGCGGTCCAGCCGGGTCAGCTGCAAACCCAGCAGGATGTTGCCGACCAGCCCGACCATGGTGGTCAACAGCGCAATCCCCAAGCCCTGCGTCAAGCTCTTCAACAGATCCTGCGACTGGCTGGCGTCGAAGCTCTGGATGTTGCCGATCTGCAGCGCCAGCACCGAGAAGCCGATCACCTTGCCCAGCAGGCCCAGCTTCAACAGGATGCCGTTGACCCACCAGGCGGTGTGGTGCGGGCCTTGCGCCATCTCGACCAGCAGGTCGAGCGGCGCGTTTTCATCGCGGGGCCGCTCCTGCCCCGGCCGCCCCAGTGCGGCCAGGTAGCCGGCGGCCCAGCCGCCTTGATCGCCCTGGGATGGCCCGCCGCGCCAGGCGGCCAGCAGGCGGCGCTGGTGCTGCAGCTCGCGGCTGCGTGCACCGCACCACAGCGTGGAGGCGAAGAAGAGCACGATGATGACCAGCGTGATGCCGGTGGGGTCGCTGCTGAGCAGCAGCGCCCAGACGCCGCGCAGCCCCAGCAGCCAGCTGCCGAAGACCAGCAGGCCGCCCAGCGCCAGCCATTCGAACCACAGCGGTTCGTGGGATGGCACCTCGGCCGGCCGCGATGCCGCGCGCCGCGCCAACGGCGTGAAGCCTGTCATGGTGCTCCCCCGCCGCGCTTGGCGAGCTGGCCGAAACCGCGCTGCGGGTTGTAGCCCCAGGCGGCCAGGCCGAAACACAGCGCCAGCGTGGCCAGCACGATGTAAGGCGACAGGCCGGCGTCCTTGCCGTAGAGCGCAAAGCGCATCCATTCCACCGCATGGGTGAAGGGGTTGAAGCGGGCGATCTGGTAGACCCAGGCCGCACCCGACTCCTCCAGCTTCCACAGCGGGTAGAGGGCGGTCGACATGAAGTACATCGGGAAGATGACGAAGTTCATCGTGCCGGCGAAGTTCTCGAGTTGCTTGATGTGCACGCTCAGCAGCAGGCCCAGCGCGCCCAGCATCAGCGCCGACGACACCGCGGCGGCCAGCACCGACAGGATGTGGGGCCCGATCACCGGCAACGTGGTGCCCAGCGCCCAGGCCACGATGACGAACGCCGCAGCCTGCGCCAGCGACAGCACGGCGGTGGCGGTGAGCTTGGCGAACAAGATCCACCAGCGCGGCAGCGGTGCGGTCAGCAGCAGGCGCATCAGGCCCATCTCGCGGTCGTAGACCATCGCCAGGCTGGATTGCATGCCGTTGAACAGCAGCACCATGCCGACCAGGCCCGGCGCGATGTAGACGTCGTAGGGGATGTAGGTGTCGTAGGGCTCGGCGATGGCCACGCCGAAGACGTTGCGAAAGCCCGCCGCAAACACCGCCAGCCACAGCAGCGGCCGCACCAGTGCCGAGACCAGCCGGCCGTACTGGCGCGCGAACTTCATCAGTTCGCGCATGACGATGGCCCTCAAGGCCTGCAGCGCGTGGTTCATCGGGCTTTGCACAGTTTCTCGGGCGCGTCGGCGCCCAGCGCGTCGAGCGCGTTCTTCGGGTGCAGGATGCCCTCGGCCGGCGCGGTGGCCACCACGCTCTGGCCGTCGCTCAGCAGCAGCGGCTGGCGCAGCTGGCCGTCCCAGGCGCGAAAGCTCATGGTCACGCCCTTGCTGCCATCGACCTCGGCGCTGGCCAGCGCCTGGGCGAAGGCCGCGGCCGGGCCCTTGGGGGCGGCCACCGCGGCGGCGATCAGCGCCTTGCCGGCCAGCCAGGCCGACCAGTCGTGTGCGCCCATGGTCCGGCCCACCGCCTTGACCAGGCGGCGTGTCACCTGCGGCGCGCCGAAGCGTTCGTACTTGGCCGACCAGGCCATCGCCACCAGGCCGCCGTCGCCCACCACCGGCCGCGGCAGCGCGGTGCGGTAGGGCAGGTTGACGGCGAATTCGCCATCGGCGTCGACCACCCAGACCACGTCGTAGGCCGCGCCGCCGCCGGCGGTGCCGGTCAGCAGGGCCGGGTTGGCCAGGTCGCGTTCACGCGGATCGGCCGACAGCTTGAAGGGCTTGCGGCCGACCAGCTTCAGCCCGTAACGCTGGATCGCAGCGGCCGCGGTGGCGCCGCGTTCGCGGTCGGCGTCGGCCTGGCTGACCAGCAGCAGCACGTTGCGCCAGTTGCGCGCCACCAGGGTCTGGGCGATGGCGTCGGCGCGCATGCGGTCGCTGGGGCCCAGGTGCAGCAGGTTCTTGCGGCAGTCGGCGCCGCGCAGTGCGTCGTCGGCGGTGGCGATGTTGAGCACCGGCAGCTTGGCGCCATCGGCCGCGGCCAGCGTCCAGGCCGCCGGCAGGTCGGTCAGCAGCGCGGTGGCGCCGGCCTTTTCGGCCTTGGCCGCGGCGGACTTGGCGGCGGCGGCATCGGCCACGGCCACGGTCTCGAACGACAGGCTGGCGCCGGCGGCGTCGAGTTCCAGCTTGCCTTCCTTGACGGCGACCGCCAGCGCATCGGCGGCCGGGCCGCCGGGATGGCCGGGCACGGCGCGCTCCAGCCGGGCGCGTTCGAGCCGCGGGTCGTCGGCCGGCACCAGCAGCACGGCCTTGAAGGCAGCGGCCTGCGCGGCGGTCGTCGATGCGGCCGCCAGCAACAGGGTCAGCAGCGGCGTCAGGCGCATGGCGGACGGGCCTCGGTCACTCGACCACCACCACGCTGTGCGGCACGCGGCCGACCTTGATGGTCTTGGTCGCCTTGGCGCTGGCCACGTCGACCACGCTCAAGTCATCCGACAGGCCGTTGACGACGTAGAGCGTCTTCTCGGCCTTGTCCAGCCCCAGCCCCCAGGCGCGCTTGCCGACCAGCACCAGGTCGGTGGTCTTGCGACTGGCCACGTCGACGAAGGCGACATGGTTGGCCTTGCCCAGCGCGACGAAAGCGCGCTTGCCGTCGCGCGACATCGCCATGCCCACCGGCGTGATGTCGGCCGCGCGTGCGCCCTTGACAGCGAATTTCACGGTGTCGATCACCGCCTGGGTCTTGGTGTCGATCACGGTGACGCTGGCGTCCAATTCGTTGCTGACCCACAGCTGGCCGCCGTCGGGCGTCATCGCAAAGCGCCGCGGCCGCTTGCCGGCCTTGATGTTTTTCACCACCTTGGCGCTGGCGACGTCGATCACATGCACCAGGCTGGCCACTTCGGAGGTGACATACAGCGTCTTGCCGTCGGGCGACATCTTGACGCCTTCGGGCTCGTCGCCGACCTTGATCGCGCCGCGGCGCTGGCCGCTGGCCACGTCGACGATGCCGACCTCGGCCGCTTCTTCGTTGGAGACGTACAGCGTCTTGCCGTCGGGCGACAGGTCGAAGATCTCGGGGTCGTCGCCCAGCGGCAGCTTGCGTACCGAGGTGCGGGTGGCCAGGTCGATCAAGTCGGCCTGGGCCGATTCGCCGCAGGCCACCAGCAAGGTCTTGCCGTCGGGCGAGACCTGCAGGTGGCGCGGCCGCTTGCAGGTGGCCACCGTGCCGGTGACGGCCAGGGTCTTGAGGTCGATGACGGTCAGCGCGTGGTCCTTCTCGCTGGACACATAGGCCACGCCCTGGGCGCTGGCCAGCGGCGCGGCCAACAAGAACACGAGGGCAGGGATGGCTCGATGCAAGGGTTCTTTTGTTCGGGTCATGGCGTGTCGGCGGATGGCGGTCGGTTGAGGTCGGGGTGGCGGTGGCCGTGGTGGAGGCAGTGGCGGTGGCGGTGGCGGTGGCGGGTGGGCAGGCGGCCAGGTCGTTACGCGGTGGCGCGGATGAAGGCTTCTTCCAGGCCACCGCTGCCACCGCTGCCACCACCACCCAGCGCCAGCGTCACGTCGGCCGGTGTGCCGTCGGCCAGCAGCCGGCCCTTGTGCAGCACCAACACGCGGTCGGCGGCCTCGGCTTCTTCGACCAGGTGGGTGGCCCACAGCACGCTGCTGCCGCGCTGGCGCACGTCGTCGTGCAGGGCGCGGCGCAGGTCGCGGCGGCTTTTGGGGTCGAGCCCGACGGTCGGCTCGTCCATCAGCAGCAGGCTGGGCCGGTGCAGCAGCGCGCGCACCAGCTCGACCTTGCGGCGGTTGCCGCCCGACAGCTCGCGCACCAGGCGGTGCAGGTCGGCGCCCAGGCCGGCGGCCTGGCTGCCGGCGATCAACCGCTCGGTGGCCACGGCACGTGGCAGGCCGTGCAGGTCGGCGTGGAAGCGCAGGTTGCGCTCGACGCTCAAGTCCAGGTCGAGCGACATCGCCTGGAACACGACACCGATGTGGCGCAGCGCCGCGACCGCGCTGCCGTGCAAGGAATGGCCGTCGACCCGCACCTCACCCTCGTCGGCCGCGAACAGGCCGGTGAGCACCTGGAACAGGGTCGACTTGCCCGCCCCGTTCGGCCCCAGCAGCGCCACGAACATGCCCGGCGGCACCGAGAACGACAGCCCCTTCAAGGCGATGCGGCTGCCGTAGCGTTGGGTCAGGGCGTCGATCTGCAGGCGGGGCCGGTCACGGGGCAGGTCGTTGGGCTGCGCTGGCGCGCTGGTGACGGGGCGGTCAGTCTGGGTGAATGGGGCGTTCATGCGGTCGCGGTGAAGGGCCTGCTGGTTGTAGCCGCTGCGGCGTCCTGCGCAAAGCTGCGGAATGCCCGGGGACCGGCAGGTCGGTTTTCCGGCATCGGCGCGCCGTTGTGCCAGGCTGGGCCAGTCACAGGTCGATTTCCATGCCGTCGTAGGCCAGTGCGATGCCTTGCCGGGCCCAATGCGCCGGGTCGGTAGCGTCGGTCAGGCCGCCGAACAGCACCTTGTGGCGCGCCGGCAACCGGCTCAGCCGCTGCAGCCATGGGTGCGCCGCCGCTGCGGTGGGCGGTGCCGCCGCGTCGCCCGGCAGGTGGTCGAGCAGCAGGCAGTCGGCCTCGCGCATCCACTCGAATTCGGTCTCGCCGATCTGCGCCAGGCCGGGCGCGCAGAACATCCGCTGGCCGGTGGCCAGATCGCGCACGGCCAGCGCGATGCTGTCGCCCACCTGCGGGCCATCGGCATGGGCCAGGTGCGGCGGCGGCGGCGAGCGGGTGGCCACCGCGGTGAATTCAAGCTCGGGCAGGCCGTCGACCCGGAACGAGGCCTCGCGCCGGTCGCCGGCCACCGGCACCACCTGCCAGTGCACGCCGCAGTAATGCTGCAGCACTGGCAGCACCGGCAGTGCGGTGGTCAGCTGCTCGAACACCGCCGGCGTGGCGTACAGGTCGATCGGCGCGCCGTCGCGCAGGCTCAGCAGGCCGCCGACATGGTCGACCTGGGCGTCGGTCAACACCACCGCGCGCACACCGGCATCGGTCAGGCCGGCATGGGCATCGAGCCGGGGGTCGCTGTCGAGTTGGTGGGCCACTGCCGGCGACATGTTCACCAGCACCCAATGGCCGCTGCCGTTGCCCAGCGCCATCACGCCGCGTTCGCGGGTCGACGCGCTGCGCTCGCGGGGGTGGGCGGCGCCGGCAGGGGCCCGGCGTTGCCCGGCGCCGCCGCGCAGGATCAGCACCTTCACGGCAGCGGCAACCCAGCTGCCCGCGCCGGGGCAAACGACATTGCGGCAAGATGGCTCATGGCAATCGTTTCATTCTCCAAGGTCGAACACGGGCTCCGATGGTCGCTCCTGGCTCGCCGCCTGGCCAACCCGGCGCGCTGGATCGTGCGGTTCATCTGCAGCAAGACACATGCCGCCGGCCGCGCCACCGGTTGGCCGTGCTGCGGTGTGGCCGGGGCGATGCCTGTGGTGGCCTCGGCACCACCGGTTTGTGCCGTGCCGGCTCAGCCGCGCGCCAGCCTGGCACAGGGCAAACCCGTGACTTTTCGCCGCCACGGGGGGTGGCTGCTGTGGGTCGCTTGCAGCGGCCTGCCGATGGCCCAGGCCGCCGACTGTCCTGGCCCGGCGCTGCGCTTCGAGCCGCTGGCCGCCGGCGTCTGGCTGGTGCCCGCAGCGTCGGGCGACAGCGATGCCGGCAACCGCGGCCAGGTGTCGAATCTGGTGGTGGTGCACGAGCCAGATCGCGAGGCGGCGCTGGCCGACCAGGCGGGCCCAGCCGGTGGCGGTGGTGGTGGTGGTGGTGGTGCGCGTTGGTGGCTGTTGGGCAGCGGGCCGTCGCCGGCGTTCGGCCGTGCGCTGGCCTGCCAGTTGCGGCAACGGCTGGGCGGTGTGGTCAGCGACGTCATCAGCCCCTGGGCCCGGCCCGAATTGGTGCTGGGCGTGGCCGGGCTGCCGGGCGTACGGGTGGCAGCGGACGCCGGCGCCGGTGCGAGTGCCGGTGCCGGTGCCGGTGCAGTTCCAGGTGCGGGGTCGAAGGCGCCGGCCGGTGCGGTCCGCCATTGGGCTCATGCCTCGGTGGCCGACGCGATGGCCGAGCAGTGCGCGCACTGCATCGATCGGCTGCGTCAGCGGCTGGGCGCCGCCGCGGACGACCTGGGGCCCGATCCGGTCCTGCTGCCCGACCACCGCCTGCCCGGTGAACAGGGGCAGCTGGGGCCGTTCCAGTGGTGGCTGCTGCCGCGCGCCGAGGGCCGCTGGGTGACGGTGTGGCGCCTGCGGGCTGTGTCGCTGTGGCTGGCGCCCGGCCTGCTGGACGGCCATGGCCCGCCCGATGGCCGCGATGCCGACCTGGCCCTGCTGCGCGACGCCAGCCGGCGCCTGGCCGGCTGGGCGGCGGCCGATGGCCCGTTGGCGCGCTTCGTCGGCGAGCAAGGCCCGGTGATGGACAGCGCCGCGCCGGCGCGGCATGCCGCCTACTGGGACGGCCTGTTGGCTGCCGCCACCGCTGCGGTGGGCCGGGGCGACGACGAAGCCGCCGCCGCGCCCGGCTGGCCTGGCCTGCCGGCCGGCTGGGCCGCCGAGCCCTGGCACAGGCTCAACTGGCAACGCGCCTGGCGCCAGGTTGAGCCGCAGGTGCTGGCTGTGCCACCGCCGCGCTGACAGGCCAGCGCGCCCTCGCAGGGCAGGAGCGAAGCAACTTGGCCGGCCAACAGGTCAGCCGGCTCAGCCGGGCTTGTTCCAGCGCAGCTTGCGGTAGATCGTGTTGCGGCTGATGCCCAGCCGTTTGGAGGCTTCGGAGATGTTGCCGCCCGCCGCCGCCACCGCGTGGCGGATGGCGTCGATGCCCATTTCCTCGAGCGAGCGTTGCCGTGCCGCGGGTTCGACCGACCAGGCCGGGCCGGCCGGCAGAGCGGCTGGCAGGGGCGGGGCCGCCAGCGGCGCGGCAGCGGCGACGCCGCTCGGCGGCGGCGGCCGCGCGCCCTGGCGCTCGGTCCCGGCAGGCTCCGCCAAAGCGCTGCCGACCGCCGCCGGCGGCAGCGGCACTGCCGGTGCGGCCGCTGCCGCCGGCGCGCTGCTGGCCTGAGCCGCCTGCGCTTCTTCGAGAAAATCGTCCGACAAGTGCTCGCGGGTGATCGCCGGCTCGCCCGCGGCCATCACCGCGGCGGTGCGCAGCACGTTGAACAGCTGGCGTACGTTGCCCGGCCATGGGTAGTGCTGGAACAGCCGCATCACGTCGGCGTCGGGCTGCAGGTGGCGCTGCCGGCGGTCGTGCTCGGTCAGCTGGTCGAGGATGCGGCGCACCAGCGGCAGCAGGTCGCTGCGCTCGCGCAGCGGCGGCAGCCGCACGGCCAGGCCGTTGAGGCGGTAGAACAGGTCTTCTCGAAAGGCCTTGCGGTCGATCATCTCGCGCAGGTTGCGGTGGGTGGCGCAGATGATCGAGACATCCACCGTCACGCTCTTGGTGCTGCCCAGCGGCGTGACCTGGCGCTCCTGCAGCACCCGCAGCAGGTGGGCCTGCAAGGCGACCGGCATGTCGCCGATCTCGTCGAGGAACAGCGTGCCACCGTTGGCCTGCACGATCTTGCCGACCGCGCCCTTGCGGCGGGCACCGGTGAAGGCGCCGTCTTCGTAGCCGAACAGCTCGGCCTCGATCAGCGTCTCGGGTATGGAGGCGCAGTTCACTGCGACGAAGGGCTGCTTGACGCGCGCCGAATCGACGTGGATGGCACGCGCCAGCAACTCCTTGCCGGTGCCGGTCTCGCCCAAGATGAGCATCGGGATGTCGCGGTCGAGCACCCGCCGGATCTTGTCGATCACGCTGGCGATCTGGGCGTCGCCGGTGCGCAGTTGGGCCAGGCCGCTGGGCGCCGCCGGGGCACCTGCCGGCACCGAGCCGTCGCCAGCGCCGGGCCGTGGCGCGCGGACGCCGTCGGTCAGGCCGCCGGGCGGGCCGCCGGACGGGCCGCCGGGCGAGGTGACCGTGCCGGCCGAGGGTTCGTTGCCGGCCCCGCCGACACCCGCGCCAACACTGCCGTTCGACACCGCCTCGGCCAGGCTGGTCCACACCGGCCAGTTGAAGCGGGCATGGATGTAGAACTGCCGCCCGCCATGCAGGTGCGCCGGCATCGGCGTGGCCAACGGGCTGCGAAAGCGGTCGACCAGCGCGTTGACGGTGGTGCCGAACAAGGTGGTCAGGCTGTGCATGCGCAGAGCCGCGCCCGACAAGCCCAACTGTTCCAGCGCGCCCCGGTTGGCACCCACCAGCTTGCCGTCGGCACTGATGGCGAGGATGCCCTCCATCAGCGTGCCGATGAATTCGACCCGGCTGTGGAAGTGCAGCCGCATCACGTTGCGGTAGTCGTCGGTCAGCCAGTGGTTCTCGATCATGCGCGCCGACATCTTCACCAGCGCCATGGTGTGCTGGTGGAAGCTGCGGTGGTCGCCGGTGACGTCGAGCACGCCCAGGATATTGCCGCGCGGGTCGAGGATCGGCGCTGCCGAGCAGGTCAGGAAGTGGTTGGCATGCATGAAGTGCTCATCGGCATGCACGAGCGTGGGCACTTCCTCGATCAGCGCGGTGCCGATGGCGTTGGTGCCCTTGGTCGACTCGCTCCAGTTCACGCCGGGCTGCAGCGCCACCTTGCTGGCGCGGGCCAGGAAGTCGTCGTCGCCGATCGAGTGGATGATGGTGCCGCTGCTGTCGCACAGCACCACCATGCTCCCGGTGTTGACGATTTGCTCGTAGAGCATCTCCATCACCGGCGCGGCATGGTCGTGCAGGCGCAGGTTGCGGTCGCGGGCCAGCGTCAGGTCGCTGCGGCCCAGCGGCGAGACGTCGGGCCGTTCGATGCGCGAGACGCCCAGCGCGACACAGCGCTCGTGGCTCTGGTCGATGGTGTCGACATGGTCGGTGCCCAGCTTCAGACCCGAGGCGATCGGCCGCACCGGCTCGTCGCCCCGCCGCCGAATGCCCACGTTGCCGCCAAATGCCGAATGGAACGGGCCTCTCATGCTGCTGTCTCCTGGCGCTGCCGCTGGGCAGCTTGTCTCGTGGCCTGGGCGCTGGAGCGCCGTCTTGTAGGCGGGCCGGATGGCGCGCTGCGTTCTCCCGTTTGCAAGAGCCGGGCCGGGCCGGGTGTTTCAAGTTCGCACAATGCACCCCTCGGGCGGTGGCGATGGTAGCCCGCGGACGCTGAAACGTTCGAATTATCAGCACGAGGCACGGGCTTCGCCCGAGGCCGGGGGGGCTGTCGCAGACTGCACGATCGATGGCACGGCGATTGCAGACGATTGAGCTCGACCAGTTTCATCCCTGATGGAGACCCGCATGTCCCTCTTCACCCTGACCCCCCGCCGCCTGGCCCGGGCCGGCCTGCTCTGCAGCCTGACCCTGGCCGGACACCTGGCCTTGGCCCATGGCGATGTCACGCCGCAGGCGGTCGACACCAAGGACCTGCCGGCGCTGGGCGAGCAGTGGCGCGCCGAGAACCCCTACCGCCAGAACGACAAGGCGATCAAGGTGGGCAGCTCGGCCTACAACCAGAACTGCGCCCGCTGCCACGGCCTGGAAGCGATCTCGGGCGGCATCGCACCCGATCTGCGCAAGCTCGACAACGACTGCTCGCCGATCAAGGACGCCAAGAAGAAGTCGGCCTGTGTCGCCGAGATGGACGAGTACTACGCCAGCAGCGTGCGCAAGGGCAAGGTGCGCAACGGCGCGGTGTACATGCCGCCGTTCGACGGCATCCTGAACCAGGAAGCCACCTGGGCCATCAAGGCCTACCTCGAAACCCGCCGCGAAAAGCCCCTTTGAGCCATGGGCACGATCTTTGATCAGATTGGCCGACGCAGATGGCTTCAGGGCGCCGGCGCTGCCGTGGCCGCGCTGGCCCTGCCCAGCTGGGCGCAGGACAAACCGGCGCTGCAGCGCATCCGCGAGCGGGGCTCGCTGATCGTCGGTGTCTACAACGAGATGCCGCCCTTCCATGTCGCGGGACGGGGCATCGATGTGGCGCTGGCCGGCGCGCTGGCCAAGGCGCTGGAGGTCAAGCTGACGCTGCTGCCCTTCAACGCCGACGAGAACATGAACGACGACCTGCGCAACCTGGTGTGGAAGGGCCACTACCTGGGTTTCGGGCCGGCCGACGTGCTGCTGCATGTGCCGGTGGACCGGCCGCTGATGGCCGCCAACCCGCGCGTCAGCATCTTCGCGCCCTACTACCGTGAGCGGGTGATGATCGCCCGCAACCTGGCGGCAGTGCCCAAGCTGGAATCGCTGGACGACCTGCTGAACCAGAAGATCGCGGTGGCGGGTCAGACCCTGGCCGGCTGGCTGATGATCGGTACCGAGAGCGGCAAGCTGCGCGAGCAGCTGTCCACCCAGTTCAAGGACGGCACCGAGGCCGCCGCGGCGCTGCTGCGGGGCGACGTGGCGGCCGCGGCGGGCCAGGCCTCGGAGCTGGAATCGGTGCTGGCGGGCGACGCCCGCTTCGCGATCGAGCCGCTGCCGGTGCCGCGCATGCGCGACGGCTGGGTCATCGGCATGGCGGTCAAGAAAGAGAGCGAAGACCTGGCGCTGGCGCTGCAGGCAGCGGTCAACCAATTGACGGAGAACGGTGAACTCGGCCGCTTCTTCGCCGCGGGCAAGGTGGGCTGGCGCAAGCCTTGAAGTCTGCGGCTAACTCTGCGGCCAAGTGTCGCGGCGGCGCGGCGCGAGCAACAGGTCCAGGCTGGGGGCTGTCGTTCGGATCCGGAGCTCGAATGTCGGCGCACGCCGATACCTGCCGCTCAGAGTTCGCTGGGCCAGTCGGCTGCTCTGACCAGATACCTGCCATTCGTCCCCAACTTGGTGGATGAGTGGCGAGACCGCCAGGTCATCGCCTCCAACGACAGCTCCAGAGGTCCACGAACTGGTGCTTCCGACCCTTCAGCGACGTACGCTGCCGTGAACTCGCCGCCCCGAAGC
>JBBQVF010000061.1:0-25610 GCA_038211805.1 Burkholderiales bacterium | reverse complement strand
GAACGCCGCGGATCCGGCTCTGCCGGGCCGCTGGCGTCGCCCCAAGGCACCTCTGTGGTCCCTGTTGGCGGCGGGCTGAACCCAGTGAACGCCGCGGATCCGGCTCTGCCGGGCCGCTGGCGTTGCCCCCTTGAGGGGGCGCGCGAAGCGCGTAGGGGGTGGGTCAATACCGCGCGCGGTCGATCGCCTCGCACAGCGCCTGGGCACCGTCGACGAAGGCCGGTGTCATCCGCGCCAGCCGGTGGCCGTCGAGCGCGATCACCAAGCCGTTCTGCACGGCGGCCACCCGCTTGAAGCGCTGCCAACCCTCCAGCCGCGGCGGCGCCTCGGGGCCGCTGCCGGTCAGCACCACCTGCGGGTTGGCGGCCACCGCCGCCTCCCAGCTGACGGTGGGCGTCAGGTTCGGCTGGCCGGCAAACACGTTGGTGCCACCGCAGACGGTGATGGCCTGGTCGATCAGGTGGCCGCGGTTCACCGTCATCAGCGGCTCGTTCCACAGCTGGTAGAACACCCGCACCGGCGGCCGGCCGGCGTAGCGGGCGCGCAGCGCGGCCCAGCGAGATTCGGTGGCCGCCGCAGCGGCGTCGGCCGTGGTCTCGGTGCCGAACAGCCGGCCCAGCCGGCGCAGCGTGTCGGCGATGCCTTCGACGCTGCTGATCTCGTTGTTGTAGATCGGCAGGCCCAGCACCGGCAGGCGCTGCTGCTGGCGCGGGTTGATGCCGCTGCGCCACAGCAGCAGCAAGTCAGGCTTCAGGGCGGCCACGGCTTCGAGGTTGATCGCGAACGCATCCCCGATCACCGGCAGCGCGGCGGCCTCGGGCGGGAAGTCGCTGAAGCGCATCACGCCCACCAACCGCGCGCCGGCGCCGGCGGCGAACACCAGTTCGGCCAGGTGCGGCGACAACGCCACCGCGCGCTGTGCCGGGCGTGGCAAGGTCAGGCTGCGGCCATCGTCGTCGCGCACCGTCACCGGCGCGGCGGCGGCCACGGGGGTGGTCGCTGCCAGCGCCAGCGTGACTGCGAAGGCGACTGCGACCGCCATCGCCTCTGCCATCGTGGCCAACGCAGCCGCAGCCGCAGCCGCAGCCGCAGCCGCAGCCGCAGCCGCAGCCGCAGCCGAAGCCGAAGCCGAAGCCGCAGCCCCCGGGCGCATCGGCCGCATCGCCAGCCCGGTGCAGCGTTTCATCGGTGCGCCTTGGCTTGCGCCTTGGCTTGCGCCTTGTCCAGTGCCTTGCCGGTGTCGCACCACGGCCGCACGCTGCACTGGTCGCAACGCGGCGAGCGGGCGACGCAGACATAACGCCCGTGCAGGATCAGCCAGTGGTGGGCATCGCGCCGGAACGGCGGCGGCACCCGCTGGTCGAGCTGCAACTCCACCGCCAGCGGGGTCTTGCCCGGCGCCAGCCCGGTGCGGTTGCTGACCCGGAAGACGTGCGTATCGACCGCGTTGGTCGGCTCGCCGAAAGCGACGTTGAGCACCACGTTGGCGGTCTTGCGGCCGACGCCGGGCAAGGCCTCCAGCGCGGCGCGCTGGCGCGGCACCTGGCCGCCGTGGCGCTCGACCAGGATCGCGCAGGTCTGCAGCAGGTGCTTGGCCTTGTTGCGGTACAGCCCGATGGTGCGGATCTGCTCGGCCACCGCGGCCTCGCCCAGCGCCAACATCGCCTGCGGCGTGCCGGCCAGCGCAAACAGCCGCCGCGTGGCCTTGTTGACACTGACATCGGTGGCCTGGGCCGACAGCAATACGGCGGCCAGCAGTTCGAACACCGAGGTGTAGGCCAGCTCGCTGGCCGGCTGCGGGTTGGCAGCGGCCAGGGTGGCAAAGAAGGATTGGATCTCGGCGGGTTTCATCATCGCAGTTGCTGCGCCGCGCTTCGCGCGACCCGTGACGCATGAAACTGGCGCCACCAAGCAAACGCCGCGGAACCGGCTTTGCCGGGCCGCTGACGTGCCTTGCAGGCCGCGCCGGGCTTTGCAGCCGAGCTCCTCGCCAGGCAGGCCTGGTCCACCGGACCAGCCCTGTCCGGGCTCGGCCCCCTTGAGGGGGCGCGCGAAGCGCGTAGGGGGTGTTTCATTTCAGGCTCGGTTTCATCATCGGCACGGTCTGCACCAGCAAGATGCACAGCAGGATCAGCGCGCAGCCTGCCAGGCCGGCCGCGCCCAGCCGGTCGCCCATGAACGCAGCGCCGAACAGCGCGGCGAACACGGTCTCGGACGACAGCACGATCGCCGCGTCCGACGCCTGTGCATGGCGCTGGCCCACCACCTGCAAGGTGAAACCCACGCCGACCGACAGCAAGCCGGTGTAGGCGATGGCGCCGGCGGCGCTGCGCAAGCCGTCGAGGCTGATCGGCTCGGTGGCCAGGCCCAGCAGCAGGGCGATCACCGCGCAGACCACGAACTGACCGCAGGCCAGCAAGTAGGCGCCGCGCAGCCGGTTGGCCACCTGGCCCACCAGCAGCACATGCACTGCCCAAGGCGAGGCGCTGGCCAGCACCCACAGATCACCCGCCCGCAGCGAGTGCGGTGACGCACCGGTCAGCAGCCAGGTGCCGGCCAGGCAGCCAGCGGCTGCCGGCCAGACCGTCCAGTGGGGCGTCTGGCGCTGGAAGGCCCAGGCCAGCAGCGGCACCAGCGGCACGTACAGCGCGGTCAGGAAGCCGGCGTTGGTGACGGTGGTGGTCATCAGACCGACCTGCTGCAGCACCACGCCGACGCACAGCAGGCTGCCCAGCAGCGCGATGCCCCGGGCATGGTCGCGGCCGGGCGGGTGCCCGGCGGCGGTCATGGCCTGCCATTCACGCCAGGCCAGCGGCGCCACCACCAGCGCGCCCAGGGCGAAACGCAGGCCGGTGAAAGTCAGCGGCCCCATGCTGTCCATGCCCCAGACCTGGCCGATGAAGGCCGAGCCCCAGATCAACGCGGCCAGCAGCAGCAGCGCGTTGGCTTGCAGGCGCGGCATCGGGGCGGGGCTCAGGCAGCGCCTTCGCTGTCGCGGCGGGCGCGGGCGCGGGCCAGCGCGGCCTCGATCACCGCGCGTTTGCGGTCCAGCACGGCGGGGTCGGTGTGGCGGCTGTGGCTCGGCAGGTCGGCCAGCTTGGCAGCGGCCCTGGCGGTCAGCCGGTCATCGTGTTCACGCTGGTCGCGGGCACGGCGTTGCTGGGTGGCGCGGTAGCGCTGGCGGGCGTCTTCGGCCTGTGCCGGCGACCAGGCTTGCCAGCCGCTGCGCTCGCCGGTCACCGGCAGCAGCGAGATGCAGTCGACCGGGCAAGCCGGCACGCACAGCTCGCAGCCGGTGCACTGGTCGTCGATCACCGTGTGCATGGCCTTGGACGCGCCGAGGATGCAGTCGACCGGGCAGGCCTTGATGCACAGCGTGCAGCCGATGCACCAGGCCTCGTCGATCACCGCCAGCAGGCGGGGGCCTTCCAGGCCGCGGCCGATGTCCAGCGGTTGCAGCGGCTGGCCGGTGGCGGCCGCCAGCAGCGCGATGCCCTCGGCGCCACCCGGTGGGCAGCGGTTGATGGCGGCCAGGTCGTTGGCGATGGCTTCGGCGTAGCGCCTGCAGTCCGGGTAGCCGCAGCGGGTGCACTGGGTCTGCGGCAGCAGGGCGTCGAGGCGGTCGGCCAGCGACGCCCTGTCGGGGGCTTTCGGGGACAAAGGGGCGGTGGCGGTCACCGCCCGGATTATCCCTGGCGGGTCGGCCCGCGGCGGCGGCCGGCCGCTGCGGGCGGGGCCGCAGCCGCGGGCTGGACCGGGGCCTGGGCCACGGCCTGGCGCGCCGGGAGGCTGGCTGCCGCGCTGGTCTGCGCTGGCTTGACCAGCGGGGCCGCGGCCACCGCTGACTCGGCCGCCGCCAGCTTGGCGACATCGGGCCTGGCGACCTCGGGCTTGGCGACCGCGGGCTTGGCGACCGCGGGCTTGGCAACAGCAGCTTTCGCAACCGAAGATTCGGCAACTGCGGCCTTGCGGCCTGCCAACGGGGTGCGAGCCTTCTTGCCGGTGGGTGACGTCACCCGTGGTGCCGTCGCTTCGACGGCGGTGGCGGTCACCGGCGGTGCCGTGTCGGCCACCGACGCGGGCGTTCTTGCCTCGGCGGCAGCCGCCGGCGCGGCGACCGGCGCTGCCAGAACCGCGGCTGCGGCCTTTTGCGTTGCCTTGGCGGGCACTGGGGCATCGGCTTCGGGGCTGGGCTCGGGCGACGTCGTGGTCTGCGGGTTGTAGCGAAGGATGAAGTCGCGCAACACCGGGTAGACCATCTCGCGCCAACGGCGGCCCGAGAAGATGCCGTAGTGGCCAGCGCCTTCGACGTCGTAGTGGAACTGGTGTGCCTTGGGGATGCCGGTGCACATCGCGTGCGCAGCGCGGGTCTGGCCGGCGCCGGAGATGTCGTCCAGCTCACCTTCCACCGTCAACAACGCGCTGGTGGTGATGTCTTGCGGCCGCACCAGCGTGCCCTTGACTTCCCAGGTGCCGTTGACCAGCGAGAAATCCTGGAACACCGTCTTGATGGTGTCGAGGTAGTACTCGGCCGGCATGTCGAGCACGGCGTTGTACTCGTCGTAGAACTGGCGGTGCTGCTCGGTCGAGCTGTCGTCACCGCGGATCAGGTCGAGGAAATAGTCGTAGTGCGACGTCATGTGGCGATCGGGGTTCATCGCCACGAAGCCGGTGTGCTGCAGGAAGCCCGGGTACACGCGGCGGCCGACGCCGGCAAAGTTGCTCGGCACGCGGTAGATCACGTTGTTCTCGAACCACTCGTAAGGTTTGGTGGTGGCCAGGTTGTTGACCGAGGTGGGCGAACTGCGCGCATCGATCGGGCCGCCCATCATCGTCAGCGTGCGCGGCGTGAATTCACCCTGGGTGGCCAGCAGCGAGACGGCGGCGAACACCGGCACCGTGGGCTGGCAGACCGAGATCACGTTGATCTCGGGGCCCAGGTAGCGGATGAAGTCCTGCACGTACTCGACATAGTCGGCCAGGTGGAACGGGCCGGCGTCCAGCGGCACGGTGCGGGCGTCGGTCCAGTCGGTGATCAGCACCTTGTGGTCGCGCAGCAGCAGGCGCACGGTGTCGCGCAGCAGCGTGCTGTGGTGGCCCGACAGCGGCGCCACGACCAGCACGGTAGGCTGGTTCTTCATCACGTCCAGCACCGCGGGGTTGTCCGAGAAGCGCTTGAACCGCAGCAGGCGGCAGAAGGGCTTGGTGATCGGCACCTGTTCCTGGATCGCCACATCGATGCCGTTGACCGGCACGGTGCGGATGCCGAACTCGGGCTTTTCGTATTCCTTGGCCAGGCGGTGGGCCAGGTCGAATCCGGCCGACACCCGCTCGGCCATCGGCGTGTGGGTGAACGGCGACAGCGGGTGGTTGTAGAGCTTGGCCGTCGCGCTGGCGAATTCGGAGAACGGCGCCATCAGCGCACGTTGGGTCTCATACAGCTGGTAAAGCATGGGTGGGTAACTCCGGTGGTGTGGCGAACGGTTCAGACACAGAACGCATCTTGTGCGTCTTGCAGTGGCTGCGCTGAATCCCGCCTGACAGCGAAAATTGTGCAGTGCAGCAATTATGCGCCATCACGGTCGATATTGCACCCTGCGCGCCTTCGGAAATCCACTGAGTACCCACCGCATCGGGCGGTTGATCGCGCGCTTGTCGCCTTGGTGACGCGGCGCCAGCTTCAGACCACCCGGGCGATCGCGGCCACCACCTGGTCGATGTTGCCGCTGTTCAATGCGGCCACGCAGATGCGGCCCGAATCGACACCGTAGACGCCGAACTCGCTGCGCAGGCGCTCCATCTGCGGCTTGTTCAGCCCCGAGTAGCTGAACATGCCGCGCTGGCGGGTGATGAAGCTGAAATCCTGCTGCACGCCCGCGGCCGCCAGCTTGGCCGCCAGCAGCGTGCGCATCTGCTTGATGCGCTGGCGCATGCCCGCCAGTTCTTCTTCCCACTGCGCGCGCAGTGCCGGGGTGTCGAGCACCATGGCCACCACTTGGGCGCCGTGGGTCGGCGGGTTGCTGTAGTTGGTGCGGATGGTGACCTTCAGCTGCGACAGCACGCGGCCGGCTTCGTCCTTGCTGGCGCAGACCACGCTGAGCGCGCCGACCCGCTCGCCGTAGAGCGAGAAGCTCTTCGAAAACGAGGTGGCGACGAAAAAGTCGAGCCCCGAGGTGATGAACTGCTGCACCACCGCGCCGTCTTCGGCGATGCCGTCGCCGAAGCCCTGGTAGGCCATGTCGAGGAAGGGCACCAGGTCGCGGGCCTTCAGCACGTCGATCACCTGCTGCCACTGCGCCGGGCTGATGTCGTAGCCGGTCGGGTTGTGGCAGCAGGCGTGCAGCACGACGATGGTGCCGGCGACGGCTGCGTTCAGGTCGGCCAGCATCGCGTCGAAACGCACCCCACGCGCTTGGGCGTCGTAGTAAGCATAGGTCTTGACCGGGAAACCGGCGTTGCCGAACAGCGCGCGGTGGTTTTCCCAGCTCGGGTCGCTGATCAGCACGGTGGCGCCGGGTTGAAGCTTCTTCAGGAAATCGGCGCCCACCTTGAGGCCGCCGGTGCCGCCCAGCGCCTGCACCGTGGCCACGCGGCCAGCGGCCAGCGCGGCGAGGCCCTCGGCAAAGTTGCCGAACACCAGGCGCTGCACGGCCTTGTCGTAGGCGGCGATGCCGTCGATGGGCAGGTAGCCACGCGGCTTGGCGGCGTCGTTCAACTGCTGCTCGGCGGCCTTCACGCAGGCCAGCAGCGGCAGTTTGCCGGCGTCGTCGAAATAGACGCCCACGCCCAGGTTGACCTTGGCGGGGTTGGTGTCGGCGGCAAACTGCTCGTTGAGGCCGAGGATGGGGTCGCGCGGGGCCAGTTCAACGGCGGCGAAGAGCGTCATGGGTGGTGATCCTGAAAAAGACGGTGGCGTTGAAGGGCGCTTAGGGGGGAGGGCGCTGTGGGGCCGCCAGGGGTGATGCCGGGGCCGGGCTGCGCCGCTTGGCGCAGCCCCGAACGGACAAAAATAATCCGCCTGCGCTACCCTGTCGAGTTGCCCGGTGGCTTTTGACGGCCTCCGGCGTCGCACAGGATTTTAGGGCCCAAGGCCCGTTGCATTAAGGGAATCCCCGATGTTGGACCTCTTGCCGGCCACACTGCCCGCCATACGCCCCGACCTGCCCGAACTGCCCGATGGCGCCAATGCAGCCGATGGCGGCGCCCCCGCCGAGGGCGTGTTCGTCAGTTACCCCGATTCGCCGTTCCAGCTGTTCCAGCCCTACCCACCGGCCGGCGACCAGCCGCAGGCGATCGACGAGTTGTGCGAGGGCATCACCGATGGCCTGGCGTTTCAGACGCTGCTGGGTGTCACCGGCTCGGGCAAGACCTTCACGATGGCCAACGTGATCGCCCGCATGGGCCGCCCGGCGATCGTCTTCGCGCCCAACAAGACGCTGGCCGCGCAGTTGTACGCCGAGTTCCGCGAGTTTTTTCCGCGCAACGCGGTGGAGTATTTCGTCAGCTACTACGACTACTACCAGCCCGAGGCCTACGTGCCGCAGCGCGACCTGTTCATCGAGAAGGACAGCTCGATCAACGAGCACATCGAGCAGATGCGGCTGTCGGCCACCAAGAGCGTGCTGGAGCGTCGCGACACGGTGATCGTGGCCTCCGTCAGCGCGATCTACGGCATCGGCAAGCCCGAGGACTACACCCAGATGCGCTTCATCGTGCGGGTGGGCGACAAGCTGGGCCAGCGCGACGCGATCGCCCAGCTGATCCGCATGCAGTACAGCCGCAACGATGCCGACTTCTCGCGCGGCACCTTCCGCGTGCGTGGCGACACCATCGACATCTTCCCGGCCGAGCACAGCGAGCTGGCGGTTCGGCTGGAGCTGTTCGACGACGAGATCGAGAGCTTGAGCCTGCTCGACCCGCTGACCGGCCGGGTGCGGCAGAAGATCCCGCGCTTCGTGATCTACCCCAAGAGCCACTACGTGACGCCGCGCGAGCGGGTGCTTGCCGCGGTGGAGACCATCAAGGTCGAGCTGCGCGAGCGGGTGGCGCAGTTCGTCAAGGACGGCAAGCTGGTCGAAGCGCAGCGCATCGAGCAGCGCACCCGCTTCGACCTCGAAATGATGCAGGAGGTGGGCCACTGCAAGGGCATCGAAAACTACAGCCGGCATCTGTCGGGCGCGGCGCCGGGCGAACCGCCGGCCACCTTGGTGGACTACATGCCGCCCGATGCGCTGATGTTCCTCGATGAAAGCCACGTGCTGATCGGCCAGCTCGGCGGCATGTACAACGGCGACCGGGCGCGCAAGACCACGCTGGTGGAGTACGGCTTCCGCCTGCCCAGCGCGATGGACAACCGGCCGCTGAAGTTCGACGAGTTCGAACGCAAGATGCGCCAGGCGGTGTTCGTCTCGGCCACGCCTGCTGCTTATGAACAGACGCATGCCGGCGCGGTGGTCGAGCAACTGGTGCGGCCCACCGGCCTGGTCGACCCGATGATCGAGGTGCGACCGGCCACCCACCAGGTCGACGACGTGCTGCAGGAGATCCGCATCCGCGCCGACCTGCATGAGCGGGTGCTGATCACCACGCTGACCAAGCGCATGGCCGAGCAGTTGACCGACTACCTCACCGACAACGGCGTCAAGGTGCGCTACCTGCACAGCGACATCGACACGGTCGAGCGGGTGGAGATCCTGCGCGACCTGCGGCTGGGCCTGTTCGACGTGCTGGTCGGCATCAACCTGTTGCGCGAAGGGCTGGACATCCCCGAGGTGTCGCTGGTGGCGATCCTGGACGCCGACAAGGAGGGCTTTCTGCGCTCGGAGCGAAGCCTGATCCAGACCATCGGCCGGGCGGCGCGCAACCTCAATGGCCGCGCCATCCTCTATGCCGACAAGATGACCGAGTCGATGAACCGGGCCATCGGCGAGACCGAGCGCCGGCGCGAAAAGCAGGTGGCCCACAACCTGGCGATGGGCATCACGCCTCGCAGCGTGAAGAAGGAAGTCAAGGAGCTGATCGACGGCGTGATCAACGCCCAGGACGACAAGAGCAAGGTGCGCGGCCTGGTCGAGGCGGCCGAGGTCGAGCTGCTGAGCGAGAAGGACTTGTCCAAGCGCATCAAGGGGCTGGAGAAGCAGATGCTGGACCACGCCAGGAACCTGGAGTTCGAGAAAGCGGCACGGGTGCGCGACCAGTTGGCGCTGCTGCGCGAGCAGGCTTTTGGCGGGGCCGGGCACGACAGCAACGTGGTTCCGCTGGTGGTGGCGCCGGTGCCGGTGTCGGTGTCGGTGCAGGCCGGACGCTGAAGTTGCCGGCGGCCAATGACGCGGTGAGCGCCCGCGTCGACCCCGTGATTTGGCGCCTCCGCTATCCTTGGTGGCCATGATCAAGCGTTGGTTTCGCCGAGAAGAGCCCGCCCGGTTGCGGGTGTTGATGGTCTGCATGGGCAACCTCTGCCGGTCGCCGATGGCCGAGGCGGTGTTGCGCAGCAAGCTGGCACAGGCCGGCCTGGCGCCGGCAGTGGCGGTCGACTCCGCCGGCACCCATGGCTTCCACAAGGGTTCGCGGCCCGATCCGCGTGCGGTCGCCCAGGCAGCGCAAAGGGGCTATTCGCTCGATGGCCAGAAGTCCCGGCCGCTGGTGGTCGACGATTTCAGCCGTTTCGACCTGGTGCTGGCGATGGACCACGACAACCTCGACACCCTGCGCGACCGCTGCCCGGCGGCCGAACATGCCCGGCTGCAGTTGTTGTTGTCGTTTGCGCCGGCGGCGTCGGTCGACGAGGTGCCAGACCCGTATTACGGCAGCGTGGCAGGTTTCGAGCGGGCGCTCGACCTGATCGAGCCGGCCTGCGACGGCCTGCTGCACCACCTTCGGCGCCGGCTGGCGACTGCGCCCTGAGCGCGGCGGGTGCCTGCTGAATCGGATCTGCAGCCGGTTGCCCACGTCGATCCAGTTCAGTTGGCCGTGGCCGACCTGGAATCGGGGCTTCCGCTATACTTGACTACATCAGTCGGGTACAGGCTGGCACCCCAGCCGATCCGCCGGGTTGCAGTGTGGCCGTGGCTCTGGCCAGCGCTGTTTGCGTCTGTCGAGCCTTTAGGAGATTTGCGATGCGTTTGACCACCAAGGGCCGTTTCGCGGTGACGGCGATGATCGATTTGGCACTGCGTTCGAACAACGGGCCGGTGGCGCTGGCGGCCATCAGCGCGCGCCAGCAGATCTCGTTGTCGTACCTGGAGCAACTGTTCGGCAAGCTGCGCCGCCATGAGCTGGTCGAATCGACCCGGGGCCCGGGCGGCGGTTATTCACTGGGCCGCAAGAGCGACCTGATCACCGTGGCTGACATCATCGTCGCGGTCGACGAACCGATCGACGCCACCGGCTGTGCCGGCAAGGAGAACTGCATGGGCGAAGACGCCGGCCGCTGCATGACGCACGACCTGTGGACCAGCTTGAACCAGAAAATGATCGAGTACCTCGACTCGATCTCGTTGAAGAAACTGGTCGAGGACCAACTGGCCAAGGGCGTGTCGATCGAGGAAACACCGATCAAGCGCGCCATCTCCAGCGTGCCGGTGGTCAAGCCGATCAAGATCACCGCGCCGAATTCGGTTTTTGCCCTCGGCAGCGCGATGTCCAAATAGCGCAGCGACCGGGCTTGGCACAGCACTGCGCTTTTCTAGACATTCAGACCTCACCACCATGACACCGCACTTTCCCATCTACCTTGACTACGGTTCCACCACACCGGTGGACCCGCGTGTCGTCGACGCGATGATCCCCTGGCTGCGCGAGCATTTCGGCAACCCGGCGTCCCGCAGCCATGCCTGGGGCTGGGAGGCGGAAGAAATCGTCGAGAAGTCGCGTACCCAAGTGGCCAGCCTGATCAATGCGGATCCGCGCGAGATCGTCTGGACCAGCGGCGCCACCGAGTCGATCAACCTGGCACTCAAGGGTGCGGCGCAGTTCTACAAGACCCGCGGCAAGCACATCATCACGCTCAAGACCGAGCACAAGGCCACCCTCGACAGCGTGCGCGAACTGGAGCGCCAGGGCTTCGAGGCCACCTACCTCGACGTGCAGGAGAACGGCCTCGTCGACCTGCAGCGGTTCAAGGAGGCGATCCGGCCCGACACCATCCTGGCTTCGGTGCTGGTGGTGAACAACGAGATCGGCGTGATCCAGGACATCGCCGCCATCGGCGCGTTGTGCCGCGAGCGCGGCATCGTCTTCCACGTCGACGCGGCGCAGGCCACCGGCAAGATCGCCATCGACATGGCCCAGTGGCCGGTCGACCTGTTGAGCATGTCGGCGCACAAGACCTACGGCCCGAAAGGCATCGGCGCGCTGTATGTGCGGCGCAAGCCGCGCATCCGGATCGAGGCGCAGATGCACGGCGGCGGTCACGAGCGCGGCATGCGCTCGGGTACGCTGCCCACCCACCAGATCGTCGGCATGGGCGAGGCCTTCCGCATCGCCGGCGAGGAAATGGCCAGCGAGGGCGAGCGCATCCGCATGCTGCACAACAAGCTGGTGCGTGGCCTGACCGACATCGAGCAGGTGTTCATCAACGGCGACATGGTGCACCGTGTGCCGCACAACCTGAACATCTCGTTCAATTACGTTGAGGGCGAGTCGCTGATCATGGGCGTCAAGGGCCTGGCGGTGTCATCGGGCTCGGCCTGCACTTCGGCCAGCCTGGAACCCAGCTACGTGCTGCGCGCGCTGGGCCGCAGCGACGAGTTGGCGCACAGCAGTCTGCGCATGACGATCGGCCGCTTCACCACCGAGGCCGAGATCGACTATGCGGTGGCCACGCTGCAGGACCGCGTAGGCAAACTGCGCGAACTGTCGCCGTTGTGGGACATGTACCGCGACGGCATCGACATCAGTTCCATCCAATGGGCGGCGCACTGACATGGCCCACCCCCGTAGCGCCTGCAGCGTCCTCGCAGGCCGCACCGGGTCAGAGACCCGGCCCTTCGGCAGGCACAAACGGCAAGCCGTTTGTGTCCGGCCTCAGCCCCCTCAAGGGGGCGACGCCAGCGGCCCGGCAGAGCCGGTTCCACGGCGTCTGCTGGCTGGGGTTGGAGGCAGGTTCCCTTCTTGAAATCTGGAGATTGACATGGCATACAGCGACAAGGTCATTGACCACTACGAAAACCCCCGCAACGTTGGCGCGTTCGACAAGGGTGACGACACAGTCGGCACCGGCATGGTCGGCGCCCCGGCCTGCGGCGACGTGATGAAGCTGCAGATCAAGGTCAACCCCGCGACCGGGTTGATCGAGGACGCGCGCTTCAAGACCTACGGCTGCGGGTCGGCCATCGCCAGCAGTTCGCTGGTGACCGAATGGGTCAAGGGCAAGACACTCGACCAGGCGCTGGAGATCAAGAACACCAACATCGCCGAAGAACTGGCCCTGCCGCCGGTGAAGATCCACTGTTCGATCCTGGCCGAGGACGCCATCAAGGCGGCGGTCGAGGACTACAAGGCGCGCCACGGTGGACCGGCCGTGGCATCGGCTGCCGCTGCGGCGCAGGCCCAGGCGCACTGACACCATGGCCGTCACCCTGTCTGACGCGGCGGCACGGCATGTGTCCCGCTACATCAGCAAGCGCGGCAAGGGCGTGGGCGTTCGCCTGGGCGTCAAGACCACCGGTTGTTCGGGCCTGGCCTACAAGCTGGAGTACGCCGACGACGTGGCGCCCGAGGATGTGGTCTTCGAGGCCCACGGCATCAAGGTGCTGATCGACCCGAAGAGCCTGCCTTACCTCGACGGCACCGAGTTGGACTTCGTTCGCGAAGGCCTCAACGAGGGTTTCAAATTCCACAATCCGCGCGAGAAAGACCGCTGCGGTTGCGGAGAATCCTTCCGCGTGTAAGCGCCCTGGCAACCGGCTTGCATCAAGGCGCGGTGTGTTCAACCCGCGCCTTTGTCTCGTGTACTTCGTGATGAACCCACCCGTGCCTTTCTTGGTCTATCCGGTTGTCCCGGCATGAAGCTCAACGACGACGATTTCACGCTGTTCGGCCTGGGTCAGCGGTTCGCGATCGACCGCGCAACGCTCGACGACTGCTGGCGGGCGCTGCAGGCGCAGGTGCATCCCGACCGCTTCGTCGGCGAGGGCGCGGCGGCACAGCGCATCGCGATGCAATGGGCCGTGCGTGTCAACCAGGCCTACCAGCGACTGAAAGATCCGCTCAGTCGCGGGGCGTACTTGTGCGAGCTGCGCGGCGCGGCCATTGATGCCGAGAACAACACCGCGATGCCGGCCGCCTTCCTGATGCAGCAGATGGCCTGGCGCGAGGCGTTGGACGACGCCGCCGATACTGCGGCGGTGGAATTGCTGGACGACGAAGTCGCGGCGGATGAAAAGGCCTTGCTGGGCAGGCTGGGCCACACGTTGGACGACCTGGGCGACGCCGCCGCCGCTGCGCAGCAGGTGCGCGCGCTGATGTTCGTGGCGCGTTTCCGCGACGACATCGCGCGCCGCCTCGAAGCGCTGGACGCCTGACCGCATCCGACCTCCCTCGACCTCCCCCCCACCCCCCCTCGCCGTCGCCCCATCAGAACAAGACCACCGACATGGCCCTGCTGCAAATTTCCGAACCCGGCCAGGCGCCTGACCCGCATGCCCGCCGCATTGCCGTGGGCATCGACCTGGGAACCACCCACTCCCTGGTGGCCGCGGTGCGCCATGGTGTGGCCGAATGCCTGCCCGACGCCGACGGCCGGGTGATCCTGCCGTCGGCCGTGCGCTACCTGGACGACAACCGTCGCCTGATCGGTGCCGAGGCCCTGGCCGCGCAGGCCGACGACCCCGAGAACACGCTGGTCAGCGTCAAGCGCTGGATGGGCCGTCGGCTGGCCGACATCGCCGGTCGCGAGCGCCTGCCCTACAGGTTTGTCGACCAGCCGGGCATGGTCGCCATCGCCACCCGCGCCGGGCTGAAGACGCCGGTGGAAGTGTCGGCCGAGATCCTGGCCACGCTGCGGTTTCGCGCCGAGGACACCTTCAACGACGATCTGTTCGGCGCGGTGATCACGGTGCCGGCCTATTTCGACGATGCCCAGCGCCAGGCCACCAAGGATGCCGCCCAGCTGGCCGGGCTGAACGTGCTGCGCCTGATCAACGAGCCCACCGCCGCGGCGGTGGCCTACGGCCTGGACAACGCCAGCGAGGGCCTGTATGCCGTCTACGACCTGGGTGGCGGCACCTTCGACATTTCGCTGCTGCGCTTGCAGCGAGGGGTGTTCGAGGTGGTGGCCACCGGTGGTGACGCCGCGTTGGGCGGCGACGATTTCGACGAGGTGCTGGCCCAGCTGATGCTTCGGCAGGCCGGTCAAGCGACGCTGGAGCAGCTGTCGGCCGGCGACAAGCGCCGCGTGCTGACCGCGGCCCGCGCCGCCAAGCAGGCCTTGAGCGACACGCCCGAGGTGCAGCCGCGGTTCACGCTGGGCCAGGGCGGCGAAGTGGCCGTGGTCATCAGCCGAGCGTCGTTCGAGGCGGCGGTGAAGCCGCTGGTCGACCGCACGCTGGCGGCGGTGCGCAAGGTGTTGCGCGACGCCAAGCTCAAGCGGGACGACGTGGCCGGCGTGGTGATGGTGGGTGGTTCGACCCGCATGCCGATGGTGCGTGCGGCGGTGGGCGAGCTGTTCGGCCGCGCGCCGTTGACCAACCTGAACCCCGACGAGGTGGTGGCGGTGGGCGCGGCGATCCAGGCCAATGCGCTGGCCGGCAACAGCCCCGAGGGCAGCGACGGCGGCCTGCTGCTGCTCGACGTGACGCCGCTGTCGCTGGGGCTGGAGACCATGGGTGGCCTGGTCGAGCGGGTGATCGAGCGCAACACCACGATTCCCGCTGCCAAGGCGCAAGACTTCACCACCTTCAAGGACGGCCAGACCGCGATGGCGATCCACGTGCTGCAGGGCGAGCGTGAACTGGTGGCCGACAACCGCAGCCTGGGTTCCTTCGAGCTGCGCGGCTTTCCGCCGATGGTGGCGGGTGCGGCGCGCATCCGCGTCACCTTCCAGGTCGATGCCGACGGCTTGCTGAGCGTGTCGGCCAAGGAACTGGGCTCGGGCGTGGAGGCGTCGGTGGTCGTCAAGCCCAGCTACGGCCTGGCCGACGACCAGATCGCCACCATGCTGCAGGATGGCTTCGCCAGTGCCGACGCCGACATGGCCGCGCGCTCGCTGCGTGAAAGCCGGGTCGATGCCGAGCGCATGACGCTGGCCACCCGCGCCGCACTGGCTGCCGATGGTGAGTTGCTTTCAGCGGCCGAGCAGGCCGACATCGAGCGCTTGCTGACCGACCTGGCCACCACCGCCGCCGCAGACCATCACGCCGCCATCGACAGCGCGGTCGAGCGCCTGGCCGAGGGCACCGAAGCCTTTGCCGCCGCGCGCATGAACCGCGGCATCCAGGCCGCGCTGACCGGCCGCAAGTTGAACGATCTCTAACAGCCGCTCCGCGGCCGCCACGCCATGCCCGTCATCAAGATCCTGCCGCACGCTGAACTCTGCCCGCAGGGCATCCAGATCAGCGCGCCGCGCGGCACCAGCGTCTGCGAGGCCCTGCTCGAGCACGGCATCGCGATCGAGCACGCCTGCGACATGAGCTGTGCCTGCACCACCTGCCACGTCATCGTGCGCGAGGGCTTTCGCTCGCTCAACGAGATGGAGGAGGGCGAGGAAGACCTGCTCGACCGCGCCTGGGGCCTGCAGCCCGATTCGCGCCTGAGTTGCCAGGCGATCCTGGCCGATGCCGACCTGACGATCGAGATTCCCAAGTACACGATCAACCACGCCCGCGAAAACCATTGATCCGGTCGAGCGCTGGCCGCCCGGGCCGGGGCACCGCATCATGCGCGTCGCGTCACTCGCGTCGCGTCACTCCCGCCGCGGAAACACCAGGATCATCGTCGGCGGCACGCGTCCGTCGGTGTCGCGCGGCAGGCTGGCAGTGCGGTCGATGGCGCGCAGCACGGTTTCATCCCACACCGGGTTGCCGCTGGACTTGTTGATGCGTCGACCGGTGATGCTGCCGTCGGGTGCGATCTTCACTTCGACTTCGGCGATCGGGTTGCCACTCACCTCGGCCGGCAAGACGATGTTGGGCTTGATGCGTGCCTTGATGCGGCCGGCATAACCCACCGACGGCGCGGCGTCGCGCGGGGCCTGGCCGGTGGCGTTGCTGGTGCTGGTGCCGGCGCTGGTGCCCGTGTTGGCGCCGGCGGCACCGGCTTGGCCCAGCATGCGTTTGAGGTTCTCCTCGCGCTGCCTGGCCACCACGGTTTCCTGGGCCTTGGCCTCGGCGGCCTGTTCGGCCGCCTGTTCAGCCTTCACACGCTGTTCAGCCAGGTCTTTCAGACGCTTGTCTTCGCGGGCCCGTTCGTCCTTCACTTTCTGCGCCTGCTCGGCCTTCTTGCGCTGGGCGGCGGCCTGCTCGTCGGCCAGGCGTTTGGCGTCCTCGGTGCGTTTGGCGTCTTGTTTGGCTTCCAGCCTGGCTTCCAGTTTCAGCTTCAGGCGCTTGGTCTCTTCGTCCTCGCGCTGTTGACGGGCCTTGTCGCGCTCGGCGGCCTCGCGCAACTGCTGATCCTTCTTGCGCTGGGCAGCTTTCTCGGTCGCGATCTCGGCGTCGCGCTCGGCCGCGCTCGGCGCGGGTGGGGGCGCGGCCCGCTGGGGCGGTGCAGGAGCGGGGGCGGGCGGCTGGATGGGCGGCTGGATGGGCGGCTGAATGGGCGGCGGGGCCGGCGCGGGACTGGCTGCGGCCAGGGGTGCAGGCGCGGCCGCCTGCGGCACGGCCGACCACAGTTCGGCGCTGCTGGCGACCACCGGCGTGGGCAGCCGCCAGTTCAGGCCCAGCGCCAGCGCACCCACCAGCCCCGCATGCGCCAGCAGAGCCAGCGCCGCACCCAGGCCGATCCGGCTGTCGTCGCGGGGCAGCAGCGCGTCGTGGCCCATTGCCGCCATCGAAGGTCTCGTCACCCGCCTTGCTTGACCGACAGGCCGACGCGCTGCACGCCGCTCTTCTGCAGCGTGTCCATCACCCGCACCACGGCCTCGTACTTCACCGCCTTGTCGGCCAAGATGACCACCGGCACCAGCGGGTTGCCGGCCTGCAGCGCCTTCACGGCAGCGTTCAGCTTGAGCAGGCTGGTGGGCTGCGGGTCGCCGTTGTCCAGCCGCAGCTTGATCTTCTCGTCGACGCCGACGATCACCTCGACCACGCTGGTCGGCCGCTGCGCGGCCTTGCCCACGCTGGGCAGGTCGACCGTGCCGATGGTGATCAAGGGTGCGCTGACCATGAAGATGATCAGCAGCACCAGCATCACGTCGATGAACGGCACCATGTTCATCTCGGCGATGGCGCGGCGGCCACGTCGGCCTCCTCGGGATGCAACGGCAGGCATGGCGGGGTCCTTCAGCGCGTGCCGGTGACGGCAGGCGGTTGGCCGGCGTTGCGCTGCAGGATGTTGGAGAACTCCTCGATGAAGCTCTCCAGCTGGATCGCGATGCGGTCGATGTCGCGGGCGAAGCGGTTGTAGGCCACCACCGCGGGAATGGCGGCGAACAGGCCGATGGCAGTGGCCACCAGCGCCTCGGCGATGCCCGGCGCCACGGTGGCCAGCGACACCTGCTGCACGTTCGCCAGGCCGACGAAGGCGTGCATGATTCCCCAGACCGTGCCGAACAGGCCGACGTAGGGGCTGACCGAGCCGACGCTGGCCAGGAAGCCGACGTTGCCCTCTATCACGTCGAGCTCGCGCTGCAGGCTGGCGCGCATCGCGCGGCGGGCACCGTCAAGTTGCGCGCTGGATTCTTGCCGGCGCTCGCGCAGCTTCAGGAACTCGCGCATGCCGCTGGCGAACAGGCGTTCCATCGGCGAGTTGTCGGTCTTGCCGGTGGCCGTGCTGTACAGGTCATTGAGGTTCTTGCCCGACCAGAACTCGCGCTCGAAATCCTCATTGCCCTGTCGCAGCCCGCGCAAGCTGAACACCTTGCCGAAGATCACCGTCCAGCTGGCCAGCGAGATGACCATCAGCCCGGCGATCACCAGTTGCACCACCAGGCTCGCGCCCAGCACCAGCGTGATGATCGAGAAGTCCTGGTTCATGGGGCTTGCCGACGCCGGGCCGCCCCAAGGCGGCAGAGGGCCATCCGGCCAGCAGGCCGGATGGCCTTCGACAGCCACTCGCGAGCGCGCAGGCGCTCACTCGGCGCGGGCTCAGCCCCCGCGGTGGGCAGCGAACGAAGTGAGCGTGGGGGCGTCATGACAAGGCTTTGGTGAGCTGGGAAGGGAATCGGCAGGGGCGGAAGCTGGCTGCATCGACGCAGCCGATGCGGATCGTGCCTTCGCACAACAACGACGACGCTTCGCCGCCATTGTGGCGCCAGGCTTGTTGCTGCAATGTCATCGACGCGCGTCCGGTGGTGGCGGGCAACACCGTGATCCACAACAAGTCGTCCAGACGGGCGGGCGCGCGGTAACGCAGCGCCGTGTCGGTGACGATGAAGACCACGCCGGTGTCGTCACGCAATTGCTGCTGGCCGATGCCCAGCCCGCGCAGCCACTCGGTGCGGGCCCGCTCGAAGAACTTCAGGTAATTGGCGTAGAAGACGACGCCGCCAGCATCGGTGTCTTCCCAGTAGACCCGCACCGGGTGTCCGAAGGCGGCGCCGGGTTGGTCTGGCTGATCGGATAGATCCGGCTGACCGGTCTGACCGGGCTGACCGGGCTGATCGGGATCAATGGGCTGATCCTGCGTGGCCGTCATGCCAGCACGCGCTGCAGCCGGTGCAGCGCCTCTTCCAGCCGGTCGCGCCGGCTCGCAAAGGACAGCCGCAGCCAGCGCTCGGGCCGGTGGCGGCCGAAATCGCGGCCCGGCGTCAGCGCCACATGGGCACGGTCCATCAGGTCGAAGGCGAAGGTCCAGCTGTCGGCGCTGTGGGCGCTGCAATCGGCGTAGGCGTAGAACGCGCCGTCGGGCATCACCGGCACCGGCAGGCCCAGCCGGCCCAGTGCGGGCACCACCAGGTCGCGCCGGGCGCGAAACTCGCTGCGGCGGCGTTCGTATTCGGCGATCGACTCGGGATGGAAGCAGGCCAGCGCCGCATGCTGGGCGATGGTGGACGCGCAGATGAACAGGTTCTGCGCCAGCCGCTCCATCGGTGCCACCAGTTCGTCGGGCAGCACCAGCCAGCCCAGGCGCCAGCCGGTCATGTTGAAGTACTTGCTGAAGCTGTTGACCGAGACGATGTGTTCACCCAGCTGCAAGGCGCTGTGACCGAAGGCCTCGTCGTAGCTCAGGCCGAGGTAGATCTCGTCGATCACCGTGACGCCACCGTGGCCGCGCACGATGGCGTCGATGCGGCGCAATTCGTCGGGGTGGATGGAGGTGCCGGTGGGGTTGGACGGCGACGCCAGCAGCACGCCGCGGGTGGCCGGCGCCCAGGCCTGCGCCACCGCGGCCGCATCGAGCTGGAAGCGCTGCTCGGCGGTGGTGGGCAGCAGCTTGGCGACCGCATCGGCGGCGGCCACGAAGTGCCGGTTGCAGGGGTAGCTGGGGTCGGGCATCAGCACCTCGTCGCCGGCCTCGAACAGCGCCAGGCAGGCCAGCTGCAGCGCCGCCGATGCACCGGCGGTGACCATGATGCGACGCGCCGGGATGTCGAGCCCGAAGCGCTGGGCGTACCAGCCGCTCAGCGCCTCGCGCAATGCGGGCAGGCCCAGCGCCTCGGTGTACTGGGTGCGGCCGTCGCGGATGGCGCGCTCGGCGGCCTCCTGCACCAGCGGCGGCGCGGTGAAGTCGGGCTCGCCGATGTTCAAAAAGATCATCCGCTCGCCGCCCTGGGCCGGGTCGCAGGCCGGGCTGGCAGCGATGCGCTGCGCCGCCTTGGCGCACTCCATCACATAGAACGGCTCGATGTGGGCCAGGCGGCTGGCGAGCTTCATGCGGGCACCACCCGTGCGGTGGCGGGCCGCTGCGCGGTGATCGAGGGGCAAGGCTTCATCGTCGGGGCTTCCAGGGTGCGGTGCTGCCAGGCTGGCCGGTGGCGGGGTGGGCCGGTCATGCGGCATCGGCGACACGGGTGGGATTGTAGAAAGCCGGGGACCCCGGGCGGCGCCGCCCGGCTTGCCGGGCGGTGCGTTTGAATCGGCGCCCGCATCGGGGCTCGCATCGGCGCTTCGATCGGCGCTCGTGTCAAGGCGGGCATCAACCCCAAGCCCGCGGTCCGATCGGGTGCGGCTCACTCTTCTCGAACCAGTGCGAGATGCGCTGGCCGTCCCAATGCAGGCTGAGGTGACCGGCTGGCCGCGCGTTGGCCAGCGCCCGCGGCACGAACACCGCCACGCACTGGCCGCCGGCCAGGCGCACGCTGTCGTAGGCCAGGGCAGGGCTGCCGGCAGCGCGCAGCGCCCGGCCAAGGGCCTGGCCGGCGGCATAGTGCTCGGGGTGGTAGATCGCGGACAGGCTGGCGGACCGCTGGGCAGACGTGCCGGCGCCGGTTGCTGTGGTCGGCCAGGCGGCGGCGCGCAGGTCGTGCGCCGGCTGGCACAGGTCGGCCTGGATCCAACGCAGGTCGACATCGATCTCGGGCTCGGCAGTGCGGACCAGGAAACGCGCGCGGTGGTGGCTGACTTCAGCGACCGCGGTGTTCAGCGTGTCGGCGGCGTAATACACGCCATAACTGCCATCGCTGAAACGCGAGCCTTCGGGGTTGAGGTGGGTGAACGCGGCCATGACCAGCGTGGCGCCCGGGCCGCTGACGCGGTCGGCCGGCGGCACCAGGCTCAGCGCACCCAGATCCTGCCGCACGCGGGGGTTGGTCAGCGCCTCGATCGCAAACACCACGTCCAGGTCTTCCGGGCGGGCGATCTCGTCGTAGAGGCCGACGGTGGGGTAGCGGCTGGCGATCAGCCGGTGGCAGGGCGTCCAGGCCAGTGCGCTGACCGGCAGGTCTTCGGGTGACAGCAGCATCAGTTCGGCGCCCTCAGATCGGCGGCCCGGACCAGCCATCAGCCATCAAGACTTGCCACCGCGCTGGGCGTCCAGGTACTGACGCACGACGAACAGGTCGGCCACCTGGCCGCCCAGCATGCGGTCGAGTGCCGATGCGCCGCCCAGAAAGGGCGCGGCATTGGGCCTGCGCACCCACTGGTTGGCACGCTCCGGCACCGGCAGCAGCACTTGCAAGGCGGCATGGATGCCGAACAGGTAGGACAGGCGCTCCAGCACATGGCGGTCGAGCGGGCCCACCTTGCCCTGCTTCCACTGGTAGAGCGTCGTTCGGCCCACGCCGAGCAGGGTCTGCTGTTCGGTGGGGCTCAGCTGCCAGGCGTCGGCCAGGCGCCAGAAGGTGCGCAAGGCCGCCTCGGCCGCAGCGGCGGACTGCAGGTTGACGACTGGAGGGGCGGGTTGGCGAAGGGCGGTCATGGCGAAGTTCTCGTTGCCACGGATAGTACGCCGGCGAATTAAATTGCGCAAACTGTTCGGCGTTGAACAGATCTTCGACCCGTCGGCAACCCGCTGCTTCTCACGGTCAAGCCGACAGGCGGCCCACGATCGGTCGGCCTGAGCGCTACGCTTGCGCTCAGACAGTCCGTTTGCACACACCGCCTTTGCAGAAAGAGCCCGTTCATGAACCCCACCCTGGTCAACGCCGACTTCAACCAGCGGACTGTGGTAGCGGCAGCCCAAGCCGATGACTGGGTAGCCACGCCGCTGGCCGGTGTGCACCGCCGCCTGCTCGACCGCGTGGGCGGCGAGGTGGCGCGGGCCACCAGCCTGGTGCGCTACGACGCTGGTTCGCACTTCGACCGCCACCTGCACGGCGGTGGCGAAGAGTTTCTGGTGCTGTCGGGCACCTTTTCGGATGAGCGGGGCGACTACCCGGCGGGCACCTATGTGCGCAACCCGCCGGGCAGCGCGCACGCGCCGTTCTCTCGCGACGGGTGCACCTTGTTCGTCAAGCTCTGGCAATTTGCCGCAGACGACCGCGAGGCGGTGTGCATCGACACCCGGCAAGCGGCGTGGCGGCCCGGGCTGGTTCCCGGCCTGTCGGTGATGCCACTGCACGATTTCGAGGGCATCAGCACGGCGCTGGTGCGCTGGGCGCCCGACACCCGCTTCAACGGCCACAGCCACCCGGGGGGCGAAGAAATCCTGGTGCTGGAAGGCCTGTTTCGCGACGAGCTCGGCGCGTACCCCGCCGGCACCTGGTTGCGCAGCCCGCGCCACAGCCGGCACACACCGTACACGGCGGGCGAGGGCGCGCTGATCTACGTGAAGGTCGGTCACCTGGGTGCTGAACTGTTGCAGCCGCCAGCCATGCTGTCAGCGGCGCCTGGGTCGGTTTTGGGCTGAGTTGCCGTTGCCCATGTCCCTTGGTGACCGTCTTCGAATGGCCCCGCCTGCGGCCATGGCCCAACCCGGCCTCGGCCCGACCTGGCTTGGTTCGGCTACAGTTTGAGCATGCGGTCGTTGCTGCGCTCCTTGTTCGTTTGGCTGATGGTGCTGGCGCTGCCCCTGCAGGGCCTGGCGGGTACAGCCATGCAGCATTGCGCCAAGGCAGCGCAGCAGAGCGAGCACCGGTCGACTGCCGAGGCGGTGCAGTTCAGCGACGTGCCGGTTCAGCCGCACGGCGTCACGGGTCATGATCACGGCCATGGCCATGGTCATGGTCATGCTCAGGACCCGGGTACCGACTTCTCAAGCCCGGCCGCCGCCGCACCCGTCGCGGCCCATGCGGCCGACGGCGATCACCATTGCAGTGCCTGCGCGGCTTGTTGTACCGCCGTGGGACTGCCCACCTGGACCTCGCCGCTGGACGCGCTGACGGCCACCTCGACGGCCCCATCGTTGCCGCGGCTGGCAGTCGATTCCTTCGTGCCTGCGGGCCTCGACCGGCCGCCCCGATCCGGCTGCGCCTGAGCGGCTGCCGCCAGCCTCTTCCCGAGCCCTTGTCGGGCCGGGTCATGGCAGGGCAGGCCAGCCACTCCGGCGCGCTTGTCCGCCGTGCCGCCTGCGGCTCTCCGAGCCGTCGCGAGCGATCGATCGACATGTCCAAGCAAGGACCCACCATGACCTTTTCAATACCCCAGCGTTGCCTGCTGGCCACTGCGCTGCTGGCCGTGTCGGCAACGCAGGCCCAGGCCCAGGCTCAGGCCCAGACCCAGACCCAGACCCAGACCCAGACCCAGACCCAGGCTCAGACCCAGGCCCAGGCCCAGACCCAGACCCAGGCCCGGGCAGACGCCAAACCTGGCCGCGCCGACCCGATGAATCCCCAGGCCGATGTGCCGCCGTTGGCACACCTGTCGGCCTTCGCGGCTTACCGAGTGGTGCCCGACTGGACGGCCGGGGGCTGGATCGAGGCCAACCAGATCGTTGCCCGCATCGGTGGCTGGCGGACCTATGCGCGCGAAGCGGCGGCACCCGCGACAACGGCCACGCCCGCAGCCGCGGCGCCGGGGACCGCAGCCGCAGCCGCAGCCGCAGCCGCAGCCGCGCCCCCACCCGCAGCGCCCGCCGCAGCCGATGCCTCGTCGCGCAGCCCGGCGATGCACCACGGCCATGGCAAACCGTGAGGGCGCCCGGCATGACACCGATCGCCAAACCCGTTCAAAACCGCGGTGGCCGACCGCGTGATGGCCGAGGCCTGCGCTGGCTGGCTGCGGGCTGGGTGGTGGCGCTGAGCGGCTGCGCCTCATTCAGCCCCGATGGCGGCTTCAGCACGGTCGAGCAGGCCGCCCGCACGCGCCTGGACAAAGAGGTTCGATGGACGCGCACCGACCCCGACCGTGCGCTGATCGATCAACGCGTCGCCGCGCTGCTGGCCCAGCCGCTGACGATGGACGCCGCGGTGCAATTGGCGTTGTTCAACAACCGCGGCCTGCAGGCGTCATTCTTCGAGCTGGGCATCAGCGAGGCCGACCTGGTGCAAGCCGGTACCCTGCCGAACCCGGGCTTCAGCTTTGCCCGCATGACCCGGGGTGACGAGGTCGAGCTGGAGCGCGGCCTGCACTTCAACCTGGCGCGCCTGCTGGCGATGCCGCTGCTGCAGGACGTGGCGGGCAAGCGCTTCGCCCAGGCCCAGGGCATGGCCGCGCTGGCGGTGTTGTCGCTGGCCGCCGACACCCGCAAGGCCTGGGTGCTGGCGGTGGCCGCCGAGGAATCGGTGCGCTACAGCGACCAGGTGATGCAGGCGGCAGAGGCCAGCGCCGAGCTGGCCCGCCGCATGGCGCAGGTGGGCAACTTCAACAAGCTGCAGCAGGCCCGCGAGCAATCGTTCTATGCCGATGCTGCGCTCAACGCAGCCCGCGCCCGGCAGGCCAAGCAGGCCACACGCGAGCGGCTGACCCGCCTGCTGGGCCTGTGGGGCGCGCAAGCCGCGTTTCAACTGCCGCCACGCCTGCCCGACCTGCCCGCCCGCCCGCAAGACCTGCCCGATGTCGAGCGCGTGGCGCTGGCCCAGCGGCTGGACGTGCAGGGCGCGCGCCTGGCCACCGAGCAGACTGCAAAGAGCCTGGGTCTGACCCGGGTCACGCGCGTCGTCAACCTGCTGGAGCTGGGGCTGGCCGACAGCCGATCCAACGAGGAGCCGACCCAGCGCGGCTGGGAAATCGGCTTCGAGCTGCCCTTGTTCGACTGGGGCACGTCGCGGGTGGCGCAGGCACAAAGCCTCTACCTGCAGTCGGTCGAACGGGCCGCGCAGACCGCGATCGACGCGCGGTCGGAGGTGCGTGAAAGTTACGGCGCCTACCGCTCGGCCTGGGACATCGCCCGCCACCAGCGCGACGAGATCGTGCCGCTGCGCCAGCGCATCGCCGAAGAAAACGTGCTGCGCTACAACGGCATGCTGATCGGCGTGTTCGAACTGCTGGCCGACGCCCGGCTGCAGATCGCCAGCGTCAACGGCGCGATCGACGCGCTGCGCGACTTCTGGCTGGCGCAGGCCGATCTGGACATGGCGATGGTCGGCAAGCCCGGCCCTGCCGCGGCCAGCGCGCTGTCGCCCAAGGCCGGTGCCCCGGCCGATGCCGGCGGCGCCGGCCACTGAACCCAAAGGACATCCATGGTTTCCCGACGCAATTTTCTGGGCCGGGCCGGTGCGGCATCGGCGGTTGCCGCTGCAACCTCGGCGGTAGCCGCTGCGGCCAGCGTGGCCACGGTCAGCAAGGTCGCGATGGCAGCGCTGCCCGAGCCGGTGATCCAGACCCGGCCCGACACGATGCCCCCGCTGGTGCCCGCCACCGGTCGGCCCTACAACCCGGTGGTCACGCTCAATGGCTGGACGCTGCCCTGGCGCATGAACAACGGCGTCAAGGAGTTCCACCTGGTGGCCGAGCCGGTGGTGCGCGAGATGGCGCCCGGCTTCAAGGCCCACCTGTGGGGCTACAACGGCCAGAGCCCGGGGCCGACGATCGAGGTGGTGGAAGGCGACCGCGTGCGCATCTTCGTCACCAACAAGCTCGGCGAACTGACCAGCATCCACTGGCACGGTCAACGCCTGCCGAACGGCATGGACGGGGTGACGGGGCTGAACCAGCCGGGAATTCCGCCTGGCAAGACCTACGTCTACGAGTTCGTCGCGC
>JBBQVF010000060.1:0-25784 GCA_038211805.1 Burkholderiales bacterium | reverse complement strand
GCTCGGCCGTCAGCGCGTCTTTGAACGAGGGCATGTTGCCCTTGCCGTTGCTCACGCTGTGCTGAAAGCGGGCCGCATCGTCGACCGGAAACTTGCGCAGGTCATACACGGTCGTGCCGGAATTGACCATGTTGCGGCCGTGGCACTGCGCGCAGGTGCGGTGAAACTGCGCCCGCCCCTGCTCGATCTGCCCGGCCTCGAACCGCGCCCCGGTGGCCTGCGCCAGCGTCACCACCGGCAGGCACAGCAGCAGCCCGCCCAGGCGCAGCGCACGCTCAAGCAGTTGCCTTGAGGTCGGCACGGAACATCGGAGCGCGCCATCAAGCAAACGCCGCGGAACCGGCTCTGCCGGGCCGCTGGCGTGCCTTGCAGGCCGCGCCGGGCTTTGCAGCCCGGCTCCTCGCCAGGCAAGCAAGATCCACTGGACCTTGCTTGTCCGGGCTCGGCCCCCTGGGGGGAGCGACGGAGTCGCTACGGGGGGAGTCACTTAATAGCGAAAGTCCACACAGACCCGCCCGCCGGCGTGGCGGCCATGCGCTCGTCGCCCAGCAGGGCCCACACGCCGCCCGCGCCCACGGTAATGGTCACGTACTGCTTGCCCTGGTGCTCCCAGGTGACGGGCAGGCCGATGATGCCGCTGCCGGTCTGAAACTCCCACAGCTTTTTGCCGTTGTTGGCATCCACCGCCATGAACTCACCCGTGGCCGCGCCGGTGAATACCAGCCCGCCAGCGGTGGACAAGGTGCCCGCCATGCTGGGCTGGCCGGGCCAGGCCAGCTGCCACTTGCTCTTGCCGGTCATCGGGTCGATGGCGCTCAGGTAGCCGTGCGGCTGGTCCTTGGGCATCGTCACGCCGCGAAAGTTGATGCCCAGGTACCACTCGCCGCGCTTGTACTCGGGCTTGACGATCTGGTAGGGCCAGCTGATGTTCAACGTGTTGGCGTAGGCCAGTCCGGTGGCCGGGTTCCAGGACATCGGCTGCCAGTTCTTGCCGCCCAGCACCGATGGCCAGACCACTTCGTCGCCGCCGGCGCGGATCTTCTTGGTGACTTCGCTTTCCACCGGCCGGCCGGTGGCCAGGTCGATCTTGTCGGCCCAGTTGACCTTGACGTAGGGGTTGGCGGCCAGCAGCTTGCCGTTGGCGCGGTCGAGCACGTAGAAGAAGCCGTTGCGGTTGGCCTGCGCCAACACCTTGCGGGGCTTGCCGTCGATCTTGATGTCGACCAGCATGCCGACCTCGGTGGCGTCGTAGTCGTAGGGGTCGTTCGGGCTGAACTGGTAGTGCCAGACCATCTCGCCGGTCTTGGGCCGGAAGGCGATCACCGAACAGACGTACAGGTTGTCGCCCAGGCGCACCTGCGGGTTCCACGGGCCGGCGTTGCCGGTGCCCCAGTAGACCAGGTCGAGCTCGGGGTCGTAGACACCGGTCAGCCAGGTCGGCGCACCACCCTTGCTGGCGGTGTCGCCGGGCCAGGTGTCGCCACCCTTGTCGCCCGGTGCGGCGGTGGTGTAGAAGCGCCACAGCTTCTTGCCGGTCTGCGGATCCCAGCCGTCGACGAAACCGCGGGTGCCGTATTCACCGCCGGCGATGCCGGTCATCACCACGCCGCCCGCGATCAGCGGCGCGCTGGTCATGGCCTGGCCGTCCTGGTAGTCGGCGGCCTTGCTCTTCCACAATTGCTTGCCGGTCTTGGCGTCGAGCGCAACCACGTGGGCGTCGAGCGTGGCGCGGAAGATCTTGCCGTCGTAGATGGCCACGCCACGGTTCAGGATGCCGCAGCAGGCGTACTTGAAGACGTCCTGCGGCAGCTCGACGTCGGACTTCCAGATCTGCTTGCCGGTCAGCGGATTGATCGCCATCGTCGCGTTGTGGGTGGTGACATACATCACCCCGTCGTGAATGATCGGCTGCGACTCGTGGCTCTGCGGGTTGTTCAGGCTGTAGCTCCACTTCGGCACCAGCTTGCCCACCGTCTTGGTGTTGATCTGCTTGAGGGTGCTGTAGCGCTGGTTGTTGTAGCCCATGCCATGGGTCAGGATGTCACCAGGGGTGGTGGTGTCGGCCTTCAACGCGGCGTCGGACTGCGCCAGGGCCGGCGGGGCGGCCAGCGTCATCAGGGCCGCGCCTGCGGCCAGCCATCGGGTCATCTGCATGTCTTGTCTCCTGTTGGGGCGCGGCCTGCAGCCGCGGTGGTCGGGAATTTTTTCCCACTCGTTGCATGGTGCGGCCTGCGCAGACCGAAGTCCACGGCTCGCGGGCTTTCCCTAGTTCGCCAGCGACCTGCAGGCTCCCTACAGTGCGTGTCGGCGCCCGCATGGCCGGTACCGGCAGGCGGGTTGTTGCATCGTGCAACACCGGTGCCACCCCGCACAGGAACGATGATGAACAGCCCCAGCGACTTCCAGGCCCGGCTGCAGACCGTGCGCGGCCACTACCGGGTGACGCCCTGGCTGCAGCCGCGCGACAACGAGTCGCCGCTGCTGCGCTCCTGGCAGCGCTGTCGCGACGCCGGCATGCGCGAGGGCGAGCGCATCCACTTCGAACTGGTGTCGCGCTCGATGCTGGCCGAACTGGACGACCGCCATGGCGAGTTGGTGCAACGCGCGCGGCCCGAGACCGAGCGCCTGGCGCAAGCGCTGCGCGGCACCGGTTGCGCAGTGCTGCTGTTCAACGCGCGGGGCGTGGTGGTCGACCGGCTGTGCCAGGAATCGGCCACGCCGGCCACCCTGCTGATGGCCAGCCGCAAGGGCATCAACGTGGCCGAGCGCTGCGTCGGCACCACCGCACCGGCGATCTCGCTGGCCGAGGGCGTGCCCTACCTGGTCGGCCGCGACGCCCACTTCTTCTCCAACGTGCGGCCGTTCTTCTGTGTCGCCGCGCCGATCGACAACCCGGCGGGCGAGCGCCTGGGCGCGCTGGACATCACCGCCTACGACAACGTGCCGGCATTCGACGTCTTCAACCTGGTGGTGGATGCCGCCGCGGCGATCGAGAACCGCTTGTTCCAGGCCAGTCGCGACCGCTTGCTGGTGCACTTTCATCCGCGCGCCGAACTGATCGGCACGCCGATGGAGGGCCTGCTGCAGGTCGACGAGACCGGCACCGTCTGCGGCGCCAACCGCGCCGCCGCGCGGCTGCTGTGCCAGCCGCGCGCGGCGCTGATGGGCAGCGCCTTCGGCGATTGGTTCGACCGCCGCCTGCAGGGCCTGTTTGCACGCACCGCCCACCTGCGGGCCGACCTGGTGGAGTTGAGCACCCGCACCGGCCTGCAGGTGATGGCACGCTTCGAAGGCGAGCCCGGCCATGCCGATGCCGATGCGCCCGCTGGCCGAGCCGCCTCGGCTGCGCCAACCGCCAACCCGGCGATGGCCGCCACCGAAGCCGCCAGTTGCCCTCTGCCCGAACCCCCTGCAGCCCCTGCACCCCTTGCACCCCCTGCACCCCCTGCACGCATGCGCGACCTGGAACGCCAGGCGATCGAGCGCACGCTGGCGGCACTGGACGGCAACGTGGCCGCCACGGCGCGGCAACTCGGCATCAGCCGCAACACCATCTACCGGCGGCGCCACGGCGACGCCTGACGGCCCACGATCCCGGCGGGCCTGAGATCGGCCTGAGATCGGCCTGAGATCGGCCTGGGCAGCAGGCCTGTCAGCGCCTGCCGAACATCATCTGGCGGGCCAGGGCCGTCTTCAGCGGCGGAACCGCCTGCAACAACGCCAGCCCCAGCCCGCGCGCCGCCGGCAGGCCCGGCCAGCGCCAGGTGAAGCTGCGGGCGAGGAAATCGGTGGCGGCGATCATCGCCCAGCGATCGGGGCCACGGGCCCATTCCAGCCGGCGCAGCAACGGCCCCAGGTCGGCGGGCGCGGCGCTGCGCAGGGCCTGCACCAGCGATGCCGCGTCGCGCAGCCCCAGGTTCAGGCCCTGGCCGGCCACCGGGTGCAGCGTCTGCGCGGCATTGCCGATGCGCACGGTGGCACCGTCGACCAGGCTGCGCTCGGCGTTCAGCCCCAGCGCAAAGTGCTTCAGCGGCGACAAGCCCACCACCTGGCCGGCGGCCGCGGGAAGCAGCGTGTTCAGCACGGCGATGCGCTGGGCATCACTGAGCGGCGCCACCGGGTCGTCGTCGCTGGGCACGCACCACACCAGTGCCGCGCGGGTGCAGCCGTCGGCCGTTGCGGGCAGCGGCAGCAGCGCCAGCGGGCCGTCGCGGGTGAAGCGCTCGACTGCCAGGCCGGGCGTGGCGCCGGCCAGCATGGCGGTGCCGACCCAGGCGGTCTGTCGGTAGTCGTGGCTGATGGTGCCGCCGAACCTGCCGCTGCGCGGCAGGTCATCCGAGGCCGCAGGGTCGCCGCGGGAGCGGCCGGTCGCCGACCCGGCTGCCCGTCGCACCTGATCGGCAAACACGCCGCCTTCGGCGACCACCGCCAGGTCGAAGCGTTCGGCGATGCCGGCGTCCACCTCCACGCCCCCAGCGGGCAGGTTGCGCACATCGACCACCGGCCGCCCGAAGCGGCTGTGCAGGCGCTGCGGCGACAGCGCTTCAGCCGCCTGCCAGGCGCGCTGCAAGCCCGCCACCAGCGTGCCGTAGGCCAGCACGGCGCCCAGCATGGGCACGGCCTCGTCGACGGCGCGCAGGTGCACCGCATCGGCCACGCCGCGCAGGCGCAGGGTGGGCGGTGCCTGCGAGACCAACACCTCGGTGATGGCCTGCACATCCGCGGCGGGCCAGGCGCCCAGCCGCTGCAACAACTGCACACTGCCCAGCGCCAGCGCCAGCGTGCGCGGGTCGGCCGACACGTCCTGGTCGGCAGGCCGGGCATCGAACAGGCTGATCTCGGCCCGCGGCAGCCGCTGGGCGGCCAGCAAGGCCAGGGCCAACCCGGCCGGACCGGCGCCGATGACGGCGATGCGCCAGAGCGGCAGGAAAGGGGCGGTGGGCAAGGTCACTGGGTTACCTTTGTGCCGCGCACTGCGGCATTTGCAGCGTGGCGGTGCATGAGCCCTTCGGGTAGCCGGACGGACTGCTCATGAGCAGCCTTCCAGCCAGCCGACCTCGGGCAGGCGGCCGCCGCGCAGCGTGATGATGCGGCCGGCGTCGTTGGTCTCCATCACCAGCGCAAATCGGCGGTCGGGCGAATAAACCGACAGCATCCGGCCTTGGTCGAAGTACGGGTGCGGACCCGACACCAGCCGCTTGCCGTAGGCCTGCTGCGCCCGTGCCAGGCTGTCGCCCACGTGCACGCCGCTGACCGTGGCGTAGCGCGGGTCACGGGTCTCGATGCGGGTGATCAAGTCGCCGGCCATCGCATAACGCACGCCGGGTTGCCGGACGGTGCTGCGGTAATGACAACCGGGCGCGGCGGCGCCAGCGGCCACGGCCTTGAGCGGCTTGGCCGCGGCGGTCTCCACTTGCAAGGGCTGGCCCAGCGCGATTTCAGCCTGCGCCAGCGCCTGGCCGGCCTGCGCCGGGCTGAGGCCGTAGAAACCGAACCGTGCGCCGGGCGAATTCGACGGCGCGGGGGCAGTCAAAGCCGCTGAAGCCGCGGCAGCGGTCGGCTTGGCCGCGGCCGGGCGCGCCCAGGCTGCTTGCATGGCGACAGCGGCCAGGGCGGCCAGCCCCGCCACACAGCGCCAAGCCAGCACGCCCCTGCGCGCAGGCTGTCGCGCCATCGGGACGCCGGCAATCGGCCACGGACGGTGGATAAAGGGACGCGGCGGACAACTGGAAGCTTTGATCACCGTCGATCAGCCGGTGGCTGGCAAGGCTTGAAACGATAGCGCATCGGGCGGCATTCAAGCAGCGCGGTCGGGATCGGCACCCGCCGCGGCAGGGCCGGCCGAGTCCAGGCGCGCCGCGGCCAGCTGCGCGGGCGTGCCGACGTTGTGCCAGTGCCCGCGCAGCACTTCGCCGCCCAGCCGGCCGGCATCGGCGCTGGCAAACAACAGCGGCCCCAGCGCGGCGCGTGCGCCGGGGCGCACGCCGTCGACCAGCGAGCGCCGCACCAACGCCAGGTTGGCATAGGTCCAGGGCCGGGGCTGGCCGGCGGGCGGACGCCGCAGACGGCCACCGTCGCCCAGATCGAAGTCACCGGCACGGTGGAAATCCGGGTTGGGCACCAACCAGAGGTGAGCGTCGTCGCGACCGGCCGCAAAGCGCTGGGCAGCGGCAGCATCGAAGCGGAAACCGGGTGCCACGATGTCGGCCGACACCAGCCAGAAGCAGTCGCCCAGCAGCGGCAGGGCCTTGGCGATGCCGCCGGCGGTTTCCAGCGCGCCGCCGTGGTCGCGGCCCTCCATCGAATAGTGCAGCGTCAGGCCGAAACGGCTGCCGTCGCCCAGCGTGGCCGGGAACTGGTCTTCCAGCCAGGCGGTGTTGATCACCACCTCGCGCACACCGGCCGCAGCCAGCGCCAGCAGGTGCCATTCGATCATCGGCCGGCCGCCCACCGGCAGCAGCGGCTTGGGGGTGTGGTCGGTCAGCGGACGCATTCGTTCGCCGCGGCCGGCGGCCAGCACCAACGCCTTCAACGGGGCAAACGGCGGGACGGGACTCATCGGGCCGGCAGTGTAGGGCCCGCCGACCCCGCCGGGCCGGTCAGCCCAGCCCGACCGGCGCCGGCGCCGACATCAGGATCTTGCTGAACAGCGGCCGGAAGGTGTCGTCGGCCTCGTGGCGGCCGGTCAGCGGGTCGCGGTTGGCGGCGAAGGCCGCGTCCAGCTGCGCCCAGTCGTCGGCGGTCAGGTGCTTGATGGCGGCCGGCAGCACTTCGCGTTCTTCGGCGCCCATGTGGGTCAGGTAGCCGTCGATGTAGCGCTCCATCGCCTCGACGAAGGCGGGCCGCCGGCCGTCGCCCAGCACCTCGTAGGCCAGCAGCGCATGCTCGAGCTCGCGGATCGCCGCTTCGCCGCGGCCGTGGTCGACGTCCAGCCGGTCCAGCGTGGCGCCCAGCCCGGGGCAGCGCGCGCGCACCAGCGGAAACAGCAACTCGCTTTCTTTCGGGTGGTGCAGCCGCTCGGGAAACTCGTCGACGTAGAACAGCATCGCCCGCAGCACCGCGAAATCGGGCGCGTGGCCCTCGCGGTGGGCTTGCGCGACCAGCAGGCTCATCGAGCGCAGCATCGCGGCCAGGGCCTGGTGTTCATCGTGGATCACGTCGAGGGCAAGGTGGCGCATGGTCGGTCCCGAGGGGTTCGTGGTGTTGGCAGTGCATCAAGCCTGAGGCTGGCACACGCCTCGCACCTTGCGAAAGATCAAGACCGGTGGTGTTGGCCCGGCCGCGTGTGAGCGCCCGGCACGCCCGTCGTGGCCGCTAAAATCGTTCGCTTCCGCCCCGCCGAACCACTTTCAACGCCCTCGCGGCGCAGCGCATGGCCACCACCAAGAAACAAGACACTCCCCTGATGGCCAATGCGATCCGCGCGCTGGCGATGGACGCCGTCCAGCAGGCCAACTCGGGCCACCCGGGCGCGCCGATGGGCATGGCCGAGATCGCCGTGGCGCTGTGGGGCCGCCACCTGAAGCACAACCCGGCCAACCCGCATTGGGCCGACCGCGACCGCTTCGTGCTGAGCAACGGCCATGGCTCGATGCTGATCTACGCCCTGCTGCACCTCACCGGCTACGACCTGGCGCTGAGTGAACTGCGCAACTTCCGCGTGCTGCACAGCAAGACCCCGGGGCACCCGGAAGTGGGCGTGACGCCCGGCGTCGAAACCACCACCGGCCCGCTGGGCCAGGGCCTGAGCAACGCGGTCGGCATGGCGCTGGCCGAGAAGCTGCTGGCTGCCGAATTCAACCGGCCCGGCCACACGGTGGTCGACCACCGCACCTACGCCTTCATGGGCGACGGCTGCCTGATGGAGGGCATCAGCCACGAGGCCTGCGCGCTGGCCGGCGCCTGGAAGCTGAACAAGCTGATCGCGCTGTACGACGACAACGGCATCTCGATCGACGGCCAAGTCAAACCCTGGTTCGTCGACGACGTGGCCAAGCGCTTCGACGCCTACGCCTGGAACGTGATCGGCCCGATCGACGGCCACGACGTTGCGGCAGTCGATGCGGCGATTGCCGACGCCAGGACATCGGCCACGAAGCCCACGCTGATCATCTGCAAGACCACCATCGGCAAGGGCTCGCCCAACCGCGCCGGCACCGCCAAGGCGCACGGCGAGGCGCTGGGCGCCGACGAGATCAAGCTCACCCGCGAGGCAATGGGCTGGAAGCACGAGCCCTTCGTGATCCCCGAGGCCGCCTACGCCGCCTGGGACGCCAAGCGCGCCGGTGATGTGGCTGAAACCAAGTGGGTCAAGGGCTTCGAGAAGTACAAGGCCAGGCACCCGGCACTGGCCGCCGAACTGGCCCGCCGCATGAGCGGCGACCTGCCCTCCGGCTTTGCCCAGGCCGCGGTGGATGCGGCCGTGGCCGCGCACACCGCCGCGCTGACCGTTGCCAGCCGCAAGGCCAGCCAGATCGCGCTGGAAGCCTTCACCGGTGCGCTGCCCGAGTTGCTGGGCGGCTCGGCCGACCTGACCGGCAGCAACCTGACGAACACCTCGCACACGCCGGCGCTGCGTTTCGACGAGGCCGGCACACCCAATGGGGGCCGCCACATCAACTACGGCGTGCGCGAGTTCGGCATGGCCGCCATCATGAACGGCGTGGCGCTGCACGGCGGCTTCATCCCCTACGGCGGCACCTTCCTGACCTTCAGCGACTACAGCCGCAACGCCATCCGCATGGCCGCGCTGATGAAGGCCCGCGTCATCCATGTCTTCACCCACGACTCGATCGGCCTGGGCGAGGACGGCCCCACCCACCAGAGCGTGGAACATGCCGCCAGCCTGCGGCTGATCCCCGGGCTGGATGTCTGGCGCCCGGCCGACACGGCAGAGACCACGGTGGCCTGGGCTTGCGCGATCCAGAACCGCGTCCGCCCCAGCGCGCTGCTGCTGAGCCGGCAGAACCTGCCCTACGCGCCCAAGGCGACGTCGGCGCTCGCGCCCGAGGCCTCGGGCCTGGACGCCATCGCCAAGGGTGGCTACGTGCTGGCCGAGCCCAGCGAAGTGGGCCTGGCCAAGGCCGCGCAGGCGGTGATCATCGCCACCGGCAGCGAGGTGCAGCTGGCGCTGCATGCGCAAGCCGCGCTGGCCGCGCTGAAGATCGCGGTGCGGGTGGTGTCGATCCCCTGCACCAACCTGTTCGACCGCCAGAGCACGGCATACAAAGACAGCGTGCTGCCGGCCAGGTTGCCGCGCGTGGCGATCGAGGCCGGCGTCACCGACGGCTGGTGGAAGTACGGCTGCAGCGCCGTGCTGGGCATCGACAGCTATGGTGAAAGCGCGCCGGCACCGGCGCTTTTCAAGCATTTCGGGCTGACGGCCGAGGCGCTGACGGCCACCGTGCGGCAAGTGCTGGGCAAGTAGGTACCGGCCATGCGGTGGGCAGCGGCGGTGGCGGCGATGTCGATCGGGCCGTGGCTCGCCCCACCGGCCGCGGCCCAGCAGATGACGCTGGAACCCAGCGCCGCCGTGTCCTGCCTGACGCCGGCCGCGGGCGCGCGGGGCGCACCCGAATACCCGTTCGCAGCCGTCAAGGCCGGGAAGGCGGGCCGCGTGAAGGTGGCCCTGACGTTCACCACGCCACAGACCCGGCCGCATGTGGCGGTCTTGGGCCAGGAGGGCGACGAGGCGTTCGTCGAGGCGTTTGTCGACGCCGTGGAGCAGCATGTGCGCGACTACCGCGTGCCCTGTCACACCGGCAGCGACAGCCCCGTGCGCTTGTTGTTCGACTTCCACTTCCTGCCCGACAGCCGGCGGGTCAGCTGGGCCGCGCCGGTGGACGAGACCGATGCGCTGCGGGAAGGGCAACTGCAATGCATCGTGCACAACAGCGGCGACAAGAAGCCGGTCTACCCCATGGACGCGCAGCGGGGTGGCGTGCAGGGCCGCGTGCTGGTGCGGCTGCGATTCGAGGCACCCGACCGGCCGCCGGCGGTCGAGGTGTTTCCCACGCCGCCGCCGAGCAACCGCAGTGGCGACAGGCGCCTGACTGCCTCGCTGGAGGACCAGGCGGCGCAGTGGGTCGCCGGCTACCGCATGCCTTGTCAGGCGGGTGCGCCGGTCAGCGTGGTCTTCACCTTCGTCTACACCATCGAGGGCATGGGTGGTTACGGCTTCAAACCCGGCTTGTCGCTGGCCGACGTGCTGCCGCTGGTGCGCGGCATCCGCCAGCAGACCCTGGACTTCGACACCCAACAGATGGGCTGTCCGTTCGACGTCAGCCTGGACTACCGCCAGCCTGCCATGGCCAACCGCGTGGGGGAATTGGGCCCCGTCAACCCGGCGCGCCGGCCCTTGATCGACTGGCTGTCGAAGTCCGAACTCGAGGTGCCGCAGAAGTTGCTGGCCTCGTTCTATGGCGACACCACCACGCTTCATGTTCCCTGCCTCAAAATCGACCTCAAACCCCAGGAGTGATTCCATGACCATCAAGATCGGCATCAACGGCTTCGGCCGCATCGGGCGCATGGTGTTCCGTGCCGCCGTGCAGAACTTTGCCAACGACATCGAGGTGGTCGGCATCAACGACCTGCTCGAACCCGACTACTTGGCCTACATGCTGAAGTACGACAGCGTGCACGGCCGCTTCAAGGGCGAGGTGTCGGTGGACGGCCACACGCTGGTGGTCAACGGCAAGAGGATCCGCCTGACCGCGGTGAAGAACCCGGCCGACCTGAAGTGGGGCGAAGTCGGCGCCGACATCGTGGTCGAGGCCACCGGCCTGTTCCTGACCAAGGAAGCGGGTGAACTGCACCTGGCCGCCGGCGCCAGGAAGGTGATCTTCTCGGCCCCCAGCAAGGACGACACGCCGATGTTCGTCTACGGCGTCAACGACAAGACCTACGCCGGGCAAGCCATCATCAGCAACGCCAGCTGCACCACCAACTGCCTGGCCCCGGTGGCCAAGGTGCTGAACGACAGCTTCGGCATCAAGCGCGGCCTGATGACCACGGTGCACGCCGCCACCGCCACCCAGAAGACGGTGGACGGCCCGAGCAACAAGGATTGGCGTGGCGGCCGCGGCATTCTGGAGAACATCATCCCCAGCAGCACCGGCGCGGCCAAGGCGGTGGGCGTGGTCATCCCCGAGCTGAACAAGAAGCTCACCGGCATGGCCTTCCGCGTGCCCACCAGCGACGTCTCGGTGGTCGACCTGGTGGTCGAGCTGAACAAGGAAGCCAGCTACGCCGAGATCTGCGCGGCGATGAAGGCCGCCAGCCAGGGCGCCATGAAGGGCGTGCTGGGCTACACCGAGGACAAGGTGGTGGCCACCGACTTCCGCGGCGAGCCTTGCACCAGCGTGTTCGACGCCGACGCCGGCATCGCGCTGGATTCGACCTTCGTCAAGATCGTCGCCTGGTACGACAACGAATGGGGTTATTCCAACAAGGTGCTCGAAATGGTGCGTGTGATCGCCTGATTTCGCGTCAACCGGGTTTGCAAGGCCGGGATAGCATCCCGGCTTTGTAACTTCTGGCGCCGGCACGACCGCACCCCGCGGCCTTTCAGCCAGCGGCCTTTCAGCCAGCGAATTCAGGCGGCGACAGCTCAGTGGGTGACAGCGTGATGGCTCTGGCTCTGGTTCTGCGATCGATCCGATGTTTTGGCCGGCTGGCGGCCGCGCAGCTGCCGATGCTGGCGCTGGCGCTGGCGCTGGCCTGCAGCCTGGGCATCGCCGTGGCCCCGGCGGCCTGGGCTGCCGGCCCGAAACAGGGGGTTCGGTCCGCGGCCGAAGACCCCGACAACGCCCGGGTGATCGTCAAGTACCGCAGCGGCAGTACGCTGGCGGTGGCGGCTGCGGGCCAGCCGCGCCAGGCCGCCCGGCTGGGCCGGCAACTGACGCTGCCGCTGCAAGACGGCCATGTGCTGGGCCAGCGCACCCAGAGCCTGCGCGCCCGCGGCCTGTCGTCCAGCCAGCTGGCGGCCCGACTGGCGGCGCTGCCGGACGTGGAATGGGCGGTGCCGGCACGCCGCAAGACGATCACCGCCGTCGAGCCCGGCGACCCGCACTTCGGCGGCGGCCAGGCCAGCGTGACGCCGGCCGTGGGCCAGTGGTACCTGCGCGCGCCCGACGCCACCGCGCTGTCGGCCGTCAACGCGGTGGGCGCCTGGGCGATCACCAGCGGATCGGCCGCCATGACCGTGGCGGTGCTCGACACCGGCGTGGTCATGTCGCACCCCGACTTGGGCGGCAAGCTGCATCCGGGCTACGACTTCGTCAGCCGCAGCAGCGCCGCCAATGACGACGACGGCCGAGTTGTCCCAAACAGCCGCGACACCGACGCCAGCGATCCGGGCGACTGGTCGACCGCCAGCGACAGCTGCGGCGCCCACGACAGCAGCTGGCACGGCACCCAGGTGGCCGGCCTGATCGGTGCGGCCACCGACAACGGCATCGGCATGGCCGGCCTGGGCCGCAACGTGATGGTGCTGCCGGTGCGCGTGCTGGGCAAGTGCGGCGGTTACGACGACGACATCATCGCGGCGATGCGCTGGGCCAGCGGTGTCAGTGCCAGCCCGGTGCGCAACGTCCATCCGGCACGGGTGCTCAACCTCAGCCTGGGCTCCAGCGGCACCTGCTCGCCCGCCTACCGCGATGCGATCGCCGAGATCAACGCCGCCGGCGTGGTGGTGGTGGTGGCGGCCGGCAACGACACCGGCCAAGCCGTCAACGAGCCGGCCAACTGCGCCGGCGCGATCGCGGTGTCGGGCGTGCGCCACGCCGGCACCAAGGTCGGTTATTCCAACATCGGGCCCGAGGTGGCGATCGCCGCGCCGGCGGGCAACTGCGTCAACGAACGCGGCGCTTGCCTCTACCCGCTGCTGACGACGGTCAACGCCAGCAAGACCTCGCCGGGCGCACATGCCTACAGCGACAGTGCCAACCCCTCGCTGGGCACCAGCTTCGCCGCGCCGATGGTGGCGGGCACGGCGGCGCTGATGCTGTCGGTGGATGGGTCACTGACGCCGGCGCAGGTCAAGGCGGCACTTCAATCGACAGCGCGGGCCTTTCCCAGCACCGGCGCGCAGACCGCAGGGGCAACATCCTGCGTGGCGCCCAGCGCGCTGAACCAGGTGGAGTGCTATTGCACCACCGCCACCTGCGGCGCCGGCCTGCTCGATGCCGGCGCGGCGGTCGAGAAGGTGGCCAGGACAACCAGCCCGCCGCTGGCGGCGTTCACGGTGTCGTCCGACCGTCCGACGGTGGGCGAGAGCGTGGTGCTGGACGCCGGGCCTTCCAGCGTCTCGGCCGTCAGCGTGCGCTGGACCCTCGTCAGCGGCAGCGGCAACGCAAGCTTCACCGGCAGCAGCAGCGCGCGCCGCACCAGCCTCACGGCCACGGCGGCCGGCACGGTCGTGGTCCGGCTGCAGGTCTTCAATGCGGCGGGCGCCGCCAGCACGGTCGACAAGACCCTGACCGCCGTCCTCGCGCCGACCGCAACGTTCGTGGTCTCCAAGCCCTACACCACCGTGGGCGCACCGGTCAGTCTGAACGCCGCGGCGTCGGTGGCCAGCACCGGACGCACCATCGCCAGCTACCAGTGGACGATCACCGGCACCACGGCGGCCCACTTCACCAGCGCCACCAACGCCAGCACGGCGACGCTGCAGGCCGATCAGGCCGGTGACGACCTGAGCGTCACGTTGACGGTGACCGACAACGCCATGCCCGGCGCGGTCGGCCAGGCCAGCCAGAGCATCGCGGTCGGTGCCGCGCCTGCGGCCAGCTTCACGCTGTCGCCGCCTGCGCCATCGGCCGGCTTGCCGGTCACGCTGGACGGCAGTGGGTCGACCGCCGCGGCCGGCCACCGCATCGCCAGTTATGAATGGTCGATCGTGGCCGGGGCCGACCTGGCCCGGTTCAGTGGTGCTGTCAACGCCAGCAGCGCCAGCCTGACCACGCTGGGCGCCGGCACCGTGGTGGTTCGCCTCCAGGTGGTCGACGACGCGGGCGCGGTCGCCTCCAGCGAACAGAGCGTGACGGTGACGGCGCAGGAAGTGGTGGTCACCGCACCCGCCTCCGGCGGCGGCGGTGGCGCCCTGGGCTGGGGCTGGCTGGTCGGCCTGGCGTTGGCGGTGCTGGCGCTGTCACGCCGGCGCTGAGGCCGACGACGCCGACGCGGCTTCAGCGCCGGGTGCTGGCCGCCGGTGCCGGCCGCGCCGGCGCGCTGGCGGCGCCAAGCATCAGCGTGCTGGTGCGCTGGTTGGTGCGCTGGTTGGTGCGCTGTTTGGTGCGCTGGTGCGCTGCGGCGCCGAGGCGGCCGACGCAGCGGCCACAGGCGGCAAAGTCAGCGCTGCAGGCGCGTCGGCACAAGCCCCGAAACCCGGCCCGCTGGGCATGGTCAAGCCGGCCAGGCGGGCCTGGGTGGCGGCGTCGGCAGCGGGCAACCGCAGCAGGGTCTGGCTCTGCGCGGGCCGCAACGTGACGACGCGGGCACTGCGCACGCCGCGCTGCGCCATCCTGGCCAGCGCCGCGTCGGCGTCGGCACGCTGGTCGAAGCGGCCCAGGTCCAGGCCCGGCTGCAGTTCGGGTTTGCCGCGCAGCTCGTCGGCGTCGAGCTTCAGGCGTTTGACCTCGTCGAGCTTGCGCTGCAGCGTCTCGCGGTCGGCGTAGCGTCCCATGTAGACCATGAAGGCGCCGCTGTCCTCGCGGGCCAGCACCTGCCAGCTGCCGGGCGCCAGGCCGGCGTCGCGCAGGCTGCGCTGGGCCACGTCGGCTTCGCCGGCGGTGAAGGGGCCGGCTTCCAGGCAGGCCTGTGCCCGCGCCATGCTGGCGGCGCTGGCCACCTGAGCGGCGGTCGTCGTGGCCGACGCGGTGGCCGCCGCCAGGGCGGCGCTGGCCGCCTGTGGCGACAGGATGCGCACCGACTGCGGGTCGACCTGGCGCTGCAGCCGCTCGGGCTCGCGCTGCGGCGCTTGGCCGCTGGCGGCGCCAGTGAGGCGGTCGAACAGGCCGAACTGCGCCGCCAGCAGCAGCGCATTGCCCACCAGCAGCGCGATGACCAGGATCCTCAGCATGGCGGGGCGCTGCTGCCGCGAACGCCACCTTCACCGCCACCGCCAGCAGCGGCACCACCACCACCGCCACCACCGCCATCGCCGGCGCCGCCGGCTTGTTCGGGCGGAGGTGCCAGCCGCAGGCTGACCTCACCGCTGGCCACAGGCCGCCGCTGGCCCGCCACCTGCAGCCACAGCGTGCCGGTCTCGTCCACCCCGTCGGCGGTGCCGGCGGGCAGGTCGGGCAGGGTGGTGGTCACCGCGCGGCCCCGCAGCACATCGCGGTCGGCGAAGCGCTGGCGCAGCGGCGCGAAGCCGTTGCACTCGAAGGCCTGCAGCGCCTGCACCAGCGGCAGCGCCAGCCGGGCCAGCGCAGCCGGGGCGGTCAGGCCGTACTGCAGCTCTTGCAGGCAGGCGTAACCCCAGCTGAGCGGGTGTTCGACGGCGTCATCGGGCTGCGGCAGCAGGTTCAGGCCGATGCCCACCACCGCCATGCGGCGGTCACCCACCTGCACCGTCTCGATCAGGATGCCGCCCAGCTTGCGGCCGATGGGCGCATCCAGCCCGGCCGCCGCCGGCGTGATCAGCAGCAGGTCATTGGGCCACTTGATGCCCATGCGCGGCGGGCCACCGGACGGTTGCGGGTCGAAGGCCTCGGCCACCGCCAGGCCGACCGCCAGCGACAGGCCCGACCAGTCGGCGGGTGCCAGCGGCAAGGCCAGCGAGAAGGTGAGCGACGCGCCGACACTGGACTGCCATTCCTTGCCCTGGCGGCCGCGGCCGCGGGTTTGATGTTCGGCCACCAGCAGACAGGGCTGGCTGTCGGCCTGGCGGCGCCCGGCGCTGCGGCGGTCACTGCCAGCGTGATCGGCGTGGTCGGCGTGGTTGGCGCGTGGCTGCTCGTGGCCGCGGGCGCCGGGGCGGTGCCGCATGCGTTCGAGCAGCTCGGTGTTGGTCGAGCCCAGCCGCGCCACCACCTCGACGCTGAGGCCCGGCAGCAGCGGCTCGAGCTGCTGCCACAGCGCCTCGGCGCCCCAGTGCAGATGGTGGGCGGTCGGGTGGGCGGTCGGGTAGGAGGTCGGCATGTCCGCCGGGCCGGGGTGCATGGCGATGGGCCGGGTCAGGCCTTGGCCGCCTTGCGGGCGCGCTTGGGCGCCAGCATGGTGCCGCGGCAGTGGGCCGACCCGCAGCGGCATTCGAAGCGTTTCTTCAGCGCCGGCGTGTAGCGCTCGTCGATCACCAGGCCGTAGTCGAAGAACAGCTCGTCACCGCGTTCGATGTCGCGCAGCGCCTGCAGGAAGATGCGCCCGCTGCTGTCGTCGGCTTCGACGTTGGGGTCGCAGGCGTGGTTGATCCAGCGCGACAGGTTGCCGCCCACCTTGCCGTCGATCACCCGCTCGTCATCGATGTGGAAGTAGAAGGTGTGGTCGGGCTGGCTGGGGTCGTGCGGGTGGCGGCGCAGCGCCTCGGGCCAGCTGATCACCTCGCCGGTGTACTCGATGATGGTCTCGCCCGCTGCAATCGTCTGCAAGGCGAACACGCCCTGCCCGTGCACGCCGCTGCGCTTGACTTGCAGGCGGCGCCCGCCGGTCTTGCCGGGCAGGGGGTCGGCCGCCTGGGCCTGGGCTGCGGGGCGGGCTGTCTTGCGGACGTTGGCTTGCACGGCAGCATTCATTCGTTAAAGTGAATCCATGGGCGCGTGCGTGCACACCTGTGCAGGCGCGCGCGTGAAAGCGGCGGATTGTAGGCATGGCCTGCAGCGCCCCTCCCAAAGGATCCGACAGACCCATGAGCAAGACCCTCATCATTGCCGAGAAGCCCAGCGTGGCGCAGGACATCGTGCGCGCGCTGACCACCGTGGCCGGCAAGTTCGACAAGCATGAAGACCATTTCGAGAACGACCGCTACGTGGTCAGCTCGGCGGTTGGCCACTTGGTGGAGATCAAGGCGCCCGAGGAATACGACGTCAAGCGCGGCAAGTGGAGCTTTGCCCACCTGCCGGTGGTGCCGCCGCACTTCGACCTGGCACCGATCGACAAGGCCAAGAGCCGGCTCAACGCGCTGGTCAAGCTGGTCAAGCGCAAGGACGTGGGCGACCTGATCAACGCCTGCGACGCGGGCCGCGAGGGCGAGCTGATCTTCCGGCTGATCGTTCAATACGCCGACAACCTGAAAGCCAGGCTCGACAAGCCGATCCGCCGCCTGTGGCTGCAGAGCATGACGCCGCAGGCCATCCGCGACGGTTTCGAGCACCTGCGCAGCGACAAGCAGATGCTGGGCCTGGCCGACGCCGCGCGCAGCCGCAGCGAGGCCGACTGGCTGGTCGGCATCAACGGCACGCGGGCGATGACGGCTTTCAATTCACGCGACGGCGGCTTCTTCCTGACCACCGTGGGCCGGGTGCAGACGCCCACGCTGTCGATCATGGTCGAGCGGGAAGAAAAGATCCGCAAGCATGTCTCGCGCGACTACTGGGAGATCAAGGCCGGCTTTGCCGCTGCAGCGGGCGAGTACGAAGGCAAGTGGTTCGACCCCAAGTTCAAGAAGAACGAGGATGCCGAACGCCGAGCCGACCGGACCTGGAACGAACGCGACGCCAACGCCATCCGCGACGCGGTGCTGGGCAAGACCGGCACCGTGACCGAGGAGGCCAAGCCCAGCAACAGCTCGAGCCCGCTGCTCTACGACCTGACCACCTTGCAGCGCGAGGCCAACAGCCGCTTCGGCTTCAGTGCCAAGACCACGCTCTCGATCGCCCAGGCGCTGTACGAGAAGCACAAGGTGCTGACCTACCCGCGGACCGACAGCCGCGCGCTGCCCGAGGACTACGTCGCCACGGTCAAGCAGACCTTCGAGATGATCTCGAACGAAGACCTGCCCGGCCCGCTGAAAGCCTTGGCCCTGCATGCGCGCAAGGGCCTGAATGAAGGCTATGTCAAGCCGACCAAGCGGGTGTTCGACAACGCCAAGGTGTCGGACCACTTCGCCATCATCCCCACGCTGCAGGCGCCCAAGAGCCTGACCGAGATCGAGGCCAAGCTCTACGACCTGGTGGTCAAGCGTTTCATCGCGGTGTTCTACCCGCCGGCCGAATTCATGGTCACCACCCGCATCACGCAGATCGCCGGCCACCACTTCCAGACCAACGGCAAGGTGCTGGTCAACCCGGGTTGGCTGGCGGTCTACGGCAAGGAAGCGCAGGACGAAGACGCCAACCTGGTGCCGGTGACCGCCGGCGAGCAGGTCGCCAACGAGCATGTCGCCGTCAACGCGCTGAAGACCAAGCCGCCGGCGCGTTACACCGAGGCCACCCTGCTCAGCGCGATGGAAGGTGCGGGCAAGCTGATCGACGACGACGAATTGCGCGAGGCCATGGCCGAGAAGGGCCTGGGCACGCCCGCCACCCGGGCGCAGGTGATCGAAGGCCTGATCGCCGAGAAGTACATCCTGCGCGAAGGCCGCGAGCTGTGCCCCACCGCCAAGGCTTTCCAGTTGATGACGCTGCTGCGCGGCTTGGGCGTCGAAGACCTGACCAAGCCCGAACTGACCGGCAACTGGGAATTCCAGCTGGCCGAGATGGAGCAGGGCAAGCTGAGCCGCGACGCCTTCATGAAGGACATCGCGGCGATGGCCGAGCGCATCGTGCGCAAGGCCAAGGAATACGACCGCGACACCATCCCCGGCGACTACGCCACCCTGGCCGCGCCTTGCCCCAACTGCGGCGGTGTGGTGAAGGAGAACTACCGCCGCTTCACTTGCACGGGGGCCGGCACCGGCACCGGTGAAGGCTGCGGTTTCTCGATGACCAAGATCCCGGCCGGCCGCAGCTTCGAGCTGCCCGAGGTCGAGACCTTCCTGCGCGACCGCAAGGTGGGGCCGCTGGAAGGCTTCCGCTCCAAGGCCGGCTGGCCGTTCAGCGCCGAGTTGAAGCTGGTGCGCGACGACGAGATCAGGAACTGGAAGCTGGAATTCGACTTCGGCGACGATGCCAAGGGCGCTGATGGCGAGGCGGTGGCGATCGACTTCAGCGGCCAGCCCAGCATGGGCGCCTGCCCCAAGTGCAAGGGCCATGTCTACGAGCACGGCAGCAACTACGCCTGCGAGCACGCCGTCAGCGCGCCCGTCACCTGCGACTTCAAGACCGGCAAGATCATCCTGACCCAGCCGGTGTCGTACGAGCAGGTGACCAAGCTGCTGGCCACCGGCAAAACCGACCTGCTTGACGGTTTTGTCAGCAACCGCACCAAGCGCAAGTTCAAGGCCATGATGGTGTGGGACGAGAAGGAGGGCAAGGTGACCTTCGAGTTCGCGCCGCGTGGCGACAAGGCGCCGCCGGCGCGCAAGACCGCGTTCAAGACCGCGGCCAAGACTGCGGCCAAGACTGCGGTGAAGACAGCCATCAAAACCGCCGCCAAAGCCGCCACCAAGACCGTGGCCAGGAAAGCGGCCCGCAAGACCGCCGGCTGACACCGGCTGGCGCCGCACTGCACCGCGTGAGGCAGGCTGCTGGCACACGGCCCACGCCCTCGCCCACGCCCCCGGCCACGCCATGCCCTCCGATTGGCCATGCCTGCGCGCTGCCGGCGCCACCTGCGTGCTCGACATCAGCGTGTCGCCAAACGCCAGGCGCACGGCAACCGACGGTCTGCACGACGGCGCGCTGCGGGTGCGGCTGGCCGCGCCGCCGGTCGACGGCAAGGCCAATGCGCAGTTGCTGGGCTGGTTGGCCGACGAGCTGGGCTGCCCGAAACGCGCCATCACGCTGCTGCGCGGCGACAGCAGCCGGCGCAAGCAGGTGCAGGTCGACCTGCCCGAGGCGGTGGTGGCGGCGTGGCTGGCGACGCGCGTGTTGAGCGGCGCCGAATGACGCGGCAGCCGTACGGGTCGGATCGGCAGTTGCGACCGTTGCGACGGTTGCGCCGGTTGCGGCAGTTGCGGCAGTTGCGGCGGTTGCGGCAGTTGCGACCGATGCGACGGTTGCGACGGTTGCGACCGTTGCGACAGTGGCGGCAGCCGCGGCCCGCCCGGCTGCAGCGGGGCATGATGGGCCGCTGATGTCGCTGATCCTGTTCAACAAGCTGCTGGCCATCTTCTGCACCGTGGCGTTGGGCTGGGTGGCCGGGCGGCTGCGCTGGCTGGGCGAGCCCGCGGGCGGCATCGACCCGGCGCGGCTGCTGGGCCATGCGGCGTTCTACATCTTCGTGCCGGCGCTGCTGTTCCGCACCGTGGCGCGGCTGGACTTCGCCGCGATGCCCTGGGCCACTGCGGTGGCCTACTTCGTGCCGACCGTGGCATTGATGCTGGGCGTGTACGCGGTCGAGCGGCTGCGCCGGCGCGGCCACATCACGGCCAATCTCGACATCGGCGAGCGCGAAGCGGCCGCGCCGGCCACCCGCGCCATCACCGGGGTGTTCGGCAACACGGTGCAGGTGGGCATCCCGGTGGCCACCGCGCTGTACGGCGAGGAAGGCCTGGGGCTGCACATCGCGCTGGTCAGCCTGCATGCGCTGGTGCTGCTGTCGGTGCTGTCGGTGCTGGTCGAGCTCGACCTCGCCCGCGCCCGCGCCGCCCACGACGCCAGCGCCAGCCTGTGGCGAACGCTGCGCCAGACCGTGCGGAACACGGTTGTCCACCCTGTGGTGCTGCCGGTGCTGGCCGGCGGCCTGTACAACGCCACCGGCTGGCCGCTGCCCGCCCCGCTGGACGAGACGCTGCAGCTGCTGGGCACGGCGGTGGCGCCGCTGTGCCTGGTGCTGATCGGCATCACGCTGGCCTACACCGCCGGCCACACGGTGAGGGGCGCCGCGCGCGGCGCGCTCAGCCTGTCGGTGGTCAAGCTGCTGGCACTGCCGGCGCTGGTGCTGGCGGTGGCGCACGGGGGTTTCGGCCTCAGCGGCCTGCCGCTGCAGGTGGCGGTGACGATGGCCGCGCTGCCCACCGGCAGCAACGCGCTGATCTTCGCCCAGCGCTACCGCACGCAGGAAGCCCAGGCCACCACCGCGATCGTGCTGTCCACGCTGGGCTTCGTGCTGACCGCGCCGCTGTGGCTGGCGGTACTGGCCTGGGTGGGGTGAGGCCGGCCGGCCACGGAAGGTCGGGCCTTGGCCGCGGGCGGCAGGTGGCAGGTGGTAGATGTCATGTGGCCGACGCGGTCGTGAAAAAGCCCGCCGAAGCGGGCTTTCGGGACGCCGCCGAAGCGGCTGGGCGATCAGCGGGCCTTGCGGCGGCTGGCAGCGGCCAGACCGGCCAGCGCCAGGCCGACCAGCGCCAGGCTGGCCGGCTCGGGCACGGCGCCGGTGCCGACGATCACGTTGATGTCGCTGCGGGCCAGCACGGCACCGTTGGCACCGATGGCTTCCAGGAAGATCGAGTACTGGCCGTTGGCGGTCGGGTCGAACGGGAAGGCGCCGCCATCGAAAAAGTCGTAGTTCCAGGAGTTCTGGACCAGTTCATTCGCCGACTTCAGGGCGCTGTAGCCCGCTGCGTTTGCAGCCTCGACGCCCAGGCCCTGGCCGGTCGAAAAGTCACCGAACGAGTGATCGAACAACGGCGCGCCGTTGATCAAATCAAAGGTTTGGTAGTTGGTCCCGAAACCTGCGTTGAAGTCCATCCCCAGGCGGTAGGTGTAGTCGCTGACCTTGGCGCCGCCGGCCAGCACGCCGCTGGCACGGGTGTTGATGGACCAGTCGAAGTTCCAGCCTGCACGCGTGCCACCAGCGGTCCCGGTGGCACCACCTGCCGGTGTGAAGCCGCCGCTTGCCTGGTTGTAGCTGCCATTGCCATTGCTGCCCGTGACGCCGGTTGGCGTGTAAACGCCGGCGATCGGGTTGCCATAGCGCTCGCGGGCACGCAGGCCGATTTCGATACTTTGGCCGTCGGCAGTGTTTCCGGTCGCCACCCGGTCAACCGTGAAACCGCCGTTGGCAATGCCGCTGCCGGTGATCACATTGTTGGTGACGTTCTGATCGAACCACACGACGGCATGGGCGCCAAACGACGCGGCAGCGGCGATCGCCAGGGCCGACAATTTGATGGCAAAGAATTTCATGGGGAGGACTCCGGAGTGGGTAACCAAGCGGTGCGCTCGTGACAGGCCTGGGCTTGTCGTGATTTCCGCAAACTGCGGCGCATCGGTCTGGTGCAAATCAATGCACAAATGGTGCCACCCGCTTGGCCATGCACAAGGTCGTGACAAATTTCGCAGTGAAATAAACGCAAAATCTGTTGAAAACCAATTCCTCCAGGCGCGCCGATCACGCCAAGCCACCGACAACTGTAAAGAGCCTCGACAGCTTGTTGCGATGGTCAACACGCTGGCCGGCCATCGCCCCATCGCTTCAACGCCTCGGCCAGAAGATTGAATGCGGCCTGCAGCAGGTGGCTGGCGCGCAGCTCACGGTGCGCCGTCAGCCACACCGGCAGCACCGGCAGCACCGGCAACACCGGCAGCACCGGCAGCACCGGCAGCGGCAGCTGCATCAGGTCAGGCAGCACCGCCACCAGCCCGGGCAGGCGGCGGCCAGCGGGACGAACGGCACGCCGATGCCCGGTGCGACGGACACCGGGCCCGGTTCAGCCATGGGTGGTCGCTGGCGAAGACGAAGAAGCGCCGGCCGACTGCGTAGTGGCGGCCCGGAAGCCGTCGATCAGCAGCGGTGACGGATCGCCCGTTGCCGGCCTGCAGGGTGGCAGGCGTCGCGGCATCGGTCGCAGCCGAATCGATCAACCTGTTGCTGGTGACCAATGCCGACGACAGAGCTCAGCCTGCGCTGCTGGCAGCAGCGCGGCGGCGTGGTGCGTCCCGCCTCGGGATCAAGTTGCCGTGCGACCTTTGCTCGCTCTTTCGACCGGGCGTTTTGACTGACGCGGCGCATGCACCGGCACGATCTCGCGGACTTTGTCTCGCCCGGCGGTGGCATCGGTCTGCGCATGCAACGGGAACTGCTGCGGGTTCAGCGTCTTGGAGGAGTCTTTGGACTGTTTCATGATCATCCCAGGTGGTCAGTGCGACGAAGTCAGGGGGCGTCGAGGGTTGCACCTGTGCTTGAACGGCCGGCCCGGGTCGGACCGCTCGACGGCGTGGTGATGACGACTGGCACCGTGGCCACGCGCTGCAGAGCTTCATCCCACCGGCATGCGATGTCTGTAGGACTGCGCCTCCTCCGTCAAGCGGTGTCGATGCGCTGACGATTGCGCCGCAGGTGGGCATGTGACGCCGATCCACTGTCGCACCGGCTTGGCGTGGCCGCCAGCACCGCCGTGCGCCCTGCCGGCCCCGGCTTCAAAACCTGAACTCGCCCCGCAAGTTCACCGTGGTGTAGGTGCGCGCCGAGGCGTCGGCGGCCTCGCTGCTGCCGTCGGCCAGCAGGGTGGTGGTGCCGGTGTCGTAGCGCTGCGCGCCGGCGTTGCTGACAGTCAACCGCGCGCTGGCCGCGGGGCTGAAGCGCCACAGCGCGTAGGCGTCGACCACTGACTTGGCACCCTGGCGAGCCGTTTGCGAATCGATCTGCTGCACTTGAAAGGCCGGCGTGTGGTTGAGCGACGCGCCCAGCGTCAGCGGCCAGCCCTTGAGCGGCCAGTCGGCGCCCAGGTTGGCGGTCCACGGCGGCTGGCCTTCCAGGCGGTTGTCGGGGCCCGCCACCTCGCTGACCTGGCTCCACATCAGGCTGAGGTTGCCGCGCAGCGTCACCGCCTGCAGCGCAGGCCAAGCCTCGGTCCACAGGTCGCCAACGCGGCCCTTGGCTTCCAGCTCCAGCCCGGCGGCATTGGCCGCGCCGACGTTCTGCGGCCGCGCCACCCAGCGCGGCACGCTGGCCCAGGGCACGGCCTCCAGGCTGCGCACGGTGCGGATCAGGTTGTCGATGCGCTTGGCATAGACGTTGGCGCTGAGGATGCCGCCGGCCTCCAGGTAATGCTCGAACGCCAGCTCCAGCCCCCAGGACAGCTCGGGTTCGAGGTCGGGGTTGCCGGCGCGGTCGGGATCGGTCGGCAGGTTGGGCTGGGCCAGGTCGGGGTAGTTGCGGGCGATCAGCGGGCGCGCGATCAACTGGCTGGTGGTGGGTGATTTGTAGCTGCGGGTCAGGCTGGCGCGCACCTGGTCGCGGGGGTGGTCGGGCAGCTTCCACACCGCATGGGCCAACGGGGTGAAGACCGCGCTGCGGTGGCTGACCTGGCCGGCGGCCGAATCGCCCCGGGTCTCGATCGCCTCCCAGCGCGCGCCGGCGTAGAACGAGAAGGTCTTGCTCCACTCCCACTCGTCCTGGCCGTACAGCGCCAGCCGCTGCACCGTGGCTTCGATGGTTTCGCCGAAGCCGGTCAGCTGCGGCTTGCCGTCTAGCAGGCTGACGCGGCTGTCATCGCGGCGGCTGTGCTGCAGCTCCCAGCCGGCGCTGGCGCTGTGGCGGTCGGCGATCAGCTGCGAGAACTTGCCGTTCAGGTCGAGCGACAGCTCGCGCTGGCGGTTGTCGTCGCTGCGGCTGCGCAGCAGGCCGGCGTCGCCGCCGGTCTCGTCGCGCTCGGTCAGGCTGCTGCTCTTCGACAGCGTGCCACCAAAGCGCACCTGCAGCCGGCCGCCGCTGGCGGTGCCGCTCAGCCAGGTGCCGTTCAGGCGGGCCATCTCCCAGCGTGAATCGGTGTGCCAGCGGGCCAGGGTGTAGGGCGCCGTGCCGACGGCCTGGTCGACGGTGGAACGTCCGTCGTTGTCGCTGCGCACGGCGTTCAGGAAGGGCTGCAGCTCGAGTGTTTCACCCGGTGCCAGCTTGAGCTGCAAGCGCGCGTTGGCAAACAAGCCGCGGCGGCGGCCTTCACTGGCCACGCTCTCGCGCTGATCGACCGTGGGCGTGCCGGCGGCATCGAGCCCCAGCGTGCGGGTGGCCGACTGGTTGGCCTGGCCGCTCCGGAACAGCGTGGCGCCCAGGTTGTAGCCCAGCGCCTCGGTCTGGCCGTTGGCCTGCGCGTTGACACTGGCCTGGGGCTGCTGGCCATCGGCCCCGGCACCCAGCCGGAACTCGTTGGCCTTGCGCTTGAAGTCGCTGCGCATGACGACGTTGATGGTGCCGGCAATGGCCCGTGTGCCGAACTCGGCCACCGGCGAGCGCATGACCTCGATGCGCTCGATCTGGTCGGGCGAGATCGAGTCGAGCGAGAAGCCCGGCGCCATGCGCTGGCCGTCGATCAGGACCTGGGTGTAGCCGCCGCCCATGCCGCGCATGCGCACGGCGCCACCGCGCCCGGGCGGCCCGCCCAGCGTGACGCCCGGCAGGCGCTTGAGCACCTCGCCCAAGGTGGCGTCGCCCATGCGGTCAAGCTCTTCGCGGCCGAAGGTGATGCGCGACGCGGTGGCGCGGCGACGTTCCTCGTTGCTCTCGGGCGCCGTGGTGCCGGTGATCTCGACCTGCTGCGGCTTCGCCCCAGCGGCCGGCGCTGCGGCGGGTGTGGGCGCCGGGGCCGGTCGCGCTGGCCGGGACTGCGCCGCCGGGGCCGAAGCCGCCGGCGCGGGCGGCGTGGCCGCCGTCTGCGCCAAGGCCACCAGCGGCAGCGTCAGGTGGATCAAGCCGGCCAGCGTCAGGGGCAACGGAAGGCGGGCTGCAAGGGGGCGGTGGCTCATGGCGGCGCAGATTGTGCCGGCAGGGCCCAGGTGGGCACCGGCGGCCTCTGTAAAGACAGGCAAAGCCACCGACGATGGCCGGCCGGCCCGGTCTTCTTCGTTACGCGGCCAGCACAT
>JBBQVF010000059.1:0-25866 GCA_038211805.1 Burkholderiales bacterium | reverse complement strand
GGGCGAGTTTCGGTGCCAGCTTAGGCGCCGGCGAGGCGTGGGATCGGCCCCCACAACGAGCCGGCACCGACAGATGGCACCGAAAATCGCCCTGGCCCTTCGGGTTGAAGCTGGAAATGGGCTGATCCGTCGTTGCCAATGCGCGCCATGCCGGCAGGCATGGCTGTGCTTGGCGCCTAGGCTGAGCCCATTTCCAGCTTCAACGCAGGCCCGTCCCCAAGCCCGACAGCCTCCTAGAATCCGCTCCTCCCGCCCATGACCGCCACCGTCACCTCCAAGGCGCTCGCCGCCGGCCGCTGGCGCCAGTACATGGCGCTGACCAAGCCGCGCGTGGTCCAGCTGATCGTGTTCTGCGCGGTCATCGGCATGCTGCTGGCCGAGCCCGGCTGGCCGCGCATGGCGCTGGCGCTGCCGGCCACCCTGGGCATCTGGCTGGTGGCCAGCGCGGCGGCGGCCTTCAACTGCCTGGTCGAGCAGGCCATCGACAGCAAGATGGCCCGCACCGCCTGGCGCCCCACCGCCCAGGGCACGCTGGGCACCGCCCAGGCGCTGTGGTTCTCGGCAGTGCTGGGCGGCCTGGGCAGCGTGGTGCTCTACTGGTTCGTCAACCCGCTGACGATGTGGCTGACCTTCGCCACCTTCGTCGGCTATGCGGTCATCTACACCGTGGTGCTCAAGCCGCTGACACCGCAGAACATCGTGATCGGCGGCGCCTCGGGTGCCATGCCGCCGGTGCTGGGCTGGGCGGCGATGCGCAACGATGTCGGCCCCGAGGCCCTGGCGATGTGCCTGATCATCTTCTTGTGGACACCGCCGCACTTCTGGGCGCTGGCGCTGTACCGGGTCGAAGACTACCGCCGCGCGGGCCTGCCGATGCTGCCGGTCACCCATGGCTCGGATTTCACCCGGCTCAACGTGCTGCTCTACACCCTGGTGCTGTTCGCGTCCACGCTGCTGCCCTTCATCATCGGCATGAGCGGCTGGCTGTACCTGGCGGCGGCGGTGGTGTTGGGCATCGCCTTCATCGCCTACGGCTGGCGCCTGTGGCGCCATTACAGCGACGCGCTGGCGCGCAAGACCTTCCGGTTTTCGCTCTGGCACCTGTCGCTGCTGTTCGCCGCACTGCTGGCCGACCACTACCTGATCACCGTCTGATGGGCTTGTCCACATGAACCGATTCCAGCGCCGATCCTGGCTGCTGCGCGCCGCTGCGCTGACCACCGCCCTGCTCACCGGGGTGGCAGGCTGCGACGGCCGTGCGCCGGGCGCCGCCGCGCGGCCGTCGTTCAAGGGCGTGGACATCACCGGCGCCGAATACGCCCGCACGCTGGCGCTGACCGACCCCGAGGGCCAGGTGCGCACGCTCACCGACTACAAGGGCAAGGTGGTGGTGGTGTTCTTCGGCTACACCCAGTGCCCCGATGTGTGTCCGACCACGATGGCCGAACTGGCCGAGATCAAGCGCCAGCTGGGCGCCGACGGTGCGCGGGTGCAGGGCATCTTCGTCACGGTCGATCCCGAGCGCGACACGGCGGCTTTGCTGAAGGCCTATGTGGCCAATTTCGGCCCCGACATCGTCGGCCTGCGCGGTACGCCGGACGAGATCAAGGCCGCCGCCAAGGAGTTCAAGGTGTTCTACAGCAAGGTGCCGGGCAAGACCGACACCAGCTACACCGTCGATCACACCGCCGGCTCGTATGTATTCGACGCCCAGGGCAAGGTGCGCTTGTTCACCCGCTACGGCAGCGGCACCCAGGCGCTGATCGACGACCTGAAAATCCTGTTGGCCGAATCGGCGTGATTGCCCACCACCGAGGCGCCTGCGGCGTCCTTGCAGGCCTGTCCCTAAGCCCGACAGCCTCCTTGAGCCGCGGTCGTTTGGCAGGCACAAACGGCAAGGCGCTCGTGTCCGGCCTCAGCCCCCTCAAGGCGGCGCCGCCGGCGGCCCGGCGTAGCCGGCGGATCCGCGGCGTCTAGGGCGTGCCGGGGCACAGCCCCGGGCTGGTCAGGCCGCTTCCAGCGACTTGCGCATCTTCTTCATCGCCGCCACTTCGATCTGGCGGATCCGCTCGGCGCTGACGCCGTACTCGGCCGCCAGTTCGTGCAGCGTCATGCCACCCGAGCTGTCGTCGTTGACCTTCAGCCAGCGCTCCTCGACGATGCGGCGGCTGCGATCGTCCAGCACCTCCAGCGCCGACACCAGGCCGTCGCCCGACAGCGCGTCGCGGCGGCGCGCCTCCAGCACCCGCGTGGGCTCGCTGGAGTCGTCGGCCAGGTAGGCGATCGGGGCGAAGCTTTCTTCGTTGTCGTCGGTTTGCGGCTCCAGCGCCACATCACCGCCCGACAGCCGGGTCTCCATCTCGATCACCTCGGCCGGCTTGACGTTCAAGGCCGTGGCCATTTGGCTGATCTCGGCAGCCGACAGGCTGTTGCGGTGGGCGTCGACGTCGCTGGCACCGCTCTTCATGCGCTGCTTCATCGAGCGCAGGTTGAAGAACAGCTTGCGCTGCGCCTTGGTGGTTGCCAGCTTGACCATGCGCCAGTTCTTCAGGATGTACTCGTGGATCTCGGCCTTGATCCAGTGCAGTGCATAGCTCACCAGACGCACCCCGGCTTCGGGGTCGAAGCGCTTGACGGCCTTCATCAGGCCGACGTTGCCTTCCTGGATCAGGTCGCCGTGTGGCAAGCCATAACCCAGATACTGGCGCGACACCGACACCACCAGCCGCAGGTGCGACAGCACCAGACGGCCCGCGGACTCGACGTCGGCCTCGTCGCGCAGGCGGCGGGCGAATCGCGTTTCCTCTTCCTGGGTCAGCATCGGCAGCCGGTTCACGGCCGAGATGTAGGCATCCAGGTTGCCCAGTGAGGGCACCAGCGCCCAGGGGTCGCGGACAGAGAGTGCAGTGATCGATGGGGACAGGTTCATGGTGTGATCTGACTGGCCCGGGCGGGCTTGGTTCAGGAAATATTAGCACTCCTTGATGATGAGTGCCAAAACGCCCGATTGCCACCACGCCCGACCAGGGTCTTCCTGGCGTTTGCTGCGCTGCGCCGCTAGCAATCACTGACTTTCCTGACCTGATCGGCCATCGTGCAGGCCAGACCCCCCATTGGTGGGCCCCCGGCGAAGCCCACCCCGGTGGGAGTGGCAAGCGCTGCCGCAGTTCGCAGAATGGTGTCAACCCGCAGGCCCAGGCGCCTCGGGCCCCACCCGCTGCCCTCGGGCAGTTTCACCCAGGAGACCATCATGTACATCCGTCACCTTGCCGCCACCCTGCTGACCGTCCTGACGCTGGCCACCGCCCCTGCCCTGGCCGCCGTCGAAGCCAACCAGGCCAGCCAGGCCGAGCTCGAAACCGTCAAGGGCGTCGGCCCGGGGCTGTCGGGCAAGATCGTCGCGGCCCGCCAGCAGGCGGCCTTCAAGGATTGGCCGGACCTGGTCGACCGGGTCGGTGGCGTGGGGCCCGGCAATGCGGCGCGGTTTTCGCAGGCCGGGCTCACCGTGGCGGGCAAGCCTTACAGCGCCCAGGCCGTCGGCCAGCCCGGCACAGCGCCGGTGGCCGGCAGCCCCAGCACCGCCAAGCCAGCGCCCGCCGCGGCCGCCCCGGCGGCGCGCCCAGCCGACCGCAAGCCCGCCCAGCCCTGAATGCCCGACGCCGGGGGTGCGGGGCCCCGATGGCTGGGCGATTGCTCGATCAGTGGATTGATTGCGCTCACCCGGCCCGCGGGTTTTCAGGCGGGTTTTCGAGCTTTAGGGATGGCGGTTGCCAGCGCCCACGGCAGGATAAGCAGGCCCAGTCCTGTCGGCGTCAGCGCCGCACCCACCCCAGGAGAATCCCATGGTCACCACCCGAAATACCCGTCGCGCTGCCTCGTCACCGGTCACTGAACGCCCCTCGGCGGACGACGTGGCCCGGCAACTGGCCGGCGCCGTACGCGCTGTGGGCGCCGTGGGCGATGCCGTCGCCGGTTTCAACGGGCCGGTCGGTGCAGTGTCGACCGATCTCGTCAGCGAGCTCAACAACATCGATTTCCGCAAGATGATCGGCGGCCCGCTGCAGGCCGCAGTGGATGCTCAGGTCGCCTCGGCGCTGGCCACCGTGGACTTCATCAACAAGGTCGGTTTCAGCACCGGCGCCGACGGCAAGCGCGAGCTGGTGATGGTCGACTTCAGCCACAAGCGCAACGAGGGCAAGGACAAGGACGGCAACGACATCGTCAAGAACGTCGAAGTGCGTGTGCCGCTGCTGGCGATGCTGCCGATCCCCTCGCTGCGCATCGAGCACGTGATCATCGACTTCAACGTCAAGCTGAACTCGGTCGAGAGCGCCAGCACCAGCGACCAGTTGGGCGTCAACGCCGAGGTCAAGGGCGGTTGGGGCCCGGTGAGCTTCAAGGTCTCGGCCTCCTACCAGCGCAAGACCGCGACCAATGTCGAGGTCAAGAAGGAGTACGCGCTCAACGTCAACGTCAAGGCGGTGCAGGACGAGATTCCGGCCGGCCTGGAAAAGATCCTCGGCTTGCTGGCGGCCTGAGCGTCGCATGGCCGAGATCACGCTGGCCGACTACACCGGCTACATCTTCCTGGAGATCATCAAGGCCCGCGAGATGGCCGACCGGCACTCTCGCCAGCTGGCCGACGTCTATGCCCAGGATCCGGTGCTGCGGCACTTCTCGGTGCCGCGCTTCAAGGTGCCGAAGATGGAGCTGACGATTCCGCTGCTGATCTCCGGCGCCCGCTTCAACCAGCTGATCAGCTTCAACCTGCCACAGGACAAGTTCGTGGCCTATGTGATGGGCCGGGTCAAGGAGGTGGTCAGCGTCGTGCAGTCCAAGGGTGACGATCCGTTCATCAAGCGGACCGAGCGGCCAGCCGTCGTCGTCAAGACCGGTGCGCCGCGGGCCACCGGCGACGCAGCGCCGACCGACGACGTGCCGTCGATCACCGACTTGTGCGCCGAGTTCTGGCTGCGGCTGAACGAGAACCCCGATCCGTCGCAGCCCGGCGAGATCGTGCGCCGGATGTGGGCCTTGATCTTCGAGCGCGCCCTGATCGAGCGCGATTTGATGGCCTTGTACAAGAAGAGCAACCCCAACAACGAGTTGTTCCGCAGCAGCCTGGAAGACGTGCTCAGGGCCGTGACCACCGCCACCGTGGTCGACCGCACCACGATCCAGAGCCTGCTGGTCAATCCCGAGACCAACGTGGTCAAGAACGGCAGCAGCGACACCTCGGTCTTCACACTGAAGGCCGAGATGCTGGAAGAGGGCTTCTTCATCCGCACGGTGCGCGACGAGGCCACCGGCCAGACCCGCACCGTGGTCGAGTTCGAGTAGGCGCCATGCTGCCGTTCCTGCATGGCCGGCTGCAGGCGCTGGAGCGCCTGTTGGCGCGATCGAGCGAGGTGCTGGCCAAGTACAACCGCCTCGATCTCGACCTGGCGGCGGCGCTGACCGCCTGCCTCGACGAGGCGATCGAGACCCACCGCGCGCTGCAGCGCAGCAGCGCCGAAAACGCCTGGCTGGTGCTCAAGGCGCAGTTCGTCTCGGCCGAGCAAGGGCTGCACCCGCTCACGCTGGAACGGGTGAGCGGCCACCGCCGCGAGTTGCTGCGTGCGGTGGCGCTGCGGGTGCTGCAGCACAGCGCCGAGCAGTTGCGCAACGACATCGACCAGGACCGGCGGCGGCTGGACGACGCGCTGGCGCAGCTGCGGCCGATCGTGCTGCTGGCCTTCCGCCAGGGCTTGATCACGCCGCGCACCCGCGTGCCGATGAGCGCCGCCCGGATCGAGGCGCTGTGGCGCGCGCTGCTGCGCGAGCCCGACATCGCGCTGGCCGCGCGCCAGTTGGCCATGCAGGTCAGCGTGCACGATATCCAGCTGCTACTGGCCGACCTGGTGACCGCGGCGCAGCAGGTCTCGCGCTGATCACCCTGATCACCCTGCGCGCCCGGCGCGCGGTCAGCCGGGTCAGCCGGGTCAGCCGAAGCGGGTGTCGACGCTCTCCAGCAGGTCATCCAGCACGCCCAGGAAGCCTGCCAGGTTCAGCGGCTTGGTCAGGTAGTGGCGGGCGCCGGCGGCCAGTGCCTCGGCGATGCGGGTCGGCGTGGCGTCGGCCGAGACCACGACGATGGGGATGTCGGCGCAGGCCGGGTCGCGCTGCAGCTGGCGCAGCAGTTCCAGGCCGTCGACATCGGGCAGGTGCATGTCCAGCAGGATCAGGTCGGGCCGCTGGCTGCGGATCGCCGTCAGGCCGTCCAGGCCCAGCGTCGAGACCTCCAGCCTCACCTGCGGGCGCTGCGCCAGGATGCCGCGCATCACCTCGACGTTGGTCTCGTTGTCCTCGACATAGTGCACCGTGCGGTGGCGGTAGCGGTCGCTGCCGTCGGCCATCGCCGGCAAGCGGTCGGGCTCGAGCGCTTGCAGGCTGCCCAGCGGCAGCCGCAGCACGAAGGTGGCGCCCACGCCTGCGGTGCTTTCGGCGGTCAGCGTGCCGCCCATCAGTTCGGCCAGCCGCCGGCTGATGACCAGGCCGATGCCGGTGCCTTCGGTGTCGCTCTGCTCCCGGCCCAGCCGGTTGAAGGGCTGGAACAGCTCGGCCATCTGCGCTTCATCCAGCCCCAGGCCGGTGTCGAGCACGCGGACTTCCAGCGTCTGGCCGTCCAGGCGGTGCGAGTGCACCACCACCTGGCCGCCGGTGACGTTGTACTTCACCGCGTTCGACAACAGGTTGGTGATCACCTGCTTGAGCCGGGTCTCGTCGCCCAGTGCGTGGCGGGCGTCGTCGGCGATGTGCACCTGCAGCGTGATGCCGCGCCGCGCGGCCGCCGGGCTGACCATCGCCACGCAGTGCGCCACCAGCGGCTCCAGCGCCACCGGCGCCAGCACCAGGCGCAGCATGCCGGCCTCGATGCGTGACAGGTCCAGCGTGTCGTTGATCATCTCCAGCAAGTGCCAGCCGGCCTGCAGGATCTGCCCTACCCAGCCCTGCTGGTGGCTGGCCAGCCGGGGTTGGCGGTCGAGGTCGAGCAACTGGCCGAAGCCGAGTATCGCGTTCAGCGGTGTGCGCAGCTCATGGCTCATGCGCGACAGGAACTCGCTCTTCGCCCGGTTGGCCGATTCGGCCAACTGGCGGCCCTGTTCGGCCTCCTGGAAGCGCAGTTGCTCGGTGATGTCCTCGACCACCGCCACCAGGCGCTGCGGCTCGCCGTGCGCGTTGCGCAGCACGCTCCAGTTCATGCGCACCCGCAGCACGGTGCCGTCCTGGTGCTGCAGCCGGGTGTTGCGCTGCACCTCGGACAGCTCGCCGCGCAGCAGCCGGCCCAGCGCCTGCGTGTCGTTGGCGCGGTCGTCGGGGCAGGTCAGGTCGGCGATGGTGCGCTCGGCCAGTGCGCTGGCGTCGTAGCCGATCAGCTCGCGCACGCGCGGGTTGGCGTCGCGCACCCGGCCCTGCAGGTCGGTGTAGACGATGCCGATCGGTGCATGGTCGAAGATGTTGCGGAAGCGCTGCTCGCTTTCGCGCAGCGCCGATTCGGTGCGCTCACGCTCGGCTACTTCGTGCTGCAGGTCGGCGGTGCGCTCGGCCACCGCGGTTTCGATGCGGCGGGTGCGGCCGGTCATCGTCAGCAGCAGCGCGGCCAGCAGGGCCGCCGACAGCAGGCCGACGGTGGAGAACAACCAGGCGTTGCCATGGCCGGCGTCAGGCACCCGGGCGGGCTCGGCGCTCAGGTGCAGCACCCAGGACTGGCCGCCCAGCGGGATGGTGGTGACATGACGCAGCGCGTCCGCCCTCGCCAGCTCGCAGCCCGCGGCGCCGGCCAGCAGCCGCCGCGCTGCCGCGGGCTGGCTATCGACCAGGCACCAGCGCAGGTAGGGCGGGGCATGGCGCGTGGCGGCCTCCATCGACTGCTGCATGCGCAGCGAGACGAACACCACACCGCGCAGCGCCCGGCGTCGCGCCTCGGGCTCGGGCTCGCCGACGTACAGCGCGCGGTACAGCACCACGCCGGTCTGGTCGCCGGGCTCCTGCGTCAAATGGAAGCCGGAGGTGGCCGCCGGCTGATCGGTCTCGGTCGCGCGCAGGATCGCTTCGCGTGCTGCGGGTATCGACAGTGCATTGACCCCCAGCGCCCGCTGGTTGGCCGCCAGCGGCTCGATCAGCGTGATCGCGACGACATCGGGATCGTTGGTCGACGGCGCGGGTCCGCCCGTGCCGTCGCGATCGAAGATGCGGAAGGGCCGGCCCAGACGCTTGGCGATCGCCGCCTGTTGCTCGGGTATCCACCGGCGCGCCACCCGTTCGCTGTAGCCCATGGCCTGGACGTGCAGCGGCAGCTGCAGCCAGGGCGCGCTCGCCCGCTGCAGTTCTTCCGCGGTGACGTCGTCAGAGCCGATGTACAGGCCGCGCAAGGCCTCCAGGGCGAACAGCGACTGGTGCAACTCGGCGGTCAGGGCCGCGGCGGCGGCCGAGGCATCGCGCTCGAACACGCTGCGGGTGCGCTCGGTGTCCCAGCGGGTCACCAGCACCGTGGCCATCGCCAGCAGCAGGGTGGTGGCCAGCAATGGCAGGCCCAGGGTGATGCGCCGCGCGGCCCAGGCTGCACGGGGTCTGCCGATCAGTGTCAGCACGAGCGGTGCGCCGATCAGCACGCCCAGCGTGTCGCCCACCCACCAGGTCCACCAGGTGAACACCCGCGCGCCCGGGGGCACCACGCCGGCCAAGGACAGCGCCAGTGTCGACAGGCTGGCATTCAGGCAGCAGGCCACCACGCCACCCAGCAGGCAGAAGGTGGCCACTTCGCGCGGTTCGGCCAGCTCTGTCGCCCCGTTCAGCCGCCACCGCAGCAGCGCCGCCCCCACGGCCGCCTGCAGCATGGCGCCGACCGCGGTGATCGTGGACAGCAGCAGGGCCAGCGGCGTGTGCAGTCCGCTCGGCGCAGCCACCAAAGCCTGCACCAGGAACGAGCCCAGCAGCACGCCGGGCAGCGCCGGGCGGCCATAGACCATCACCGCGACCAGCGCCAGGCCGGCGCTGGGGTACAGCGGCGAGGCGTACGCCGGCGGTATCGCCAGCATCAAGGCCAGCTTGCCCGCCAGAAAGTAGCCCAGGGCGGTGAGCAGCAGCACGGCCAGCCCAGGCCGCAGCACCAGGGCGCGGTCGGCCATTGACGAGGCGGGTCGGGCGGTGTTGTTCACGGGTCGGTTACGACCGCTGCAGCCGCTGCGACCGGTCACCAGATTGTCGCCGACCTGCCGGCTTGAGCACGGGTCGCCTCACCGCCAGCGGTGGTTCAAAGCGGCGCGGCCGGCCGCAGGCCCAACAAGGCGCCGGCCGTGGCCTCGTAGCCGGCGGCCGCCTGCAGCAGTGCGGCATCGCCCCGGGGCCGGCCGATCAGCTGCAGCCCCGCCGGCCATTGGCCGTTGGCATGGAAGCCCGCCGGCAGGCTGATCGCCGGCAGGCCGGCGAAGGTGGCGTAGAGCGTCACCTCCATCCAGCGGTGGTAGGTGTCCATCGTCCGTCCGGCGATCACCTTGGGCCAGCGCTGCCCCACCGGGAACGGCCAGACCTGCGTGGCCGGCAGCGCCAGCAGGTCGAAGCGCTCGAACAGGCCGAGCAGGTGGCTGTGGAAGGCGGTGCGCAGCTCGCTGGCCCGCATGAAATCCATGAAGCTCAGGCCCATGCCCTGGCGGTGCTCCCACAGCGCCTCGGGCTTGATCCGTTCGCGCGCGCCGGCATGACCCTGCGCCAGCACGGCGGCCACCCGCGGCGCCACCAGCGCACGGCGCCACACCAGCCAGGCCTGCCACAGCCGGTCGGCGTCGAAGCCCAGCGCGGTGGGTTCGACCACCGCACCCTGGTCGGCGAAGCGCTGCAGCGCCTGCTCGCACACCGGCAGCAGGCCCGCGTCCATCGGCAGGTGGCCGGCCAGGTCGCCCAGCCAGCCGATGCGCAGGCGCTTGAGGCTCGCCAGCGCGGCATCGCCCTCAACCGGCACGAAACTCTGCGGGCCCTCGGCGATGGACAGCGGCACCCGCGGGTCGTGGCCGGCCTGCACGCCCAGCAGTCGCGCCAGATCACCGACGGTGCGGGCCATCGGGCCTTCGGTGCTCAGTTGCGCCACCCAGGTGTCGCTGGCCGGCCAGTAGGGCACGCGGCCCTGGCTGGGGCGCAGGCCGAAGACATGGTTCCAGGCGGCCGGGTTGCGCAGCGAGCCCATGAAGTCGGAGCCGTCGGCCACCGGCAGCAGCCGGTGGGCCAGCGCCACCGCGGCGCCGCCGCTGCTGCCGCCGGCGGTCACCGTCGGATCCCAGGCATTGGGCGTGGCGCCGAACAGGTCGTTGAAGGTGTGCGAGCCCAGGCCGAACTCGGGCACGTTGGTCTTGCCGACGATGATCGCGCCAGCGGCCTTCATGCGCCCGGCCATCAGGCTGTCCTGGGTGGCGACCGCGTCGCTCAGCAGCACGCAGCCGGCGGTGGTGGGCAAGCCCGCCGCGCTGCTGAGGTCTTTGATGGCCTGCGGCATGCCGTGCATCCAGCCGCGCGACCGGCCCTGCGCCAGCTCGCCGTCGCAGGCATCGGCCTGGCCCAGCAGCTGATCGTCCGGTGCCAGGTTGACGATCGCGTTGAGCACCGGGTTCAGGCGGTGGATGCGGGCCAGCGTGGCGCTCATCAGCTCGCGGCAGGACAGCGTGCGGGCATGCAGGGCCTGCGACAGCGTGTGCGCGTCGAGGTGGCTGATGTCGGTGGGCAGGTTCATGGGCGTCGACGAAAGGGGGAGGAGCCGGGGAGGGGCCGGGAAGCGGCCGGGAAGCGGCCGACAAGCGGCCGACAAGCGGCCGACAAGCGGCCGGCGGAAGGGCGTGGGAGTCGAACCCACCCGACACGCCAGGCGCGTCACACCGGTTTTGAAGACCGGGGGCTCCACCGGGAAACCATGCCCTTCCAGAAGCGAGGCGACCTTAGCACGCGGCATCGCAGCGGCCTGCGTCAAGCCACCGGGCGGTGGCGTGTGCCGTCGAAGCGGCTGAGGCCTGCCCGGTCGAGAAATTCGAGCACCTGCACCGTGAGGTTGCGGCCGATGCCGGTGCGGTCGCGGAAGCTGGCGGCGTCGTACTGGCCGTCGGCGTTCTCGCCGGCCAGCGCGCGGGCGTGACCGGCCAGCTCGGCCACGGTCTGCGGCAGGTAGTAGCGGTTGGGGGCCACCCGCACCAGCAGGCCCTGGTGGGCCAGCCGGCCGAGATCGTTCACCAGCGTCGGCAGCGGCAGGCCCAGCGCCGCGGCCAGCTCACCGACGATGGGCGGGCGCAGGCCGGCCGGCTGCAGCTGCGCCACCACGCGGTCCAGCAGGGCGCGGTCGGCGTCGGCCAGCCGGGCTTGGTGGCCGTGGCGGCGGTGGCGCAGGCCCTCGCGCACGACCTGGCCGCTGTCGACCAACCCGGCCAGGGTGGCGCGCAGCACCGCCCGCGCCGGCGCGCTGGCCATGCCGCCCACGCGCGTCACGCCACCCTCGCGTGGCGCGCCACCAACACCGCCTGCGCTGGCCGCGCCGCCCGTGCTGCACACCTCGCCGACTCCGCCCAGCTTGCCCAGTTGCGCGTGCAGCGCCGGCCCGTCCGGTCCCAGGCTGTCGGGCTGTTGGGCATGGCACCGGTCGAGCGCGTTCAGCACGCGGTCGCGCCAGGCCTGGGCGTGCGACGGTGACAAGCCCAGCGGCCCGCTCTCGCCGGGGATCGGTTGCACCGCCAGCCGGTGCTGCAGCTGTGCCAGCTCGTCGACGCGCAGGTTCCGGCCGCGTGCAAAGGGAATCAGGTCGACGCCGTCGGGCGATTGCTCGAGCAAGGCCGCCAGCGCCAGCGCCGGGTCGGTCAGCGCCAGCGCCGCCAGCTGCGTCAGCCGGGCCGGCCGCGAGCGGCCGCGTGCCGGGCCGAAGGGGTCGACCACCCAACCACCGCCGACGGTGCGGTGGGCGGCGGCGTCGCGCAGGATGAAGCGGTCGCCGTGCACGCCGGCCACTGGCCGGTCCAGCACCAGCCGGGCCCAGGCTTCAGGGCCCGGGGCCAGCGCCACGGCATCCAGCGCCGACACCGTGGCATTGACCGTGGCCGCGCCCAGGTGCAACTGCAGCAGCCTGCGTTCGCTCAGCGGCCGGGCCTCGCCGGCCAGCACCTGCAGCCGCACGTCCAGCCGGGTGGTGGGGGCGTGCGCAGCGGCGGCCACCACCCAGTCGCCGCGTACCGGCTCGGCGCGTTTCAGGTCGGGCCCGCTCAGGTTCAACGCGCAGCGTTGGCCGGCCTGGGCGGACTCGGCGCGCTGGTTCTGCGCATGCAGGCTGCGCACCCGCGCAGCGGTGCCGTGCGGCGACACGATCACCGCATCGCCCACCTGCACCCGGCCCGACAGCACCGCGCCGGTGACGATGCGCCCGGCCCCGGCCAGCGTGAAGCTGCGGTCGACGGCCATGCGGAAGTGGCCGGTCACGCCGCGTGCCGCCAGCTGCCGCGCGCTGTCGGCCAGTTGCTGGCGCAGCGCGGCCACGCCCCCGCCGCTGGGCGTGGCCAGCGTGAACACCGGCGCCTGCGCGTAGGGGCCGTCGGCCAGCAGGGCGGTCACTTCGCGGCCGGCATCGGCCAGGCGGTCGGGGCCGACGCGGTCGGCCTTGGTCAGCGCCACCACCAGCCGGGGCACGCCCAGCAGGGCCAGGATGGCCAGGTGCTCGCGGGTCTGCGGCATCGGGCCATCGTCGGCGGCCACCACCAGCAGCGCCAGGTCGATCGCGGCCACGCCGGCCAGCATGTTGCGCACGAAGCGCTCGTGGCCGGGCACGTCGACGAAGCCCAGCGGCGCGGCAGCGGGGCCCGTCGAACGGGTGTCGGGATCGAGATCGAGGCCGGGGTCGAGATCGGCGTAGGCGAAGCCGAGGTCGATCGTCATGCCGCGGCGCTTTTCTTCGGCCAGGCGGTCGGTGTCGACGCCGGTCAGCGCCTGCACCAGCGTCGTCTTGCCGTGGTCGACATGACCGGCGGTGGCAATGATCATGCTGGCGAGGGTGGCGTTGCCGGCGCTGGCGCTGGCGCTGCAGCAAACTGCGCCGCAAAGCCGGCCTCGTCTTCCAGGCAGCGCAGGTCGAGCAGCAGCGCGCCGTCGGCGATGCGGCCGATCACCGGCACCGGCAGGGCGCGCAGGCGGGCCGCCAGCTGCTCCAGCGCCCGGCCGCTGCCGCTGCCGCTGCCGCGTTTCGGCCCCGGCCTCGGCCCCGACCCCGGCAGCGACAGCCGCAGCGCATGGCTGGGCAAGCGGTCGACCGGCAGCGCGCCGCTGCCGATCTGGCTGAACACCGCGGTGATGTCGGCCCGGCCATCGGCGCCCAGCCAGGCGGCCAGCACCGGCAACAGGCGCTGCGCTGCCGCCTCGATCACCACGGCCTGCCGCGCCAGCAGGCGCAGCGTGGGCAGCTGCGACACCAGCCGGTCCGGGTCGGCATAGAGCCGCAGCACTGCTTCCAGTGCGGCCAAGGTGAGCTTGTCACAGCGCAGCGCGCGCTTGAGCGGGTGCTTTTTCAGCCGCGCGATCAGGTCGGCGCGGCCGACCACGATGCCGGCCTGCGGCCCGCCCATCAGCTTGTCGCCGGAGAACAGCACCAGGTCGGCGCCGGCGGCCAGGGTCTCGGCCGGCGTCGGCTCGTGCGGCAGGCCCAGCGTGGCCAGGTCGATCAGCGCGCCGCTGCCCAGGTCGACGACGAACGGCAGGCCATGCTGGCGGGCCAGCGCGCTCAGGTCGACTTCGGCGGCGGCGGCGGTGAAACCCTGCAGCTGAAAGTTGCTGGCATGCACCTTCAACAGCATCGCGGTGCGCGCACCGATCGCTTCGGCGTGATCGCGCAGATGGGTGCGGTTGGTGGTGCCGACCTCGCGCAGCGTGCAGCCGGCTGCACGCATGATGTCGGGCAGGCGGAAGGCGCCGCCGATCTCGATCAGCTCGCCACGCGAGACGATCACCTCGCGCCGGCCGCGCTGGCTGGCCAGCGCGGCCAGCACCAGGATCAGCGCCGCCGCGGTGTTGTTGACCACGGTGGCCGCTTCGGCGCCGGTCAGGCGCTGCAGCAGGCCGGAGACCGCGTCGTCGCGGTCGCCGCGCTGGCCGCTGGCGAGGTCGTATTCGAGGTTGGCGGCACCGCCCGCCACGGCCGCGATGGCGGCCAGTGCCTGCGCCGGCAGCGGCGCCCGGCCCAGGTTGGTGTGCAGCACCGTGCCGGTGAGGTTGAATACCCGGCGCAGGTGGGGCTGCACGATCGCCCGCACGCGGGCGAGGATGCCGGCGCTGAGGCTGGCATCCAGCGCCGACGGATCCGGTGGCTCGGGGCGGGCGGGCGTTGCCGGTGCCTCGGCTGACAGGGCCGCAGTGGCCGGAGTCGGGCCATCGCCGGTGCCCGCCGTCCTGCGCCGCTCAGCCAGTTCAGCGCGCACCGCCTCGCGTACCAGGGGCCGGCCATGCGCGGTGACCAGCGCGGCCACCTCGGGCCAGGCCAGCACGCGGTCGACGGCCGGCAGCCGCGACCGGGCGGCGGCTGCCAGCACCGGCGTCAGCGCCACGCCGGCCTGCCGACGCGTTCAGGGCGCGGCGGCGGTCGCAGCAGCCGCGTCGGGCGCGGCCAGCAAGCGCGCCAGGATGCCGGGCATCGCCGCGTCGGCGAGCGCACGCATCTCGTCGTCGCTGCGGTCCTGGATCGGATGCGCCACGAACACCATCGCCGCATCGAAGCCCAGCGACTGGGCCTGCGATGCCGCCGCCTGCACGAACTCACTCGACGCAACACCGACCCCCACCAAGCCCCGCGACTCCAGATCCGCAATGTCATGCATACAGCACGACGTGCAGGATCCTCAGTCGGCCAGGCCTTCGATGACGATCTGGTTCTCGGCCGCGATCTGCTGGCGCAGCGCGTCGGGCGCCGGCCGGGTGAAGGTGGGCTTGCGGTAGCGGTTGACGCGCAGGCCTTGCGCCTGCAGCCGCTCCGCCACGCGGTCGAGGAAGACGTTGCCGCGCGGCTTCGAGATGTCGAGCAGCGCGACCGCCAGGCCGTCCAGCGCGCGCGGGCGGGCCGTCAGCGCGCGGGCGACCGGCGATCGCTCGGAGGTGGGGTCCAGCAGGACCATGGCAGCACTCATGCAGTGATCTCCTTCGACACAGGGATGGACCCGACCGGGCCCGAAGCGGCCCAGCCGGCGATGATGGCCGAGAACAGGCCTGCACCACCGCCGGCCCGCACGATCAGCAGGCCGCCGGGGCGGAATTTGGGGATGGGCTTGCCTGCCATCGCGGCCGGCACGCCTTCGGCGATGCCACCGGCGCCGACCACCATCTCGTCGCCGGGCAGCATCAGCAATTGGGTCAGCTCATCGAGCAGGCGGGCCTTGGACCAACCGGCTTCGATGAACACCCGGCCGTGGTCGGGCGAGACGACCAGCACCGCGTCGCCGGCCATCGCCAGCTTGGGGTGGTCGACCGCGCGCAGGCACAGCGCAAAGCTCTTGGCCAATGATTCGGGCGTGCGCGACTTCTGGTCGACCACGCCTTGCACACCTTCGCCGGCGAACAAGGTGACGGTGGAGGCCTCGCGTGAGAACCCGCGTTGCACCGACAGCGGCTCCCAGACCGAATCCTCGGCCTCGGCAAAGCAGAACGTGTATTTGCCCGGTGTGCCCAGCGTGGCGCGGTCGACCTCGCCCGGCCGGCCGCCGCCGACGTTGCGGATGACCAGCTGCAGCGCCCGACCGATGCTGGCGTTGGCGCGGTGGCCCTGGCCCAGCGCATTGACGCCCGAGTTGACGCCCACGCGCCGCGCCATCGGGCCGTTGACGATGACCAGCGGGCCGGCAAACATGGTGGTGCACAGGATGCCGTGCATGCCGAACTCGTCGACCAGCGCGGCCTCGACCGCGGCCAGCACGATCGGCAGGAATTCAGGCTTGCAGCCGGCCATCACCGCGTTGATGGCGACTTTTTCCACCGTGCAGGGCGCCAGGTCGGGCGGCACCAAACCCAGCACCTCGTCGGGCCGGCGGCGGGTGCCGGCCAGCATGCGCAGCACCCGAACGGCGGTGGGCGGCACCACCGGCAGGCCGTCGGTCCAGCCACGGTCGAAGCAGGCTTCGATGGCGTCTTCGGCTTCGCCCAGCGCGACGTGACGGGCGGCCAGGCCGGTGTCGCCGAAGCGCACCTGCAGGTCTTCGGCGGTGCCGGGGTCCAGCGTCTTGGAGGCGCAGCCCGGCCGCAACTCGGGCAGGGCCGCGCCCAGGTCGGGCTGGCCGCTGATCTGCCGCCAATCACCTTTGTGCCAGCCGTAGGTGCGGGCCACCTCGCGGCCGCCGGTGATGCGGATCAGCGTGGGCACGAACTCGATGCCCAGCCGGTACGAGCGCTCCAGCGTGGCGTCGAGCAGCGCGCCCGGCACGCCGGCGGCGTAGCGCGCGTCGTCCTGCACATAGACCGTGAGCGGGTCGCTGCCACCAGCCAGGGTGTGCAGCAGCGGCTCGATCAGCACGCAGGTCGGGCAGTCGCGCTTGGCGACGACGATCAGGCCGTCAGGCAGGGCAGGCAGGGCCGGCAGGGCAGGAAGCGATCGGTCAGGCAAGGCAATCATGGGACCGCATCGTGGCAGCGCGCCCGCCACCGCCATGTCCCCGCTGGGACAAGGCGGTCGCCAGCGCTCAATCGGCCGCGAAGCAGTAGTACAGGCCGGCGCCGCCGGTGGGCTTGAGCTGGTCGAGGCTGCAGCCGCGCGACAGGTGCGACGAGTTCCATGACTTGGCCGGCACGCTCTCGTCCAGGCCGGTGCGGTCGTGGTGGCCGACCATCGCCGCGCCCCGGTCGCCCATCGTCCAGTTGGCGCAGGTGGAGTTGGCATCGCCGGCGATGAAGCGGCCGCTGGGCTGCGAGCCGGTCAGCACGTCGTGCAGGTTGGGCGTGTCACCGCGGCCGTTGACGACGGCCCCGGTCTCGGTCAACGCGGTCTGCTTGTTCAGGTTGCTGGCGCTGCCGTGCAACTGCTCGACGTCGCTGGCCACCACCACGCCCTTGGCGTTTTGCCAGGGGCCCTTGCCGATGCGGTCGCGGGCGTCGACCCCGGGCCCGCTGTTGCTGGGTTGGGTGCTGAGGTAGGCGCGCCAGTTGCGGTTGCCCGCGCCGGCCGCGGTGGCCAATGTCTGGCAGTGTGCGTCGGCGCCTGCCAGGCCACCCAGGTCGCCGCCCTTGCCGGGGTTGACGCTGGTGACAAAAAAGCCCATGCCGGTCTTGCCCGACATCATGCTGCTGCAACCGGCCAGCATGACCACGGCGGCGGCACCGGCGCCGGCGATAAGAGCCCATCGGTTCAAGTGACGCATCTTCGACACTCCTTGAAGTTCGCGTGACGCCAGGATGGAGCCGCCGCGATGCCTTTTTACAAAGGCATCGGGGAATCCTAACAACGACCGGTCGAGCGGCCGTCGGGCCGGTCAGTTCAAGCGCAGCGAGCCGGCGCCGAAAAGGCCGACCAGACCGATCACGATCAGGTAGATGGCCACGATGTAGTTCAGCAGCCTCGGCATGACCAGGATCAGGATCCCGGCCAGCAGAGAAATCAGCGGTGTCAGGGCGAGGTGAAGGTTCAAGGCAGTTCCGATCTGGTGAGGGTGGGTGCGCAGATGAACTGCGTCAGACCACCCGGCGGCCGGTGATCAACTGGATGACGACCAGGACAACGGCGATGACCAGCAGGACATGGATCAGACCTCCGGCGGCGACCGAAGTCACCAGGCCCAGGAGCCAAAGAATCAGCAGCACGACGGCGATGGTGTAAAGCATGGTCATTCTCCAGTGGGTTCAGCCTCTGGATGCCCGCGGCGTCCGGCTGTGTGATCTGAGGATGCAATGACCGGCGCCGGCGCGCCATCGGCCGACGGCGCGCCGGTTTGTAGGCGCAATCCCACGGCCGCTGCGCTGCCGCTGTGCGACTGGCGGGCTGCCCGTCAGGCCAGGTGCGCGGCGGCCAGCAGCTCGCGGGTGTAGGCCTGCTGCGGGTGGTCGAACAGGGCCAGCGTTTCGCCTTCTTCGACCACGTCGCCGTTTTTCATCACCATCACCCGGTGCGCCATGGCGCGGATCACCGCCAGGTCGTGGCTGATGAAGACATAGCTCAGGCCATGGCGCTGCTGCAGCTCGGCCAGCAGCGCCAGCACCTGCTGCTGCACCGACACGTCGAGCGCCGAGGTGGGTTCGTCGAGCACCAGGATCTCCGGCGCCAGCACCACCGCGCGGGCGATGGCGATGCGCTGGCGCTGGCCACCGGAAAATTCATGCGGATAGCGCTGCAGCACGCCGTGCACGCCGTGGCGTGCCGACAGGCCCACTTCGTCGAGCATCGCCAGCACCTTCTGCTCGCGCTGCGCGGGGCTCAGCTCGGGGTGGTGCAGCGCCAGGCCTTCGTCGACGATCTGGCCCACCGTCATGCGCGGCGACAGCGACGCGAACGGGTCTTGCAACACCACCTGCATGCGCTTGCGCATCGCGCGCAAGGCCTTGCGCTCGGCGTTGTCGATGCGCGCACCGCCCAGCCAGATCTCGCCGCCGGCCAGCGGCTGCAGCGCCAGCAGGGCCATGCCCAGCGTCGTCTTGCCCGAACCCGATTCGCCGACGATGCCCAGCGTCTCGCCGCGGTGCAGTTGCAGCGTGGCCTGCTTGACGGCGCGGAACTGTCGCTTGCTGAACCAGCCGGTGGCGATGTCGAAGCTGACGTCGGCGGCGCGGGCTTCCACCAGCACCGGCGCGTCGAGCGCCAGCGGCTGCACCACGCGCTGCGGCCGGGTGGCCAGCAGGCGCTGGGTGTAGGGGTGCTGCGGCTGGGCAAACACGTCAGCGGTGATGCCTTGCTCGACCAGCTGGCCGCGCTCCATCACGCCGACCCGGTCGGTGAAGCGGTGGACCAGGTTCAGGTCGTGGGTGATGAACAGCAGCGCCATGCCCATCTCGGCCTGCAACTCCTCCAGCAAGGCCAGGATCTGGGCCTGGATGGTGACGTCGAGTGCGGTGGTGGGTTCGTCGCAGATCAGCAGGCGCGGCCGGCAGGCCAGCGCCATCGCGATCATCGCCCGCTGGCGCTGGCCACCCGACAGCTCGTGCGGGTAGGCGTCGATGCGGCGCTCGGGCTCGGGGATGCCGGTGCGCTCCAGCAGCTCGATCGCCCGCGCGCGGGCGGCGTTGGGCCGCAGCGCCTCGTGCAGCTCCAACACCTCGCCGATCTGGTTGCCCACGGTGTAGAGCGGGTTCAGCGCGGTCATCGGCTCCTGGAAGATCATGCCGATCTGGCTGCCGCGCAGGCCGCGCATCGCACGCTCGGACTTCTGCATCAGGTCTTCGCCGGCGAAGCGGATCACGCCGCTGCTGACCGCCGCATCGACCAGCCGCAGCACGCTCAGCGCGGTGATCGACTTGCCCGAGCCCGATTCACCGACCAGCGCGAATTTCTCGCCGGCAGCGATAGTGAACGACACGTCGTTGACGACGGTGGACGTGCCGAAGCGCACGTTCAGGCGCTCGACTTCCAGAAGTGGCTTCATGTCAGTGGTTCCACTGCTCATCTGGCAATCCATGACGCATGACTCGGAGGTGTTGGCTAGGAGCGCCCCCAAGGCCGCCGCCTTGCGGCGTCCGCCCCCCCGAGGGGGAGGAGAAACACTTGGGGCGGCCCGGCGTTTGTTTCTCATGAGGCTGTCGGGCTTGGGGACGGGCCTGCGTTGAAGCTGGAAATGGGCTCTGCCTAGGCGCCGAGCACAGCCATGCCTGGCGGCATGGCGCGCATTGGCAACGACGGATCAGCCCATTTCCAGCTTCAACCCGAAGGGCCAGGGCGATTTTCGGTGCCGTCTGTCGTTGCCGGCTCGTTGTGGGGGCCGATCCCACGCCTCGCCGGCGCCTAAGCTGGCACCGAAACTCGCCCTGGCGCAGGCCCGTCCCCAAGCCCGACAGCCTTCTATAGCATGCGCCGATGCACGATGCCGACCCCCGCCCGCCGGCCCGCAGCCGCGACTGAGCCATGCGCCGTGGCGACCGCCTGTTCCAGATCGTGCAGCTCATCCGCGGGCGGCGGCTCACCACCGCCACCTGGCTGGCCGAGCGGCTGGCGGTGTCGCCACGCACGGTGTACCGCGACGTCGCCGACCTGGCCGCGCAAGGCGTGCCGATCGAGGGCGAGGCCGGCGTCGGCTACCGCATGCGCGCCGGCTTCGACCTGCCGCCGCTGATGTTCAGCATCGCCGAAGCACAGGCCCTGGTGGCGGCCATCCGCCTGGCGCAGCCGCGGCTGGACGGCACGCTGGCCGCCGGCGCCGAGAGCGCGCTGTCGAAGGTGCTGTCGGTGCTGCCAGCGGCCACCCGCGCCTCCGCCGAGGCGCTGGCCATCTACGCGCCCCCAGTCGGCCCCGACGCTGCCACGCGCGAGCGGCTGGACACACTGCGCCGCGCGACCGAGGCGCACCGCAAGTTGCGCCTGCACTACCTGGACCTGAAGGACGTGGCCAGCCAGCGCACGGTGCGCCCGCTGGGCTGCTTCTTCTGGGGCGCGGTGTGGACGCTGGCCGCCTGGTGCGAAGACCGCGAGGACTACCGCAGCTTCCGGGTCGACCGCATCGTGGCGATAGAGCCGCTGGACGAGCGCTTCCGCGACGAGCCCGGCCGCAACCTGGCCGACCTGATGCGGCGCTACGCCGCCGACGGCGGTTGAACCCGGCCGGGCGCTGCCCGGCGTCAACCGGCCAGCGGGCCGTCGTCGCTGGCAGCCACCTTCTTGGCGACGCGGAAATGCCACCACGGCAGCGCCTGCGTCAGCGACAGCACCTCGCCGCTGCGCGCGGGCGCGTAGCCGGGCAGGCCGGCCAGCGCCTGCGCCCAGGCAGCCCCTTCCAGCGCGGCGCGCAGCTTCAGCACGGCGGGATGCTCCAGCGCGTCTTTTAAACACACCAGGTAATAGTCCTCGGCGATCAAGGGGATGAAGTCCAACCCAAAGGGCTGCGCCGCGGCCTCGATGCCCGGCCCCACGTCGGCCACGCCGCTGGCCACCGCGGCGGCCACCGCCACGTGGCTGTCTTCGGGCGGGCCGTCGTAGCCGCGGATGGCCGACGCAGCGACGCCTTGTTCGGCCAGCAGGTGGTCGAACAGCAGGCGGGTGCCCGAGCCGGGCTGGCGGTTGACGAAACGCGGCGCGCGGCCGGGCGATGGCGCCAGATCGGCCAGGCCACCGATGCGCAGCGGGTTGCCCGGCCGCACCATCAGCCCCTGGGTGCGCCGCAGGCAACCGATCAGCTTGTGCAGGCCGGGCTTGAGCAGCGGCTTCATCGCCGCCGAGAACTGCGCCGAGCCACCGGCCAGCGGCGGCACGTGGAAACCCGCCACCAGGCAGCGGCCCTGCGCCAGCGCGGCCAGCGCGTCGACGCTGCCGGCAAAGCGCAGGTCGATGTGCAGGCCGTGCGCGGTGGCGGCCAGGTCGCGCAGCCGCGGCAGCGCCAGGTCGTGGCTGGCGAAGATGGTCAGCACATGCAGGCTGCCGTCCAGCGCCTGCGCCAGCACATGCTCCAGTTCGGCGCGCAGCGCCTCGATGTGCGGGGTCAGGCGGGTGCGGGCGCGCCTCTCGGCCCACAGCAGGCGGTCGGCGAAGGGCGTCAGCCGCGCCGGCTGGCCTTGCGACCAGGTCACCAGCGGCTCGCCCATCACGTCTTCCCAGCGCTTGAGCGCGCCCCAGATGTGGCGGTACGACGCCCCCAGCGCCTTGGCCGCGTGCTGGATCGAACCATGCTCATGCACGGCGGTCAGCAGGTCGAACAGCGGGTTGTGCAGCACTGCACCGCGCTGGCCAACGGCTTCGAAGCTGTACTGCAGGTGGACGCCGCGGGCTTTCATGCCCCCCCCCGAAGCGGCCTTCGGCCGCCTCCCCCCCAGGGGGGCGACGCCAGCGGCCCGGCAAAGCCGGTTCCGCGGCGTCTACTTGATCCGCGCCACCTGATGGCCCCGTGCACGCCGCTCAGCCGCCGAACAGCCGCTTGAACCACACGACAAAACGCGCCAGCAGGCCTTGCGGCGCGGGAGCGGCCACGACCTCGGGCACCACCACCGCGTAGCGCTCCTGCAGCTTGGCGTTGAAGGTCTCGAAGAACTCGGTGGCCATCTTCTGCGCCGCCATGTCGACCAGGCGCGAGCCCAGCTGCGCGATCTTGCCGCCCACGGTGGCATGCGCCGTGTAGTGCAGCACGGTGCTGCGCGGGCCGGTGGACTCCAGCCGCACGGTGGCCGTGCCCTTGCCATGGCCGGCAGCACCGCCCTGGCCTTCGAAGCGCAGCCGGTAGGAGGTGGGCGGCTGCAGGTCTTCCAACTGCAGCTTGCCCTTGAACTTGGCCTTGACCGGGCCGATGGCGGCGGTGATCAGCACCTCGTACTGGTGCTCGCCGGTGGCCGTGAAGCCGTCGCAGCCGGGGATCGCGGCCTGCAGCAGCGTGACGTCGTTGAGCGCTTCCCAGGCCTGGGCCTGGGTGACGGGCAGCGTCTGTTGGTTGGTGAGTTCCATGGGCTTTCTCGAAGGGGACGGAAGATCAATGCGGTGGCGGCGCGGCGCGCGCCGGCGACAGCGGGGCCGGGCCGCGCGCCGGGCTGCGCGGCGGCGGCCGCTCGGCCAGCACCGCCACCAGTTCGGCCAGGCTCTGCAGATTGTGGGTCGGCAGAAAACGGTCCACGAACGGCAGCATCGCCTTGATGCCCGCCGCCTTGGGCTCGAACCGGTCGAAGCGCAGCAGCGGGTTCAGCCAGACCAGCCTGCGGCAGCTCTTGTGCAGCCGCTCCATCTCGAAGGCCAGCGCTTTGGTGTCGCCATGTTCCAGGCCGTCGCTGATCAGCAGCACGGTGCTGCGCCCGCTCAGCACCCGCCGTGCCCAGCGTTGGTTGAACTCGTGCAGGCTGCTGGTGATGCGGGTACCGCCCGACCAGTCGGCCACGGCGCGCACCACCTGGGCCACGGCGATGTCGGGGTCGCGGCGCTTCAGCAAGCGGGTGGTGCGGGTCAGGTGGGTGCCGAAGACGAAGCTCTCGACTCGGGCATCGGCATGGCCCAGCGCATGGGCAAAGTGCAGCAGCATGCGCGAGTAGCGGCTCATCGAGCCAGAGATGTCGGCCAGCAGCACCAGCGGCGCGGGTTGCTCGCGGCTGTCGCGCCAGCGCGGGGCCTCCAGCTCGCCGCCGTGGCGGGCCATCGCGGCCATCGTGGCGCGCCAGTCGGCCACGCCGGGCCGGCCGGCGGGGCGGCGGCGGCGGGTCGGCAGCGGTTCGAACACCAGTTTCAGTGCGCTGAGCAGCCGCTGTGCGGCGCGCCATTCGTCGGCTGTCATCGTGTCGAAATCGGCCTGCCGCAGCACGTCGCGGTCGTTCCAGGTCAGCTCGGCATGGATCTCGACCTGCTGCTGTTCGACCTGATCGGGCGGGCGCTTGGGCGGCTGCGGAGACAGCGCGTCGTCCAGCCGGCGGTTCTCGGGTGGTGGCGCTGTGGCGCCGTCTTTCAGCGGCACGGCGGGCAACATCATCGCGCGCAGGCGGCCCATCAGGTCGGGGTCGCGCCAGAACAGCACGAAAGCCTGGTCGAACAGCGCGCGGTGCTCGATGCGATCGATCAGGCAGGCGCTGAGCACGGCGTGGAAGTCGCGCTGGCTCTCCAGCCCGGCCACCTGCAGCGCGGCCAGCGCGGTATGCACCCGATCGCTGGCCACGGCCAAGCCGGCAGCGCGCAGCACGCGGGCGAAATGCATGACGTTCTCGGCCAAACGGCCCGCAGGCGCGCCGGGGGCGCTCTGGGTGAACGGCATCGCTTTGAAGGGCGGTCAGCCGCCGGCGGCGCGGGCTCGGCCCGGCGCCGGTCCGCTCCCAGGCGGACCGCCGGCCTCGGGGCACATGCCCCGCACCTGCTCCAGCAAACGCGCCGACTCGCCGCCCTGCATGCGCGCGATGTCGTCCTGGTACTTCAGCAGCAGGCCCAGCGTGTGCTGCACCACCTCGGGGCCCAGCACCATCGCGTCGAGTGCCATCAGCGCGCGGGCCCATTCGATGGTCTCGGCAACGCCGGGCAGCTTGTACAGCTCGATGCCGCGCAGCTGCTGCACGAAGGCGACGATCTGCTGCGCCAGTGCCGCCCCCACGCCCGGCACGCGCCGGTGCAGGATCTCCAGCTCACGGGGCGCATCGGGGAAGTCGACCCAGTGGTAGAGGCAGCGCCGCTTGACCGCATCGTGGATCTCGCGGGTGCGGTTGCTGGTCAGGATGACGATCGGCGGGTGGGTCGCCTTCACCGTGCCCAGCTCGGGGATGGTGATCTGGAAGTCGCCCAGCACTTCGAGCAGGAAGGCCTCGAAGGGCTCGTCGGCGCGGTCGAGCTCGTCGATCAGCAGCACCGGCGCCACCGCATTGGCCGGGTCGATCGCTTGCAGCAGGGCGCGCTTGGTGAGGAAGCGCTCGCTGAACAGCTCGTTGGCCAGTGCGTCGCGGCGCTCCTTTGCGCTGCCTCCTGTCACCTCGGCCAAGCGGATTTCCATCATCTGCCGGCCGTAGTTCCATTCATACGCGGCACCGGCCAGGTCCAGGCCTTCGTGGCACTGCAGCCGGATCAGCGGCCGGCCGAGCATCGCGGCCAGGGTGCGCGCGATCTCGGTCTTGCCGGTGCCGGGCTCGCCTTCGAGGAACAACGGGCGCTGCAGTCGGAGCGCCAGGTAGACGCCCGTGGCCAGTTGGCGGTCGGCGATGTAGTCCAGCGCCGCCAGGCGGGCGAGGGTGTCGTCGATGCTGGTGGGCAAAGCTTGGTCAGACAAGGGCGGCTCCAAGAGAAACGCCGCACCCGGTGCGGCGTTTCCAGGTTCGGGCGACGAACGGTCAGCCGACCGCGCGGCCCGCGAGCACCGGGATCAGCGCGGCACGGTATTCAGCCGAGCCGTGCAGGTCGCTGTTCAGGCCGTCGGCGCTGACGGTGGCGCCGGCCAGCGCGGCGGCCGACCAGCTGCGGGGCAGGTCGGCCGCCAGCCTGGCTTCCAATTCCGACGCGCGGAACACGACGGCGCCGGCACCGGTCACGGCCACACGCACGCCTTGCGGGCCCAGGCTGGCGAACACGCCGACGATCGAGAAGCGCGACGCCGGCTGCTTGAACTTCTGCCAGCCAGCCTTTTCCGGCACCGGGAAGCTGACGGCGGTGATCACCTCGCCCTCGGCCAATGCGGTTTCGAACATGCCCTTGAAGAAGTCGTCGGCGGCGATGTTGCGGCCGCCGGTCGCCGAGTGGGTGTGCACCGTGGCGCCCAGCCCCAGCACGGCGGCCGGGTAGCAGGCCGCCGGGTCGTTGTTGGCCAGGCTGCCGCCGATCGTGCCGCGGTTGCGCACTTGCCGGTCGCCAATCTTGCCGGCCAGATCGGCCAGCGCGGGGATGGCACGCTGCACGTCGGCGTTGGCGGCCACCGCGGCGTGGCTGGTCATCGCACCGATCTTGACCACACCACCGCTGACGGTGATGCCCTTCAGGTCGGCGATCGCGGCCAGGTCGACCAGCGCCTCCGGCGCGGCCAGGCCGAGCTTCATCGACGACAGCAGGGTCTGGCCACCGGCGATCAGCTTGGCGCCGTCGGCGCTGGCGGCGCGGGCGGCATCGGCCAGCGAGGTGGGATTGACATAGGTGAAAGCTTGCATGTTCGGGTGTCTCCTGGCGGACTCAGCGGGCTGCGCGACCTGATCCAGTCTCGTTGCGGCAACGTCGAGTGTAGGCCGCGGCGGGCGCCCACACCCGCACCCGCACCCGCACCCACACCCACACCC
>JBBQVF010000058.1:0-25874 GCA_038211805.1 Burkholderiales bacterium | reverse complement strand
CGACCCGCTGGTGGGCGATCTGGCTGATGTGCAGCAGGCCGTCCTTGCCCGGCAGGATGTTGACCAGCGCGCCGAAGTCGAGGATCTTGGTGATCGCGCCTTCGTAGACCTTGCCGATCTCGGCCTCGGCGGTGATCTCGGCAATGCGCTTCTTGGCGTGTTCGGCCTTGTCGGCGTCGGTGCTGGCGATGGTGATGGTGCCGTCTTCGCCGATGTCGATGGTGCAGCCGGTCTCCTCGGTCAGCGCGCGGATGGTGGCGCCGCCCTTGCCGATGATGTCGCGGATCTTCTCGGGGTTGATCTTCATCGTGTACAGGCGCGGTGCAAAGACCGAGACCTCGGCCTTGGCCTCACCCACCGACGACTGCATGCAGCCCAGGATGTGCAGGCGCGCTTCCTTGGCCTGCGCCAGCGCGACCTGCATGATTTCCTTGGTGATGCCCTGGATCTTGATGTCCATCTGCAGCGCGGTCACGCCGGCGGTGGTGCCGGCCACCTTGAAGTCCATGTCGCCGAGGTGGTCCTCATCGCCCAGGATGTCGGTGAGAACCGCGAAGCGATTGCCGTCCTTGATCAGGCCCATCGCGATGCCGGCCACATGGGCCTTCATCGGCACGCCGGCGTCCATCATCGCCAGGCAGCCGCCACAGACCGAGGCCATCGACGACGAGCCGTTGGATTCGGTGATCTCGCTGACCACGCGGATGGTGTACGGGAAGTCTTCCTTGCTCGGCAACGCGGCGATCAGCGCCCGCTTGGCGAGCCGGCCGTGGCCGATCTCGCGCCGCTTCGGGCTGCCCACACGGCCGGTTTCGCCGGTGGCGAAGGGGGGCATGTTGTAGTGCATCATGAAGCGGTCTTCGTAGTCGCCGGCCAGCGCGTCGATGCGCTGCGCGTCGCGGTCGGTGCCCAGGGTGGAGATGACCAAGGCTTGCGTTTCACCACGGGTGAACAAGGCCGAGCCGTGGGTGCGCGGCAACACACCGGTGCGGATCTCGATCGGGCGTACGGTTCTTGTGTCGCGGCCGTCGATGCGCGGCTCGCCGGCCAGGATCTGGCCCCGCACGATGCGGGCTTCGATCTCGAACAACAGGCCTTCGACCTCGACCTTGTCGAATGCGGTGCCGTCGGTCTTCAAGCTGGCCAGCAGGTTGGCGGTGACTTCACGGCAGGCTTGCGTGCGGGCCTGCTTGCTGCGGATCTGGTAGGCAGCGCGCAGCGGACCTTCGGCCAGCTCATTGACGCGGGCGATGAACGGCTCGTTCTTGGCCGGGGCGGTCCAGGTCCATTCCGGCTTGCCGGCGTCACGCACCAGCTCGTTGATCGCGGCAACGGCGATGTTGCCCTGCTCGTGGCCGAAGACCACGGCGGCCAGCATGATCTCTTCGGACAGCTGGTCGGCTTCGGATTCCACCATCAGCACGGCGGCTTCGGTGCCGGCGACGATCAGGTCCATCTTGCTGTTGAGCAATTCGGTCTTGCCCGGGTTCAGCACGTACTGGCCGCTGATGTAGCCCACGCGGGCGGCACCGACCGGGCCATTGAAGGGGATGCCCGAGACCGACAGCGCGGCGCTAGACGCGATCAGCGCGGCGATGTCGGCCTGCACCTCGGGGTTCAGGCTCAACACGTGCACGACGATCTGCACCTCGTTGAAAAAGCCTTCTGGGAACAGCGGGCGCACCGGGCGGTCGATCAGGCGGCTGGTCAGGGTTTCCAGCTCGCTCGGGCGGCCTTCGCGCTTGAAGAAGCTGCCCGGAATCTTGCCCGCGGCGTAGGTCTTCTCGATGTAATCGACAGTCAGCGGGAAGAAATCCTGGCCCGGCTTGGCGTCGGTGCGGGCGACCACGGTGGCCAGCACCACGGTGCCTTCGATGTCGACCAGCACGGCGCCGGTGGACTGGCGGGCGATCTCGCCGGTTTCCATCGTGACCTGGTGACGGCCCCAGGTGAAGGTCTTGGTGACTTTGTTGAACAGACTCATGGAATTGTCTCCGGTGGCGGATTGGCCAGGTTGCAGCGCACTTGCGGTGGCGCCAGAGGGGGACCGGGAGCATCAGACACCGCGGGCGGGATGCCATTCCAGTGAGGTCCGTGCGCCAGGACACCGTTGGAATGACACAGCACTGCCGTTGCGAGGGGCGATCAGCTCCAGAAGAACGAAGAGCCTGTGCTGGAGGGATCCAGACAGGCTCTTGGACAAACTCAGTGCTGCCCGGCCGCCCGAAGGCGCTGAGGCGCCCCCTCGGGGGGCAGCGAGCAAAGTGAGCGTGGGGGCTTCATGTCAGGCGATTACTTGCGCAGACCCAGCTTGGCGATCAGCGCGGTGTAACGCTCGGGCGTCTTGCCCTTCAGGTAATCCAGCAGCTTGCGGCGACGGCTGACCATGCGCAGCAGGCCGCGGCGACCGTGGTGGTCCTTCAAGTGGGTCTTGAAGTGCGGCGTCAGGTCATTGATGCGTGCGGTGAGCAGGGCCACCTGCACTTCGGGGGAACCGGTATCGCCAGTGCTGCGGGCGTTGCCGGCCACGGTGGCGGCGCGATGGGCTTTGTCGACGGACATGGTGTTTCCTGAGTGAATTGGGAACCGCCACGCCCGACGCTTGTGCGCAGGACTGCGGTTTCCGGTTTATGACTTGCGGTCGCGGGTGAAACCAACCTGCGCCGTGCTGTGTCTTCCAACGCGGCGACAGTTTGCCGAGTTGCAAAACCCGCGGATTATAGCGTCAGCGCTGCACGCAGGCGCTCGATGCCCTGGGCCAGGCGCGCGGTGTCCTGCGAGGCAAAGCACCAGCGCAGCCAGCCTTCGCCCTCGTCGCCGAACGCGGCGCCCGGCGCCAGGCCCAGGCCGTGGTTGACCACCAGGTGCTTGGCGAAGGCCAGCGAGTCGTCTGCGCCCGGAGCGCGGAAGAAAGCGTACATGCCGCCCATCGGCGTGGCCACCTGCACACCGGGCAGCGCGGCCAGCGCCGGACAGAGCGCATCGCGGCCGGCCTTCAGGCGGGCGATCAGGCCGGGCACGAAGTCGTCGGCCATCGCCAGCGCCGCCAGGCCGCCGCGCTGCACGAAGACCGGCGCGCAAGAGCTGTTGAACTCGATCAGCTTGCCGACCGCATCCAGCTGGCCCCGGGGCAGCACCAGCCAGCCCAGCCGCCAGCCGGTCATCAGGAAGCTCTTGGAGAAGCTGTGCACCACCACCAGGCGGTCGTCGGGCGAGGCGATGTCCAAGACGCTGGGCGCGGCAACGCGCCTGGTTTCGGCGCAGGCAAAGCTCGGCGCAGCCGTCGCCCGCGCCGGGCCGCCCCGAGCGGGCGAGCCCCCCTCGGGCGGTGACGTCGCAGGCGTCAGGGGGCCGACTTCTTGACCAAACCATACCCGGTCATAAACCTCGTCGGCAACGATCCAGGTGCCGGTGCGGCGGCAGTGGTCCAGCAGGGCCCGCTGCTCGGTGCGGGTCAGCGTCCAGCCGGTGGGGTTGTTGGGGGCGTTGAGCAGCAGCACGCGGGTCCGCGGCGTCACCGTGGCGATCAGTTGGTCGAGATCGAGCCGCCAGGCGCCGGCGGCATCGGGCGCCAGCGCCACCCGCACCACCCGCGCGCCCAGGATCGCCGGCTGGGCCGGCAGGTTGGGCCACACCGGCACGACCACCACCACCTCGTCACCGGCATCCAACAGCAGCTGCATCGCGGTCATCAGCGCAGTGACACCGGATGACGTGACGGCGATGCGGTCGGGCCCCGGGTCGCCGTGCAGGCCGGCGGTGTAGTGGCGCAGCGCCTCGCGCAGTTCAGCCAGACCCAGGTTGTGGCTGTAGAAGGTTTCACCGCGCAGCAAGGCATCGGCAGCGGCCTGGCGCACGGCCAGCGGGGTCACTTCGTCGCTCTCGCCGAACCAGAACGCCAGCACGTCGGGGCGGCCCAGGCCGGCGTTGGCCACTTCTCGGATCTTGCTGCCGGGCAGCTGGGCAATGGTGGGGCGCATGGGTGCTTTCAATGCAGGTCGTCGGAGTGGATTTTGCTGCGACCGCAGGCCTGGGCCCGGCGTCGCCGGATCAACCGTCGATCTGGTCGAGCGGCCAGCGCGGTCGCACGTTGAAGGCGTAGTCGCGGTGCGCCGCGGCTGCGCCGCTTTGCAGCCGCATCGCCGCGGCCAGCGCGATCATGGCGCCGTTGTCGGTGCACAGTTCCAGCTCGGGGTAGTGCACCCGCAGGCCGCGGCTGCGGGCTGCGTCATCCAGTTGCCGGCGCAATTCAGCGTTGGCGCCGACACCGCCCGACACCACCAGGCGCTGCAGGCCGGTGGCCTTCAACGCGGCCAGCGATTTTTTCACCAGCACCTCGACGATGGCCGCCTGCGTGCTGGCCGCCAGGTCGGCCACCTGCCCGGCCGTGGGCGACGGACCCAGCTTGCGGTGCTGCGTCATCACCGCGGTCTTCAGCCCGGCGAATGAAAAGTCGAGGTTGCCGCTGTGCAGCAGTGGCCGCGGCAGCGCGAAGGCGTCCGGCCGGCCCAGTGCGGCCAGCTTCGACAGCGCCGGCCCGCCCGGGTAGCCCAGGCCCATCAGCTTGGCCGATTTGTCGAAAGCCTCGCCGGCAGCGTCGTCGATGGTCTCGCCCAGCAACTCGTAGCGGCCCACGCCGGCCACCCGCATCAGCTGGGTGTGGCCACCCGACACCAGCAGCGCGACGAACGGAAACAGCGGCGGGTCGGCCGACAGGAACGGCGACAACAAGTGCCCTTCGAGGTGGTGCACCCCCAGCACCGGCTTGCCCAGCGCAGCGGCCAGCGCGCAGGCCACGCCGGCACCCACCAGCAACGCACCGGCCAGCCCGGGGCCCTGGGTGAAGGCCACCACGTCGATGTCGGCCAGCGTGGCGTCGGCGACGACCAGCACCTGGCGGGTCAGCGGCAGCACGCGGCGGATGTGGTCGCGCGAGGCCAGCTCGGGCACCACGCCACCATAGGCCTCGTGCATCTGCACCTGGCTGTGCAGCGCGTGCGCGCGCAGTTGGGGCGTGCCGGTGGCCAGGGTGCGGACCAGCGCCACACCGGTCTCGTCGCAGGAGGATTCGATGCCCAGCACATTCATGGCGCGGCAGTGTACGGGCCGGGCTGGCACCGTCCGACCACCGGCATCGGCCGACCGCGCCCGCCCGGCAGGCGCAAGCCGCGGGGTCCTCGCGATGCGGCGCCGCGGTGCGCGCGCACTGATTTGCAGCACCCGGCCAGGCCTGCGGCGGCACATTTGGTGCATTGCAACATTAGAAGGCAGGCTTTGGCCCGGCAACAGGGCCTGGCACAGGGTTTGCGAGTGCTTGGCCATGAAGGTCAACGGCGACCTTCGACAGCTCGCCAGGCCTCCCGTCGAAGGGACGCCCCGCACAGGACGACGGCGTCCCCACCCCTGCTCTCGAAGAGCTTCCTGGTGCGGACGCCTTTTGTTTTTTGTTTCCAGCGAAAGAGCCTGCATGACCACCTTGCACGACATCGTCGATCCCCTCGCCCCCCTCGGCCCCACCACCGCCAGCGCAGGCACCGAGCCGGTGTCCGACCAGGTGTCTGCCCGGAGCGCCGATGTCCACCCCGGCCGCCGCAGCCTGATCCGCGCCGCCGCCGCGGCCACCGGCCTGGCCGGCATCGGCATGATCCCCGGCCTGCAGGCCGCGGTCTACGCCGCCGGATCGGACAAGCCCGAGAAAGACGACGTGCGCATCGGCTTCATCCCGCTGACCGACTGCGCCAGCGTGGTGATGGCCTCGGTGCTGGGCTTCGACAAGAAGTACGGCGTCAAGATCATCCCGACCAAGGAAGCCAGCTGGGCCGGCGTGCGCGACAAGCTGGTCAATGGCGAACTCGACATGGCCCATGTGCTGTACGGCCTGATTTACGGCGTGCACCTGGGCACCGCCGGGCCGAAGAAGGACATGGCCGTGTTGATGAACCTGAACCACAACGGCCAGGCCATCACGCTGTCGAAGACCCTGGCCGACAAGGGCGCAGTCGACGGCCCCAGCCTGGCCGCGCTGATGGCCAGGGACAAGCGCGAGTACACCTTTGCCGGCACCTTCCCGACCGGCACCCACGCGATGTGGATCCACTACTGGCTGGCAGCGGCCGGCATCAACCCGCTGAGCGGCGCCAAGCTGATCACCGTGCCGCCGCCGCAGATGGTGGCCAACATGCGGGTCGGCAACATGGACGGCTTCTGCGTCGGCGAGCCCTGGAACCACCGCGCCATCATGGACGGCATCGGTATCACTGCCAACACCACCCAGGACATCTGGAAGGACCACCCCGAGAAGGTGCTGGGCTGCAGCGCCGACTTCGTCAAAAAGTACCCCAACACCACCCGCGCGGTGATGATGGCCGTGCTGGAAGCCAGCCAGTGGATCGACGCCGGCCTGCAGAACAAGATGAAGATGGCCGAGACGGTGGCCCAGAAGGCCTACATCAACACCAGCGTGGATGCGATCAATCAACGGATCCTGGGCCGGTATCAGAACGGCATGGGAAAGACCTGGGACGACCCCAACCACATGAAGTTCTTCAACGGCGGTGCGGTCAACTTTCCGTACCTCAGCGACGGCATGTGGTTCCTCACCCAGCACAAGCGCTGGGGCTTGTTGAAAGAGCACCCCGACTACCTGGCGGTGGCGCGGCAGGTCAACCAGGTCGAGTTGTACAGGTCGGTGGCCTCGGCGATGAAGGTGCCGGTGCCCAAGGACCCGATGCGCAGCACCAGGATGATCGACGGCGTGGTCTGGGACGGCAAGAACCCCGCCGCCTACGCCGACGGTTTCAAGATCAAGGCCTGACGGCCCACCCCGACTGAAGGAGCCCGCCATGGTCAGTGCCGTTTTCCATTCCCCTCTCGAAGCGGCGGCCGAAGCCACCGCAGCGGCGCGCGCCGCCGCGCCCGCCGCGCCCGCTGTCACCAAGCCGGGGCCGGCAGCCGCGCCCGCAACGCCCAAGCCCGCACCCGACCCGATCGACTGGCGAGAGGTGTGGATGCGCGGGCTGCCACCGGTGGCCGGCATGGCGTTGCTGGTCGGCCTGTGGGCCTTGCTGACGATCAAGAGCAGCAGCTTTCCGACGCCGGGCCAGACCTTCGACGCGGCGGTGGTGTTGTTTGCCGACCCGTTCTACAGCAACGGCCCCAACGACCAGGGCATCGGCTGGAACATCCTGTTCTCGCTGCAGCGGGTGGCGGTGGGCTTCGGCCTGGCCGCGCTGGTGGGCATTCCGCTGGGCTTCATCATCGGCCGCTTCGAGTTCTTCAACCGCATGTTCTCGCCGCTGATCAGCCTGCTCAAACCGGTGTCGCCGCTGGCCTGGTTGCCGATCGGCCTGCTGGTGTTCAAGAGCGCCAACCCGGCGGCGATCTGGACGATTTTCATCTGCTCGATCTGGCCGATGGTGGTCAACACCGCGGTCGGCGTGCAGCGCGTGCCGCAGGATTACCTGAACGTGGCTCGGGTGCTGAACCTGAGCGAGTGGAAGGTCATCACCCGGATCCTGTTCCCGGCCGTGCTGCCCTACATGCTGACCGGCGTGCGGCTGAGCGTGGGCACGGCCTGGCTGGTGATCGTGGCCGCCGAGATGCTGACCGGCGGCGTGGGGATCGGCTTCTGGGTCTGGGACGAGTGGAACAACCTCAACGTCAAGCACATCATCATCGCGATCTTCGTGATCGGCATCGTCGGCCTGCTGCTCGAACAAGCGCTGATGCTGATCGCCAGGCGCTTCTCGTTCGACGACTGAATCAAGGCGCTAAAACCATGAAACTCAATCGAAGCCAGCGGGCCGAGCGCCGGGCCGCTCCCGAGCCGGCCCGCATTCCCTCGGGGGATCGGCAAACGTACTCGTTTGACGAGGGCATCCAATGACCAAGTTCATCGATGTGCAGAACGCCGAGATGGTGTTCACCACCCGCAAGGGCCGCTTCCACGCGCTGCGCGAGATCAACCTCAGCGTCGCCAAGGGCGAGTTCATCACCTTGATCGGCCATTCGGGCTGCGGCAAGAGCACGCTGCTGAACCTGATCGCCGGCCTCACGCTGCCCACCAGCGGCGTGCTGCTGTGCGACAACCGCGAGATCGCCGCGCCGGGGCCCGAACGTGGCGTGGTGTTCCAGAACCACTCGCTGTTGCCCTGGCTGACCTGCCTGGAAAACGTCTACCTAGCGGTGGAAAGGGTTTTCGGCGCTACCGAACCCAAGGCGCAACTGAAGGCCCGCAGCGCGGCCGCGCTCGAGCTGGTCGGCATGGGCCACGCCACCACCAAGCGGCCACACGAGATCTCGGGCGGCATGAAGCAGCGGGTGGGCATCGCCCGTGCGCTGGCGATGGAGCCCAAGGTGCTGCTGATGGACGAGCCCTTCGGCGCACTCGACGCGCTGACCCGCGCCCACCTGCAGGACGAGTTGCTGAAGATCGTGGCCCGCACCCGCAGCACGGTGGTGATGGTGACGCACGACGTCGACGAGGCGGTGCTGCTGAGCGACCGCATCGTGATGATGACCAACGGGCCGGCAGCGACCATTGGCGAGATCCTGACCGTCGACCTGCCGCGCCCGCGCGACCGTGTGGCACTGGCCGAGGATGCCGCCTATGTGCACTGCCGCAAGCAAGTGCTCGACTTCCTCTACACCCGCCACGGCCACGTCGAGAAGGCCGCCTGAACGCGGCGGCGCGCGCCCCTCCAGGCCCGGTGCGCCCGGTCGCGGCGGCGACAAGCCACGCCGACCCGCTTGAACACAATGCCGGCCGATGGGAACGCTTTACCTCGTGCGACACGGCCAGGCCTCTTTCGGGTCGGACAATTACGACCAGCTCAGCGACCTGGGGCAGCGGCAATGCCGGCAGCTGGGCCGCTACTTCGCCGGCAAGGGCCGGCGTTTCAGCACGGTGATCAGCGGCACGCTGCAGCGCCAGATCCAGAGCCAGCAGGCCATCGCCGACGGGCTGGGCCAGAACAGCGACGCGCTGCGCCAGTCGGCCGAGGCGCTGCGCCAGTCCGCCGAGGCGCTGCGCCTGCCGGGCCTGAACGAGTACGACAGCCATGCCGTCATCAGCGCGGTGCACCCGCAGCCGCTGGCCAGGCCCGACACGCCCGCGCTGTACCGCCACCACTTCCGCCTGCTGCGCCAGGGCCTGTCGGCCTGGATGGCCGGCCAGACGCAACCGGCGGGCATGCCGAGCTACACCGACTTCGTCGCCGGCGTGGCCGCGGCGATGGACCATGTGTGCAGCCAGTGCGACGGCGATGTGCTGATGGTCAGCAGCGGCGGGCCGATCGCCACCGCGGTGGGGCTGGTGCTGGGCGTGGCGCCCGAGGTCACGGTCGAGCTGAACATGCGCATCCGCAACAGCGCGGTGACCGAGTTTCACTTCAACCCCAAGCGCCATGCGCTGGTGACCTACAACACCTTGCCGCACCTGGATGCGGATGCCTTCGCCGACTGGGTGACCTTCACCTGACCAGGCGCGGATGAGCCTGCCGCGCGGGCCGAGCGCGCGACCGCGCCTTCACACCTTCACGCCTTGTCACTTGCCGATCGGCGCTGGGCCAGCGCCCAGTCGATGTGCTCGGCCAGCAGCACCGACGCGCCCGGCAAGGCCGCTTGCAGCGCTGCCGCCACTGCCGGATCGGCGGTTTCGCGCCAGGCATTGCCCAGCGCCACCGCCAGGTTGCGCCGCCAGCGGCCAAAGCCGATGCGGCGGATCGCGCTGCCCTCGGCGTGGCGCAAAAAATCGGTCTCGTCCCAGGCCCACAACGCCAGCAGCGTGGCCTCGGCCAGCGGCGCGCGCGCATCGAAATCAGGCAGCGGCGAGCGCTGCGCGTATTTGTTCCACGGGCAGGCCAGCTGGCAGTCGTCACAACCGTAGATCCGGTTGCCCAGCGCGGCGCGGAACTCGACCGGAATGGGCCCGTCGTGCTCGATCGTCAGGTAAGAGATGCAGCGCCGCGCGTCCAGCCGGTACGGCGCCACGATCGCGCCGGTGGGGCAGGCGCTGATGCAGGCGTTGCAACTGCCGCAATGGCCGCTGGCCGGCGGCGTCAGCGGCAACGGCAGCGCGACGTAGATCTCGCCCAGGAAGAACATCGAGCCGGCCTCGCGCGACAGCAGCAGCGTGTGCTTGCCGCGCCAGCCCAGGCCGCTGCGGCTGGCCAGTTCGACCTCCAGCACCGGCGCCGAATCGGTGAACACCCGATGCCCGAACGGGCCCAGCGCGGCCTGCAACTGGTCGCTCAGACGCTGCAGGCGCTGGCGCAGCACCTTGTGGTAATCCCGGCCCTGGGCGTAGATCGACACCACTGCACGCTGCGGGTCGGCCTGTCGCTCGAAGGCCGAGGCCTGCCAGGCATCGGCGGCCGATCCCGCAGCCGATTCCGGCGCTGCGCGCGGCAGGTAGTCCATGCGCGCGGTGATCACCCGCAGCGTGCCGGGCACCAGTTCGGCCGGTCGGGCCCGTTTCAGCCCGTGCGCAGCCATGTAGCCCATGCCACCGTGGCAACCCGCCGCCAACCAGGCCTGCAGCCCGGGCTCGGCGGTGGCCAGGTCGACGTCGGCAACCCCGATCTGGGAGAATCCCGCTGCCTTGGCCCAGGCCTGCACCTGCGGCCACCACGCCGCCAAGGCTTCGGCTGAGATGCCTGACACGCCCGACAAGCCTGACACGCCCGACAAGCCCGACGGAACTGTCGCCGGGCCCGCCGCTCCCACTGCTGCGCCGCGCTCCCCGGACGGCCCTGCCCCCTGCCCTTGCCCACGCCCTTGCGGATTGACCATCACCCGATTCTAGAAAGCCGCCTCGTGCACTGGGCGGACGAGGCCGCCTGCGAAGCCTGGGCCCGCCGACTGGCCGGCCAGCCGGGCACCCGCCAGGCCTTCATCGAACTGACCGGCCCGCTGGGCGCCGGCAAGACCACCTTCGTGCGCCACCTGCTGCGCGCGCTGGGCGTGGCCGGCCGCATCAAGAGCCCCACCTACACGGTGATGGAGCCCTACACGTTGGCCGATGGCAGTGACGCTGCGCACTTCGATTTCTACCGCTTCACCGACCCGCGCGAGTGGTTGGACGCGGGCTTTCGCGACGTCTTCGCCCGCCCGGGGCTGAAGATCGCCGAGTGGCCCGGCCAGGTCGCGGGCCTGTTGCCGCGGCCGGATCTGCGGCTGCTGATCGAGCCCGGCGACGACGACCAGCGCCAGGTGCTGGTGCAGGCGCTGACGCCGCTGGGCGTGGCGCTGCTGCGATGAGCACGGCACCGACCCGGCGCCACGCGCTGCGCCGCATGGGCGCGCTGGTGCTCGGCCTGGGCAACGCCGACCTGGCCTTCGGCGCGACCATCGTCGCCGTGCGGGTCTGGCCGGCCGCCGACTACAGCCGCGTGACGATCGAGAGCGACCAGCCGCTGTCGGCCCGGCAATCCCTGGCGCAAGACCCGCCGCGGCTGGTGATCGACATCGACCAGCTCGACCTGAGCCCGGCGCTGCGTGAGCTGGTGGGCAAGGTGCAGCCGGGCGATCCGTTCATCGCCGGCATGCGCATCGGCCAGAACCAGCCGCGGGTGGTGCGGCTGGTCATCGACCTGAAACAGCCGGTGCTGCCGCAGCAATTCACGCTGGCGCCGGTGGCCGCCTACCAGCACCGGCTGGTCTTCGACCTCTACCCGACCGAAGCGCGTGACCCGCTGCTCGAACTGATCCGCGAACGCGATACGGCCACCGGCCTGGCCACGCAGACGCTGCAGGACACGTTGGGCGAGTTCATCGGCCGCATCGACAAACCCGGCGCGGCCGCGCTGCCGGCGCCTCTGCCGGGCACCGTCGTGCCTGCCGCACCCCTGCTGGCCGGCCGCGCCGGACCACCGGCCATCCCCGCGCCAGGGGCGCTGCCGCCGCCGTTGTCGACACCGGCGCCAGCGCCTGACACCGTGCCCGCCAACGAGCAACGGCTGATCGACCGGCTGGTCGTCGTGGCGATCGACCCCGGCCATGGCGGTGAAGACCCCGGCGCCATCGGCCCCAGCGGCCTGCGCGAAAAAGACGTGGTGCTGGCCGTGGCACTGCAGTTGCGCGACCGCATCAACAGCGTGCCCGGCATGCGGGCGATGCTGACGCGCGACGCCGACTACTTCGTGCCGCTGCACGAGCGGGTGCGCAAGGCGCGGCGGGTGCAGGCCGACCTGTTCGTATCGATCCATGCCGACGCGTTCTTCACGCCGCAGGCCAGGGGCGCCTCGGTGTTCGCGCTGTCGGCCAACGGCGCCAGCAGCGCAGCCGCGCGCTGGATGGCCAACAAGGAGAACGCCGCCGACGCGGTGGGCGGCCTCAACACCATCGCGGTGAAGGACAGCCAGGTGCTGCGCGCGATGCTGGACATGAGCACCGCGGCGCAGATCAAGGACTCGCTGCAGATCGGCCGCGAGGTGCTCGAGCGCATCGGCAAGGTGGGCGCGCTGCACAAGCGCAGCGTCGAGCAGGCCGGCTTCGCGGTGCTGAAGGCGCCCGACATCCCCAGCATCCTGGTGGAAACGGCGTTCATCTCCAACCCCGACGAAGAGGCCAAGCTGCGCGACCCCGACTACCAACGGCAGCTGGTCGAGGCGCTGCACACCGGAATCCGCCGCTACTTTGCGCGCAACCCGCCGCTGGCGGCGCGGCAGCGCACGCTGTAGCGGAGTCGGGCCAGCGGCCGAAAGACTCTCAAGCTCTCAGGGCTGCCCGCCGGCTTGCACGGGCGCTTCGCGGCCCGACCGGCTGGCGCGCCAGGCGCCGAACATCGCCACCAGGCCGGGGATGATGATCATCGCCCAGATGATCTTGCTGAGATTGGCCTGCACCCAGGGCATGTTGCCAAACAGGTAGCCCGCGGTGACCAGGCCCACCACCCACAGCAGCGCGCCGGCGACGTTGTAGAACGAGAACTTGGGCCGGCTCATCTCGGCCACGCCGGCGACGAAGGGCACGAAAGTGCGCACGAACGGCATGAAGCGCGCCAGCACCAGCGTGATGCCGCCGTATTTTTCATAAAAAGCGTGGGCCTGGTCGAAGGCGCGGCGGTTGAACCAGCGCGACTGCTCCCAGCCGAACACCTTGGGCCCGAAGTAGCGCCCGATGCTGTAGTTGACCTGGTCGCCGGCCACCGCCGCCACCACCAGCAACACCATCACCAGCGGGTAATTCATCAGCCCGGCGCCGGCCAGCGCCCCGACCACGAACAGCAGTGAATCGCCCGGCAGGAAGGGCATCACCACCAGCCCGGTCTCGACGAAGATGATCAGGAACAGCAGGGCGTAGACCCAGCCGCCGTAGGCCTCGACGAACTCGCGCAAGTGGCGATCGACATGCAGGATGAAATCCACCAGGGTCATGACAGCGTCCATGAGCCCGATTATCCGGTGCGGACGTGACGGCACCGCCGCCGGCCCGGCCCGCGCGGCCGTCGGCCGGGATAATCGGGTGATGAATGTCCTGAACCGCCCGACCATTCACCCGACCATGCACCCGACCATGCGCTCCAGCATCCGCGCCCTGCCCGACGAACTGGTCAGCCAGATCGCCGCCGGCGAAGTGGTGGAACGGCCGGCCTCGGTGGTGCGCGAGCTGGTCGACAACGCGCTCGACGCCGGTGCAACCCAAGTCACCGTGCGGTTGGCTGCAGGCGGCGTGCGCAGCATCGCGGTCGAGGACGACGGCGCCGGCATCCCGTCCGACCAGCTGGTGCTGGCGTTGCAGCGCCATGCCACCAGCAAGATCGGCAACCTGCACGACCTGGAATCGGTGACCACGATGGGCTTTCGGGGCGAGGCGCTGGCGGCCATCGCCTCGATTGCCGACCTGAGCCTGTCCAGCCGCACCGCCGACGCGCCGCACGCCTCGCGGCTGGACGCGCGCAGCGGCGAGCTGCAGCCCGCCGCCCGCGCCCAGGGCACCAGCGTCGAGGTGCGCGAGCTGTTCTTCGCCACGCCGGCGCGGCGCAAGTTCCTCAAGACCGACGCCACCGAGCTGGCCCATGGCCTGGAGGCGATGCGCCGCCATGCGCTGGCCCGGCCGGATGTCGGCTTTGCCGTCTGGCACGACGGCAAGCTGGTCGAGCAGTGGCGGCGGGCTGCGCCCGAGCAGCGCATCGCCGACGTGCTGGGCGCCGATTTCATCGCCCAGAGCCGGCCACTCGACCTGACGGTCGGCCCGGTGCGGGTGCATGGCCGCTGCGGCCTGCCCGACGCGGCGCGCAGCCGCAGCGACCAGCAGTACGCCTACGTCAACGGCCGCTACGTGCGCGACCGGCTGATAGTCCACGGCGCACGATCGGCCTACGAGGACGTGCTGCACGGCAACCGCCAGCCCAGCTGGGTGCTGTTCATCGAGATCGATCCGATGCGGGTCGACGTGAACGTGCACCCGACCAAGATCGAGGTGCGCTTCCGCGACGGCCGCGAGGTGCACCAGGCCGTGCGCCGTGCGGTGGAGGCCGCGCTGGCCTTGTCGCGCGCGCCGCTGGCGGGCACCTCGATGTCGGGCGAGGCGGCCGCGGCCGGTGATCCGTTCGGCCGACCGGCCGACCCGGGCGCTGCGGCCGGCGCCGCTGGTTGGCCTGCACCGGGGCACGGCCGCGCGCCCGGCGCAGCGCCGGCCTGGTCGCCTGCCGTCACCGGCGCCCAGTCGCGCCTGGGTTTGCAGGACCTGGCCGTGCTTTACGCCCAGGAGCCCCCGCCGCGCTGGGCCGGGCAAGCTGCCGCGGCCCAGCCGCCCGCGCCCGAGGCCTGGCCGCTGGGCCGCGCGCTGGCCCAGCTGGCCGGCGCCTACATCCTGGCCGAGAACGCCCAGGGCCTGGTGGTGGTCGACATGCACGCCGCGCACGAGCGCATCGTCTACGAGCGGCTGAAGACCGCGCAGGGCGACGTGCTCGGCGAGCATCCCGACCAGACCCTGCCGGCCCAGCCGCTGCTGATCCCGGCCACGTTCGCGGCCACGCCGACCGAGGTGGCCACTGCCGAAGCCCATGCCCACAGCCTGACCGCACTGGGGCTGGACGTGGCGCCGCTGTCGCCCGGCGTGCTGGCGGTGCGTGCCCGCCCCGCTGCCCTGCCCGACGCCGACCCGGTGGCGCTGGCCCGCGCGGTGCTGGCCGAGCTGGGTGAACTGGGCGACGTGGACGGCTCGCGCGTGGTGCAGCGCGCCCGCGACGACCTGCTGGCCACGATGGCCTGCCATGGCGCGGTGCGGGCCAACCGGTCGCTCACCGTGCCCGAGATGAACGCATTGCTGCGCGACATGGAACGCACAGAGCGTGCCGACCAGTGCAACCACGGCCGGCCGACCTGGCGGCAGATCACGGTGCGCGAGCTCGACAGCCTGTTCCTGCGCGGGCGCTGACCGGGCGCAGTTCGGGCGCGGGTCGGGCGCGGATCGGGCGGCTCATGTGCTGCGCCGGCCCTCGCCGCAGACCGTCGACCGCCTCGGCATCGATGACCGGACCGCACCCATGGTCCAATCCATCCCATGAATCCTGTGAACGATGCTGCTCCGGCCGATGGCGCGCGCCTGTCGAAAGTGATGGCCGAACGCGGCCTGGCCTCGCGCCGCGAGGCCGACGAATGGATCGAGGCCGGCTGGGTCTCGGTCGACGGCCGGCCCGCGGTGCTGGGCCAGCGCGTGGCTGCCGACGCCAGGATCGAGATCGATCCGCTGGCCCGCCAGCAGCAGGCGCAGCGGGTCAGCGTGTTGATCCACAAGCCGATGGGCTTCGTCTCCGGCCAGGCCGAGGACGGTTACCAGCCGGCCTTCGTGCTGGTGACCGCCGCCAACCGCTGGGCCGAGGACACGCTGCCGCTGAAGTTCCACCACGGCCACCTGCGCCACCTGGCGCCGGCCGGCCGGCTCGACATCGATTCCACCGGCCTGATGGTGCTGACGCAGGACGGCCGCATCGCCAAGCAGCTGATCGGCGAGGACAGCCGCGTCGAAAAGGAATACCTGGTGCGGGTGCAGTCGCAGCGCCCCGACGAGCGTGATCTGCCCTTCCCGCCCGAGAACATGCGCCGGCTGCATCACGGGCTGGAGCTCGACGGTGTCCGGCTCAAGCCGGCGCGCGTCAGCTGGGCCAACGAGGACCAGTTGCGCTTCGTGCTGCGCGAAGGCCGCAAGCGCCAGATCCGCCGCCTGTGCGAGCTGGTCGGCCTCGACGTGCTGGGCTTGAAGCGGGTGCGCATCGGCAGCGTGGTGCTGGGCAAGCTGCCGGTCGGCCAATGGCGCTACCTGCGGCCGGACGAACGGTTTTGAGCGGCGCCGCAACGTCGCGCCCGGCGGGCCGAGCGTTGGCAGGAGGAACGGCTGTCGTACCGGTCGGGCGGCGGGTCGCCGTCCGCCAGGTCATCGTCCGCCATGTCATCGTCCGCCAAGCCATCGCCGCGGGCAGGGGCCGCGCTGCCGCGGCCACCCGGTGGGTGGCCCGGACGCTGATGCGCCGCCACGTCGAACCACGGCAGGCCCCCGCATGACGGCCCTGCCCGGCGCAACCGGCCCGGTCGGGCTGATCGCCGACACCACCCCGCCGCTGCGCGCCATCGGCCTGGCCGGCCCCACCGCCAGCGGCAAGAGCGCGCTGGCGCTGGCCGCCGCCGCGCGCTGGCCGCTGGAGATCATCAGCGTCGACTCGGCCCAGGTGTACTGCGGCCTGGACATCGGCACCGCCAAGCCCGACGCAGCCGAGCGCAGCGCGGTGCCGCACCATCTGATCGACCTGATCGAACCCACCGGCGCCTACTCGGCGGCCCAGTTCGTCGCCGATGCGCGGCGGCTGGTGGCCGAGATCAACGGCCGCGGCAAGCTGGCCTTGCTGGTCGGCGGCACGATGCTGTACTTCAAGGCGCTGATCGACGGCCTGGATGCGATGCCCGCGGCCGATGCCGGCGTGCGCGCCGCGCTGGACGCCCGCGCCGCCGCCGAAGGCTGGCCGGCGCTGCATGCCGAACTGGCGCGGGTCGACCCCCTCACCGCCGCCCGGCTGGCGCCGCTGGACGCGCAGCGCATCCAGCGCGCGTTGGAGGTGTGGCAGCTCAGCGGCCAGCCGCTGTCGGGCTTTCATGGCCAGGCGCGCGCGGCGGGCCTGGCGTTGCCGCTGCTGGCGCTGGAGCCGCAATCGCGCGGTTGGCTCCACGCCCGCATCGCCCAGCGTTTCGACGCCATGCTGGCCGCCGGCCTGGTCGACGAGGTGCGCACGCTGCGTGCGCGCGGCGACCTGCAGGCCGGCCTGCCGGCGATGCGCTGTGTCGGCTACCGCCAGGTCTGGGCGGCGCTGGACGCCGACGATGCCCCGCTGCAGCCCGACGCCGCGCGCTGGCCGGCGATGCGCGAGGCCGGCATCGCCGCCACCCGCCAGCTGGCCAAGCGCCAGGGGACCTGGCTGCGCAGCCTGGACCGCCAGGCGGTGGCGGCCGATGCGCCCGGTGCGCTGCCGAAAGCCCTGGCCGTGCTGGCGGGCTTGATGGACGAACAGGCCGCGGCATGAGCCACCCGACGGATCAGTCGACCCGCCACCCCGGCGGCGCCGCGGACGACCTTCGGCGGCCCCAGCCCGACGGTTCGCCGGGCTCTGCGGTGCTGGTCATCACCGACCTGGTGCGGGCCTATGCCGACACGCCGGTGTTCAGCGGCGTGCAGCTGCAGCTGCAGCCCGGTGAGTTCGTCGCGCTGCTGGGCGAATCGGGCGTGGGCAAGTCGACGTTGCTGAACTGCATTGCTGGCCTGGACGACGCCGATGCCGGCCGCATCACGCTGGCCGGCATCGACGTGCGCGCGCTGCCCGAACCCGGCCGCGCCAGGCTGCGGCGCGAAAAGCTGGGCTTCGTGTTCCAGGCCTTCCACCTGTTGCCGCACCTGAGCGTGGCCGAGAACATCGCACTGCCGTTGCTGCTGCTGGGCGCGCCCGACGAGGCGCGGGTCGATCAGCTGCTGCAGGCCGTGGGCCTGGCGGGCCTGGGCCAGCGCAGCCCGGCGCAGCTGTCGGGCGGGCAGTTGCAGCGGGTGGCGCTGGCCCGCGCGCTGGTGCACCGGCCGGCGCTGATCCTGGCCGACGAGCCCACCGGCAACCTCGACCCGACCACCGCCGAGCGCATGCTCGACGTGCTGGTGGCGCAGGTGCGGCACGAGCACGCCGCCTGCCTGCTGGTTACCCACTCGATGGCTGCGGCCGCGCGTGCCGACCGGGTGCTGCGGCTCACCGCCACCGGCATCGTGCCGGGCTGAGAACCGCGGGTCGAAACCTCGTGAAGGACACTCCATGACCGACAAGACCCTGGAATTCCACTTCGACTTCGGCAGCCCCACCACCTACCTGGCCTACACCCAGCTGCCGCGCATCGGCCGCGAGACCGGCGCCTCGGTGGTCTACCACCCGATGCTGCTGGGTGGCGTGTTCAAGGCCACCGGCAACGCCAGCCCGGTCAGCGTGCCGGCCAAGGGCCGCTGGATGGGCGAGGACATCGCGCGCTGGGCCCGGCGCTGGGGCGTGGCCTTTGCTTTCAACCCGCATTTCCCGATCAACACGTTGACGCTGATGCGCGGCGCGGTGGGCCTGCAACTGCGCCGGCCTGGCGACTTCCAGCGCTATGCCGACACAGTGTTCCACGCCATGTGGGTGGCGCCGCGCAACCTGGGCGATGCCAGCGAGCTGGCCGCGGTGCTGACGGGTGCCGGTTTCGACACCGCGCAGTTCGCCGCGCTGGTGGCCGATGCCGAGGTCAAGGCCCGGCTGGTGGCCAACACCGAGACCTCGGTGGCGCGCGGCGTGTTCGGGGCGCCCACCTGCTTTGTCGGCGAGCAGATGTTCTTCGGCCAGGACCGGCTGGACTTCGTGCAGCAGGCGCTGGCACCGACCCAGCCCTGAGGGTGATCGGGTTCGGCCCGCGGCATCGGCCCGGGGCATCGGGCCGGGGGGCATCGGGCCGGGGGGCATCGGCCTGAACCACCCCGGGCTTCAGGTCGCGGCCAGCAAGTCGGCATTGGCCGTGCGCAGCACCGCCTCGTCGAGTTGACCGGCCAGCGCGGCCAGCCGCAACCGGTCCAGCCACAGGCCGACCCTGGCCTGGGCCAGCGCCAGCTGCGCCGCGGCGGCGTCGTTCTCGGCGCGCAGCAGGTCCAGCGTGGTGCGGTGGCCCACCTCGTAGCCGACATTGGTGGCGTCGCGACGCGACTGGCTGGCCTTCAGCGCATCGCCCAAGGCCTGCACCCGCTGGGCGCCCAGGTTCAGACCCATCCAGGACGATCGCACCTGCTGGGCCACCTGCTGCTGCGCGTTGACCCACTCGGCGTCGGCCTTGTCGGCCAGCAGCAGGGCTTCGGATTGCTTGGCATCGCGCCAGCCGCCGGTGAACAATGGGATCGTCAGCTGCAGGCCGATCGCCTGGTGGCTGGCATTGTTGCTGGCCGAGCCGAAATCACCGCTGCCGCTGAGCCGATCACCCGTGGCCTGCGCCACCAGGTCGACCTGTGGCGACGCGGCCAGGCTGTATTTGGCGGCCTCCTGGCGTGCGATCTCGCCGGCCAGCTGCTGCTGGCGCAGCGCGAGGTTGCCGGCCAGCGCATCGGCCAGCCAGGGGTCGAGCAGGCGCAACGGGGTCTGGGCGATGCTGCCGGCGGGCAGCCGCGCCGTCAGGTTGTCGGGCGCCAGCGCGGTGCTGTCGGCCAGCGCCTGGCGCTTGAGCTGCAGGTCGGTCTGCGCCGCCAGCACCTCGGCCCGCACACCGGCCAGCCGCGCCTGCGCTTCGTGGGTGTCGGTCACCGGCACGGCGCCGAGCTGGAAACGGTCGAGCACCTCGGCGGCGGCGCGTTGCACCGCCGTCAACTGGCGCTGCTGCACCCGCACCGATTCCTCGGCCAGCGCCAGGTCGAAGTAGCGTTCGGCGGTGCGCAGCATCAGTGCCTGGCGTCCGGCCTGCCAATCCAGGTCGGCACCATCGACCGACAGCGCCAGCTGCCGCTGCTGGGCGCGCCGCTCGCGGTTGTAGAGCGGCTGCACCGCCGACAGCGCCCAGCGCGTGGCCGTGCCGCCCGTCACCGAGGTGTTGAAGGCCACGCCGTTGGACGTGCCCAGGCCGGGCGCGGTGAACTGCGCGCCGGTGGCCTCGGTCGTGTTCGACGCCACGCCCACCGTGGCACTGGCGCCCACCGTGGGCCGCCACAGCGATGCGGCCTGGTCGCGCCGTGGTTGTGCCGCGGCATGCGAGGCCCGCACGACGGCCAGCCCCTTGTCGTTGAGCGCCGCTGCCTGCCAGGCCTCGACCAGGTCGACCGCCTGCGCCGCAGGAGCCAGCGCCAGGCAGGCCAGGGCCAGCAGGCTGAGTTGCAGACGGTGTTTCATGGCGGGTCTCGCGGCGGTGTGTGCAGGGGTCAAGCGCCTTGGCGGGCGCCCAGCTTGCGCATGATGGTTTCCATCAGGCACCACTTGGTCAGCGCGCTCTGCAGCAGGTTGACACCGACGAAGGCGGTGAAGGCCAGCCACCAGGGGCTGACGAATATCGGGCTGCCGGGAAAGCCCAGCGCCAGCGACAGCAGGATGAAGGTGCCAGCGACGAGACGGACGAGTTGCCAGGAAGTCATGGAGTGCTCCTAAATGAGAGTGGGTCAGGGGGTTGCGGGAGAGGGACCGGGGATGGCCGGGCCGGTGCCGGTGCCGGTGATGGCGCCCAGCCGGTGGCGGTAGGCCATGAAGTACAGCAGCGGGATCACCACCAGCGTCAGCACGGTGGACACCGAGATGCCGAAGATCAGCGAGATCGCCAGGCCGTTGAAGATCGGGTCGTCGAGGATGAAGAAGGCCCCCAGCATCGCCGCCAGGCCCGTCAGCACGATCGGCTGGGCGCGGGTGATGGCGGCGTTGACGATGGCCTGCTTGAAGGCGGCCTGAGCCGGCGCCGGGCCGCCCCAAGGCGGCTCGCCCCCCTCGGGGGGTGGCGCAGGCAAAGCTTGCGCTTGGGGGCCTGATCTAACCTGCAGGTTGATGAAGTCGACCAGCAGGATGGAATTGCGCACGATGATGCCGGCCAGCGCGATCATGCCGATCATGCTGGTGGCGGTGTACTGCGCGCCCAGCAAGGCGTGGCCGGGCATCACGCCGATGATGGTCAGCGGGATCGGCGCCATGATGATCAGCGGTGTCAGGTAACTGCCGAACTGCGCGACCACCAGCAGGTAGATCAGCACCAGGCCCACCGCGTAGGCCGTGCCCATGTCGCGGAAGGTCTCGTAGGTGATTTGCGATTCACCGTCCCACTTCAGCGTGTAGCCGCGCCAGGCGTCGTCGGGCGGGGTGATGAAGCGCTCGGCCAGCAGCCCGCCATCGGGCGTGGCGATCTTGGCCAGATCACCGCGCATCGCGAACATGCCGTAGAGCGGGCTGTCGAGCTGGCCGGCCATGTCGGCGACGACGTAGTTCACCGCCAGCAGATCCTTGTGGAAGACCGGCTGCTCGCGCTGGGTGTCTGAGACGGTGACCAGCTCGCGGATCGGCACCAGCCGGCCTTCGGCGCTGCGCACCGACAGTTGCAGCAGCGCGTTCAGGTCGCCGTGGCTGGCGGCGGGCAACTGCAGCACCGCGGCGGCGGGGTACTTGCTCTGGTCATGCAGGTAGGCGGTGGCCTCACCGGCCAGGCCGGCGCGCAATGTCGTCACGATGGCCTGCTGCGGCACGCCCAGCATGGCGGCCTTGCGCCGGTCGACCAGCAGCAGCGTGCGCGGGGCGGCGGCGATGCTGCTGTCGTCGACATCGACGATGCCGGCGGTCTTCTCGAACACCGCACGCACGGCCTTGGCCACCTGGCGCCGGCCTTCGGCCTCGGGGCCGTAGATCTCGGCGACGATGGGCGACAGCACCGGCGGGCCCGGCGGCACTTCGACCACCTTGACGTTGGCACCGAAGGCCTTGGCGATCGCCTGCAGTTCGGGCCGGATGCGGGTGGCGATGGCGTGGCTCTGGTCCTTGCGGTGGTGCTTGTCGACCAGGTTGACCTGCAGGTCACCGACATCACCGCCCGAGCGCAGGTAGTACTGGCGCACCAGGCCGTTGAAGTTGATCGGTGCGGCCGTGCCGGCATAGGCCTGGTAGTGGGTCACTTCGGGCACCGTCGACAAATGTGCGCCCAGCGCGTGCAGCACGGCGGCGGTCTGCTCGACCGGCGTGCCGGCCGGCATGTCGACGATGACCTGGAATTCCGACTTGTTGTCGAACGGCAGCATCTTCAGCTGCACCAGGCCGACGGCCGGCAGCACCAGCGACAGCGCGATCAGCGCCGCGATGCCCAGCCCCAGCAGGCTGCGGTTGCGCCTGCCGCGCCGCTCGTCGAGCAGCGGGCGGAAGATGCGCTCGAAGGTCGGCGCGATCCTGGCCGCCAGACCGTGGGGCTTGGCGTGATCGACCGGCGGCGCATCGGGCGCCGGGGCCGGCACTGACTTCATCCACAGCCGCGACAACCAGGGCGTGACGACAAAGGCAATGGCCAGCGACAGCACCATGCCCATGCTGGCGTTGATGGGGATCGGGCTCATGTACGGGCCCATCAGGCCGCTGACGAAGGCCATCGGCAGCAGTGCGGCGATCACCGTCAGCGTGGCCAGGATCGTCGGCCCGCCGACCTCGTCGACCGCGCCGGGGATGATCTGCACCAGGCTGCGGCCGGGAAACAGCTGCTGGTGGCGGTGGATGTTCTCGACCACCACGATGGCGTCGTCGACCAGGATGCCGATCGAGAAGATCAGCGCGAACAGCGACACCCGGTTGAGCGTGAAGCCCCAGGCCCAGGACGCGAACAGCGTGACGGTCAGCGTCAGGATCACCGCGCTGCCGACGATGGCGGCCTCGCGCCGGCCCAGCGCGATGAACACCAGCGCCACCACCGACGCGGTGGCGAACAGCAGCTTCTGGATCAGCTTTTGCGCCTTGTCGTTGGCCGACGCGCCGTAGTTGCGGGTCTCGACCACCTGCACGTCGGCCGGGATCACGGTGTTGCGCAGCTGGTCGACCCGGCGCATCACCGCGTTGGCCACGTCGATCGCGTTTTCGCCCGGCTTCTTGGTGATGGTGACGGTGACGGCGGGGTATTCGACAGGTGCGACCGGCTCGCCCGACACGGCAGCGGCAGGCGCCGAAGCCCCACCCTCGGCCGGCCTGGCACCGCCCGCACCGTGCCAGACATAGCGGCTGGCCGGCAGCGGGCCGTCGCGCACGGTGGCCACGTCGCCCAGGAACACCGGCTTGCCACCCTGCACACGGACCACCAGTTCGGCCACCTCGGCGGCGTTGGCCAGGAACGGGCCCGACTCGATCGCCACCGCGCGGTTGCCGGTGATCAGCTCACCGACCGGCAGGCCCAGGTTGGCCGACTGCAGCGCGGCCCGCAGATCGGCCACGGTGACACCGACGCTGGCCATGCGCGCCGGGTCGAGCTCGACCACCACCGCGCGGCCGGGGCCGCCGATCGTCGTCACCTCGCGGGTGCCGGGCACGCGCTTCAGATCGGCCTCGATGCTGTGGGCCACGCGCTCCAGGTCGAAGGCGCCGGTGTCGGGGTTGGTGCTGTACAGCGTCAGCGCGACGATCGGCACGTCGTCGATGCCCTTGGGCTTGATGATCGGCGCGCCCACACCCAGGCCCGGCGGCAGCCAGTCGGCGTTGGAGTTCACCGTGTCGTACAGCCGCACCAGCGCCTCGGTGCGCGGCACGCCGACCTTGAACTGCACCGTGATGATCGCCAGCCCCGGCCGCGACACGCTCATCACATGCTCGACGCCCGAAATCTGCGCCAGCACCTGCTCGGCCGGCGCGGCCACCATCTGCTCGACGTCGCGCACGGCGGCGCCCGGGAACGGGATCAGCACGTTGGCCATGGTCACGTTGATCTGCGGCTCTTCCTCGCGCGGCGTCACCATCACCGCGAAGATGCCCAGCAGCAGCGCCACCAGGGCCAGCAGTGGCGTGATCTGCGCCGACTGGAAGAAGCCTGCGATGCGGCCTGACACGCCCATCGCCGGGCTGGAGTTCGGGGTGGGGCTGTTGCGGGGGTTCTGCAGCTTGCTCGGATCGCTCATGACGGGGCTTTCAGCGGGCGGGACTGGTGGTGCGCGCGGCAGCCTGGGCGTCGGTGACCACCGACTCGCCGGCCATCAGCCCCGACAGGATCTCGATGCGCTCACCGTCGGCGCGGCCCAGCCGCACCTGGCGCAGCAGCGGCCGGCCTTGGGCGTCGAGCACGTAGAGGCCGGTCAGCTCGGCGCGGCGCACGATGGCGCTGCGCGGCACCGACAACACGGCCGCAGCGCCCGGCACCGCAGTGCCGGCGGTCGGCAGCCACAGCCGCGCGAACATGCCCGGTGACACCCCCGCCAGGTTGGCCGGCAGATCGAGCCGCAGCGTGACGGTGTGGGTGGCCGCATCGGCGGTGGGCAGTTGCTGCAGCCGCAGGGGTGTGATCGGCGGCAGGCCCGGCAGCTCGACCCGCGGCATCTCGCCGGCGGCCAGGCGCTGGGCCACCGTTTGCGGCACCGAAGCCGACACCCGCAGCGCCGACGGGTCGTACAAGGTCAGCAGGGGCCGGCCGGGCATCGCCATGTCGCCCAACGACACCGGCAGATCGGCGATCACGCCGGCATAGGGTGCCCGCACGACATGCAGCCCGGTCTGCGTGCGCGCAGCGCCGGCTTGGGCCAGCTGCGCGTTCGCCTGGGCCTGGCTGGACTTGAACTCGGATTCGGCGCGCTCCAGCGCGGCCTGGCTGATGTACTGCTTCTGAAACAGTTGCTGCTGGCGGTTGAACTCCTGCCCCGCCAGGGCCAGGCCCGCGCGGGCGGCCTGCACCTGGGCATCGCTGGCGGCGGCGTTCTGGTCGGCGGTGCGGGCGTCGATGCGCAACAGCAACTGGCCGGCGGCGACGCGGTCGCCCACCTTCACCGCCAGCTCGACCACCGCGCCGGGCACCTGGGCGGCGATCACCGTCTGGCGCACCGCCTCGACCACACCGTCGAACCCCGACGCCGCCGCGCGGCCCGACACCTGCGCCGGTGTGGCCGGCAAACCGGCCGCCTGCACCGTGGCGGGCAGCGGCAGCAAAGCGGCCATGGCCAGTGCTGCGGCAGCGGTGAACAGCAGGGGTCTGGACATGGGGTCTCTCTTTCTGGCTGAAGCCCGCCGCGAGCGGCGGGGCTGGTGCTTCATCAACTTATAGGCTATTATTTGCGCACTTAGTTAAATAGTCAAGTTTGACATTACGCAAAAATCACCAGAAGAGGGATCGAAGGCATCATGGCAACCCCACAACCCCCGGTGACCCCGAGCATGGAAGGTCTTTCAGATGACGCGTTGGTGCAGGTGGCAGCCTACTTTCAGGCGCTGTCCGAGCCGACGCGGCTGCAGATCCTGAACCTGCTGCGCCAGCAAGAGCGCAGCGTGGGGGAGTTGGCGCAGCTGTGCGGCTACAGCTCGGCCAACATTTCGCGCCACCTGGCGCTGCTGGGGCAGCGCGGCCTGGTCTCCCGAGAGGCCCGCGGCAACAGCGCCATTTACCGCATCGCCGACCCGGCGGTCTACGCACTGTGCGACCTGGTCTGCGGCGGCATCGCCCGCCAGCTGGACCGCACGGCACAAACCCGCGCGGCCTTCGGCACAGCGGCGACTGAGTGAGCCGTGGGCGACGGCCGGGCTCGCCAACGGCTGACCGTTGACGGCTCGTTGCTGTCTTTGGTTGTTTGCCGGAAAGCCGACGTTCTATGTTCTGCGCGAGCGCGTCGGGCCGGGCTGGCGTGTTTTGCTCCATGTCCCCCGCCGCCGGCCTGGCGGCCGACAGCTCCTCCTTTACTTGCGCAAAACACGCCAGCCCACC
>JBBQVF010000057.1:0-28000 GCA_038211805.1 Burkholderiales bacterium | reverse complement strand
GAATAAATATCGAAGTAATTGGATAAATATTTTGCACCATACAAATCAGCACGGCCATCAACATAAACTGGGTATTCCGGGTAAAGCCGCCAAATTAAATATCCGCCCCAATTATAGGAGTTAAAAAGTTTCCCCTGGGGTTTATTCTTCATTATCCATTCGACGGCATTGGCAGGATAGTTCAGTGCCACCGCTTTTTCTTGCTTACTGGGTAGTTGAATCAGGGTTATGATCATGACCAATGCTATTACACTGACCAATATTGTATTAACCCAACGAATCAGTCGGTTCGGTCCTTGCTCTGTGGGGTTAATCTTGATCACCGAACTGAACTGTTCTGCTAGAACTGGGATGACTGCAATAGCAAAAAGAGGAACGTGGCGGGCAGATCGCAAAGCAGCAAACCCAAAACCCAGAGTCAGAAGGACCTTGGTGATCGAAATGCGATGCTTAGTCATCATGCCAACACCAATGAGTGCCAAAATCAATAAAGCCAATGGCTGCCACATTAAGGCATGGAAATCAGGTGAAAGCCACTCTTGAATATACTTCTGCATGGCGGGGTCAAACAGGGTTTGGAACGGATATAAGAAAATTCGTAGTCCAGCAGGGTTTATGGCCATCACCAAAAGACTTCCACTTAAAACGCCAACCAGGGCTAAAAACTTATTTATTGTGATCTTGTCAATATGCTCTTTTTTCCAAAATTTCAAAACTGCCAAATCTATCGCCCAACCAATGATGTAAGTAAGTATTACTGCGATGCCCAGAATATAGCCGGCATGGAGATTCACCCACAAAACCATGATCAAGGGGATTGGGATTAACGTTCCAAATTGACCGGTTTGTCGATACCGATCAAGCAGATAAAGAAAAATGCTGGTAAACAATAGCGTAATCATTTGGGGCCGCACACCCCATAAAGGGCCTGAGGCAATTGCTCCCAGCAAAAGCGAAAACCCGGCTACATAAGGCTTTGAATCTGGGGGGCAGCGCAGATAGGAAAAAAATAACGAGACCGTTATTAACAAAGAAAAAGTAATCGTTAGTAGTTGGTAACTCCCAAGTTTAATAATTTGATAGATAAAAAGTTCGGATAACCATTCGTGTGAACGAGCCGGCAACGACAGATGGCACCGAAAATCGCCCTGGCCCTTCGGGTTGAAGCTGGAAATGGGCTGATCCGTCGTTGCCAATGCGCGCCATGCCCCCCGGCATGGCTGTGCTTGGCGCCTAGGCTGAGCCCATTTCCAGCTTCAACGCAGGCCCGTCCCCAAGCCCGACAGCCTCCTAGTGCGCCCTGGGCGGGCCGGCCAGGCCGGCGCTCAGGCCTGGGCGTGCAGGCCGATGCGGTTGCCTTCGACGTCGATCACCTGCACGAAGCTGCCCATGCCGTCGGGCAGGTCGACACGCGGCACCAACACGGTGGCGCCGGCAGCCACGGCGCGGGCCACCGCGGCGTCGAGCACCGGGTTGACGTTCAGGTAGACCAGGGTGCCGTTGGCGCCGGGTCCCGGGATGTGCTCGCCGGCGATCAGCGCGCCGCCGACGCCGGGCTCGGTGTAGGGCAGCACGGCCAGCGTCTGCGGGCCCATCAGCTCGCGGCGCAGCGGCGCACCGAGCACGGCCTCGTAGAAGGCCTGGGCGCGGTCCAGGTCGCGCACCGGGATCTCGAACCAGTGGACGGCGTGGTGCAGGGCGGTGGCGGTGGTGGCGGCAGCGGCGGTGGCGGTGGTCATTGGGCTCTTCCTCGAAGGGGTGGTTGAAGCCCTGCATGTTGCGCGGGGCCTGCTGACAGCGGCTTGTCAGCAGGCCGCGGTGCCACGAGCGCCGGGCTCGCGGAAGGCTGGCGGATGGCTGGCGGGGGCCGGGGCTTGCCAGGCCGATCCGCTGCGGCGCAAGGCGGCGGGTTCTGCCGCTGACACCGGGCCCGGCCCGCCCGGCCTATCGGCGATGATCACGGCCATGCCACGGAACCAAGAACCTGCCATGACCCTGCCAGACCACCGCCGCCGCTCGCTGGCACTGATCGCCGCGGCCGCCACGCTGCCGGCTTGGGCTGCCACCGCCGAGTCGCCGCGCCCGGTCGGCGCCCCGGCAAGGCCGTCGCCGCTGGCCATCAGCCTGGCGCCGATGGCGCTGCGCCAGCGCACGCTGGCCAACGGCCTGCAGGTGATCAGCCTGCCCACGCGCGGCGGCAACTCCGTCAGCGTGCAGGTCTGGTACCGGGTCGGCGGCAAGGACGACCCGGCGGGCCGCTCGGGCTTTGCGCACCTGTTCGAGCACCTGATGTTCAAGCGCACCAAACACATGCCCGACGAGATGTTCGACCGCCTGACCGAGGACGTGGGCGGCCAGAACAACGCCTTCACCGCGCAGGACATGACGGTCTACCAGAGCGAGGTGCCGTCCAACCACCTCGAACGCCTGCTTTGGGCCGAGGCCGAGCGGTTACAGCACCTGCAGGTCGACCAGGCCAACTTCGAGAGCGAACGCAAGGTGGTGGTCGAAGAGCTGCGCCAACGGGTGCTGGCTGATCCGTATGGCCGGCTGTTCAACGCGCTGCCCGAGCTGTGCTTCGAGCGCCACCCCTACAAGCGCCCGGTGATCGGCAGCGAGGCCGACCTGAACGCCGCCACGCTGGACGACGTGCGCCGCTTCCACGCCACCTACTACCGGCCCGACAACGCGGTGCTGATCGTGGTGGGCGACTTCGACCCGGCGCAATTCGACGGCTGGGTCGACCGCTACTTCGGCCCGGTCAAGGCGCCGGCGCAGCCGATCCCGCGGGTGACCGAGCGCGAGCCGGCCCGCGCCCAGGATGCGCGCCAGCAGGTCAAGGCGCCCAACGTGCCGCTGCCCGCGGTGGCGCTGCTGTGGAAGGCGCCGGCCGCCTCGCATGCCGACGCACCGGCGCTGGAGATGGCGCAGGCGCTGTTGTCGGCCGGTGAATCCTCGCGGCTGAACCAGGCCCTGGTCTACACCGCGCAGTCGGCCCAGGCCGCCGGCTTCGATGCCGACCTGTACGCCGACGGCGGCATGCTGGCCGCCTACGCCATCGCCGCCAGCGGCCAGAGCCTGCGCACGCTGGAAGCGTCGCTGCTGTCGCAGGTCACGCTGCTGGTGCGCGGCAAGGTGGGCTTCGGCGAAATCGACAAGGTGCGCACCCAGTTGCTCACCGGCGCGCTGCTGGCGCGGCAGGACCCGCCCGGCCTGGCCTACGCCATCGGCCGCGCCGTGCTGCTGTATGGCGACGCGAGAGAGGCCGACGGGCGCATCGCGCGGCTGCAGGCGGTGCGGGTGGCCGACATCCAGCGCGTGCTCGACCAGTACGTGCTGCGCGGCAAGCGCATGACCGTCGACTATGTGCAAGGAGCCTCGGCATGAAGCGGCCGGACCTGCACGGCACCGCGCCCACCGTCGCCCGCCGTTCGCTGCTGGCCGGCGCCCTGCTGCTGCCCGCCGGCCTGCTGGCCGCGCCGGGCCTGGACGAGCCGCCGCCGGTGGCCGCGCCGCGCCCGCTGGAGATGCCTGCGCTGCACGAGTCGACGCTTTCCAACGGCTTGGCGGTGGTGGTGGCGCCACGCCCGGGGCTGCCGCTGGTCAGCCTCACGCTGCTGGTGCTGGCCGGCCCCGAGGCCGACCCGCCCGGGCGCCCCGGCGTGGCCGCGATGACCGCATCGCTGTGGCCCAAGGGCGCGCTGCGCGACGGCCGGCCGGTCTCGGCATCCGACCTGGCGCGCCAGGCCGAGGCCCTGGGCGGTGCACTCGACGCCCGCAGCAGCTGGGGCGCCAGCACGCTGGCGATGACCGTCACCACGCCGCGTGCCGACGAGGCGCTGGCGCTGATGACCGACGTGCTGCGCCGTCCGCTGCTGGCCGCCGACGAACTGGAGCGTGCCCGCGCCCAGGCGCTGGACGCCCTGCGCGTGACGCTGGCCAGCCCCGGCGACGTCGCCACGCTGGCCTTGCGCCGCGCATTCTGGGGCGCCGTGCCGCATGGCGCAGTGGCGCCGCCGGCGGCGCTGCAGCGCCTGCAGCGCACCGACCTGCAGGCATTCCAGTCGCTGTGGGTGCGGCCCGACCGGGTGGTGCTGGTGCTGGCCGGCGACATCAGCGCAGAGCAGGCCCAGGCGCTGGCCCAGCGCCTGCTGGGCGACTGGCGCGCGCCGGCCAATGCCGCGCCGGTGCTGGCATTGGCGGCTCCGTCGCCGATCGCCCAGCCGCTGGTGCTGATCGACATGCCCGGTGCCGGCCAGAGCGGCGTGGCGGTGGCCGCGCCTTTCGTCGCCAGCACGGCCGCCGACCGCCGCACCGGCCTGGTGGCCCAGGCCGTGCTGGGCGGCGGTTATTCGGCGCGGCTGAACCAGGAGGTGCGCATCAAGCGCGGCCTGAGCTACGGCGTGTCGGCCAGCGCCGAAGCCTTCGAGCGCGGCGGCATGTTCAATGCCCAGGCCCAGACCAACCACCCCACCGCGGCCGAGGTGCTGCAGATCCTGCGCGGCGAGGTGACCCGCCTGGCCGACGCGCCGCCGGCCGCCGACGAGCTGGCCGCGCGCCAGGCCACGCTGGTCGGCGGCTTCGCGCGGCGACTGGAAACCAACGATGGCGTGTCGACGCTGATCGTCAACCAGTTGGCGCAGGGCCGGCCGCTGGCCGACCTGGCCGCGCACGTGCCGGCGCTGCGGGCGGTCACCCCGGCGCAGGTGCAAGCCTTTGCGCGTGCGCACTGGGCGGCCGGCCAATTGCGGGCGGTGGTGGTGGGCGATCTGGCCGCGGCCGGGCCGGCGCTGGCCGCGCTGGCGCCGCAAGCGCTGACGCTGAAGATGAACGAGCTCGACCTCGAGCAACCGGGGCTGCGCAGACCCTGACCCTGACCCTGATCGCGATCGTGATCGTGACCGTGATCGTGATCGTGACGCTGATCCTGGCAGGCACTTCGCGCACCGCGCGTTGGCCGTCGCCCCTCGGCCCGGGGCCTTGAAATTCCAGCGCGTCCGGCCATCTGCAAGCCGTGACTGACGACCCCCTGCCCGCGCTCTGGCCCCTGCTCTTGCTGGTGCTGGCCATGCTGGGCGGCGCGGTGGCGCTGCTGGGCCAGCCGTGGTGGACGGCCCGCCGCCACGCCCGGTTGCGGGCGCAGCCTTTCCCCGTCGCCTGGCGCCGCATCCTGCGCCGGCGCGTGCCGGCGGCGGCCCGGTTGCCGGCCGATCTGCAGCAGCGGCTGAAGCAGCACATCCAGGTCTTCCTGGCCGACAAGCCGATCATCGGCTGCGCTGGCCAGGCCATCGGCGACGAGTTGCGCGTCACCGTGGCGGCGCAGGCCTGCCTGCTGCTGCTGGGCGACGCGCGATCCGAGGTCTACCCCCGGCTGCGCGAGATCCTGGTCTATCCCAGCGCCTTCCTGATCGACCAGTTTCAGCCCCAGCCCGGCGGCGTGGTGCACGAGCAGCGCCAGGTGCTGGCAGGGCAGTCGTCGTCGCAGGGCCGGGTGATCCTGGCCTGGGACGAGGTGCGGGCCGGCGCCGACGACCCGGCTGACGGCCACAACGTGGTGATCCATGAATTCGCCCACCAAGTCGACCAGGACAGCGGCCATGCCAACGGCCGGCCGTGGCGGCCCGGCCGCGCCCAGCGCCGTCGCTGGGCCGCCGTGATGGGCGCCGCCTACGCGCAGTTGCAGCAGCAGCCGTCGGCCTTGATCAGTGCCTACGGCGCCACCGACCCGGCCGAGTTTTTCGCGGTGGTCAGCGAGCTGTTCTTCGAGCAGCCGCAGGCGCTGGCCGCCGAGGTGCCGGCGGTCTACCGCGAACTGGTGCTGCTGTACGGGGTACACCCGGGCGGCTGGTAGCCGTGCCGGTGCGGTGCTGATCGTGGCGGGCAGGGTCGCGGCAGCCGCCGGGGCGGCGTTCAGGGCGGCCGTTCCAGCCAGCACCGCACTTCGACGATCGCGGCTTCGGCCGCCAACCACCCGCCCTGGGCCTCGGCCTGGGCAAACGCCGACACGCCCAGGGCGGTTCGGGCCCGCGCCATCAGGGGCGCGATGAAGTCTTCGTCGACCGGCTCGCGCTGACTGCCGCCGGCCTGCATCCGTGCCCTGGCTGCGCCTGAAAAGCGTGCCGCGGTGGTGTACGCCTGCCGCGCCGACGCCAGCCCGGCGGTGACTTCGAGCAGGTCTTCGGCCATGCCTTTCAGTTCAGCGCCGGCGGCCAGGTGCAGGCTCTCCAGCAGCAGCGTCCGCGCCCGCTCCAGCCTGCCGGCCGCCACCGACAGCCGCGCCAGGTTGCACAGCGGCACGAAGGTACCCTCGGGCGACTGCAGGCGGCGCGAGATGGCGACGGCCTCTTCGTAGCAGGCTTCAGCCGCGTCGAGCTGGCCCACGCTGCGGTGCAGCTCGGCCAGGTTGTTCAAGGCCGCGCCGAGCCAGAACGGGCTGCTCAGCGTGCGCGCCACGGCACAGGCTTGCTGGTAGTGCTGCCGCGCCGGTTCGATCTGTCCGCTGGCGTGCAGCCCCTTGGCCCGCAGGCTCAGGCTGAGGGTGATCTGTTCAGCGTCGTTGACGCCGACGGCCAGCGCCAGGCTGCAATCGGCTTGCGCCCGCGTTTCATCGTAATGGCCCATGCGGAAGGCGATTTGCCCCATCGCCCAGTGGGCGCGGGCATGCCACAGCGGATCGGCGTCGGCGGGCGCCGCGGCCAGCGCTTGCGCGGCCAGCGCATGGCCACGCTCCAGCTGGGCCGACGCCACCCAGTAACGCCACAGGCTGGCGACCAGGCGCAGCGCGGCTTGCGGGCCCTGCGCGGTGTGCTGGCACCAGTGGTGCGCCGCCACCAGGTCTTGCTGCACCTGCGCCAGCAACAGCATCCAGTCGCCCTGGCGGGGCCCCTGCACCTGCGCCAGCGCCACCTCGGCCAGGGCGACGAAGCAGCGCAGGTGCCGATCGCGGGTGGCGTCGGCTTCGCCCGACTCGGCGAGCAGCTCTTGTGCGTACTGGCGAACCGTCTCGAGCATCCGGTAGCGCGGCGGCGCAGCACCCGCCGGGTCAACCACCAGCAGCGACTTGTCGTGCAGGCGCTGCAGCAGCGCCAGCACGGTGTACTCGTCGCCGGCATCGGCCACCTCGGTGGCGGCGGCGAGTGTGCAGCCATCGGCAAAGACCGCGAGCCGCCGCAACAGCTGCTGTTCCGCCCGCGGCAACATGTCGTGGCTCCAGGTCAGCGCGGCCTGCAAGGTCTGGTGGCGCGGCACGGCGCGGCTGCCGCCGGTCAGGAACCGGAAGCGGTCGGCCAGCCGGGCGCTGATCTCGGCCACCGGCAACATGCCCACGCGGGCCGCTGCCAGCTCGATGGCCAGCGCGATGCCGTCCAGGCGGCGGCAGATGTCGGCCACCGCCGCCGCGTTGTCTTCGTCGATCGCAAAGTCGGGCCGGGCCAGGCCCGCCCGGTCGACGAAGAGCCGAACCGCTTCGGCGCCCAGCACCGAGGCCAGGTCGGGCGCCAAGGGCAGCGACAGCGGGCGCACCGGCACGATCTGTTCGCCGGCGACGCCCAGGCCCTCGCGGCTGGTGGCGACGATCTTGAGCCCGGCGCAGCTGGCCAGCAGCGTGTCGGCGACGGCCGCCGCCGCGTCGATCACGTGCTCGCAGTTGTCCAGCACGATGAGGGTGTGCCGGGTCGCCAGGTGGGCGCACAGGCGGTCGAGCAGGGGCCTGGCGGCGTCCGGGCGCACCCCCAGCGCCGCGGCCACCGCCGCGATCACGTGGGGCGGCTCGCGCAGCGGCGCCAGATCGACAAACCACACGCCATCGGGGCAGGCCGGCAGCTGGCATTGCGCCAGCTGCAGCGCCAGGCGGGTCTTGCCGCAGCCGCCGATGCCGGTCAGGGTCAGCAGGCGCACGTCCTGCAGCAGCCGCAGGCACTGCGCCAGGCTGGCCTCGCGGCCGATGAACCGGGTGCGCGGCAGCGGCAGGTTGTGGGGCGGTGCGGGCGGTACGGGCGCAGCGGAGGGGCAGGACCGCGGGTCGGCTTGCGCGTCGGCGGCCTCCAGCGGGGCCGTGAAGCGGTAGCCGCGACCGGGAATGGTCATGATGGCCATCGGCCCCAGCACCTTGCGCAGGGCCGAGACGTGGACTTGCAGGGTGTTCTCCTCGACCACGCTGGCCGGCCACACGGTCTGCAACAACTCGGCCTTGCTGACCGGGCCGGCGCGGCGATCGAACAGCACCATCAGCACGTCGAAAGCGCGTCCGCCCAGCGCGGCGGGCTCGCCATCGACCAGCAGCAGGCGCGCTGCCGGCCGCAGTTCGAAGCGGCCGAACCTGGCGGCTGGCGGCGTCGTGATGACGGGCATGGGACCTCCCGGGGAACGAGTCGGCCCAGCTTACGGCAAGGCCGGCGCAAACATCAGGACTCTTCAGGCGCCGCCCAAAGACCTGAAGGCAGGCCAGGTGCAGATTGCCAACACGCCTCGAGCGTGAGATCACTCCCAGGGAGATACGCCATGCAAGTCAGCCCACAGGCCCCTACAGGTTCCGCCGTTGCGCGCGGATCATCGCGCCGATCAGCGCCCCCACTGCGGCCCAGGCGCCATCCTGTCATCGCGGCGATCGCCGACGCCGGCTTCGCCACGGTGATGGTGTCGGCGCCCGCCGCCGCGGCGGTCGACTTCAGCGCGGTGTTTTCGCTCAAGGGCCAGAGCGTCTATGCCCCCGGGGCCGCGATCGACGTCGACACCCACCAGCGCCTGGGGCCGGCGCCGTTCAACTTCGGCAAGACCTATGGCGGCATGGTCGATGTCTGCCCGATCTACAGCTGTCCGTCGGGCGTTCAAGCCGGTGCCGACACCAACGGCAACTTCGGGCTGCGTTACGGCGCCAAGTTCAACAGCGGCTCTTACGACCTGCTCTACCCGGTCAACGTCAGCATCGCCGAGCCGCTGGCCTATTCCAACACCGTGGGCACGCCGTTTCGGCTGGGCACCAGTTTCAAGATTCCCGGCTACGGCGCACCGGCCTACCAGGAGTTCCTCAACGGCCAGCGCATGGTGGCCACGCTCAAGACCCATTCGCCGACGATCCAGGCCTATGTCGACCTCGACGCGCAATTCCACGCCTTTGTCGGCGCCCGGGCCTGTCTGCTGGGGGTCTGTTCGGGGCCGGCGCTGGGCCCGATCGATGGCAATGCGTCCCGAACACTGGCGAGCTTGAATCGCAACAACGACGGGCTGGTCAAGGTGGGCGACAACACCGTCAATCTGAACCAGTATTTCAGCGCCCTGGACGGCAACGTGACCGCGCGGCTCAACATTCCCAACATCGATGCGCTGTCCAGCCGCTCGCCCAGCACGGCCACCCAGCTGCTCACCTATGGTCGCGACAACGCCGTGGTGCTGGGCGCCAATGTCGGCAACCTGGTGTCGAAGGCGGTCGGCATCCCGCTGGTCGGCAACATCGCGGGTATCGGCTACAACCTGACGAGCATCAATTCAGGGATCGCCTTCGACCTGGCGCAGACGATCAGCATGGACCTGAAGCCGGTCGAGATCTTCTCCTTCCTGAGCCCGGTGCAGCGTCTGCTGGACGGCGGCGGGTGGAGCGCACCGACCAAACAAGTGTCGGTCGCGCTGGGGCAGGACCTGGTGCTGAAGTCGAATGTGCGCAACGTCGGCGTGCTGCCGTCCACCGCGCTGGAAGTGACCTTCTCGAACCGGACCGAGCTGGTCGTGCAGGGCGACTTCAGCGTCCAGGCGCTGGCTGCCGACATCTACGGCTTGAAGATCGGGCCGCTCTACGACTCGGGTTCGGTCAATGCCGGCCAGTTCAGCATTCCGCTGTACGAGAACAGTTTCAGCTTCGCGATGGCCGGGCTCTCCGGCCTGCCGTTCAACGTGGTGCAGGCCCTGCCGGACTCGATCTCTGCCGACGCCGGCTTTCGAGCCTTGTTTGCCGCCGGCCCTCAGAACGAACAAGGGCTGCAATCGGGCGAGATCCGCAGCCTCGACCTGGCCTGCCCGGTCTTTTTGAGTTGCAATTCGGTGCACGTGGCCGACACCGATGCCTCGATGCTCAACCAGTACGGCGAACGGGTGTTCATGCTCGACGCCGACACTTTGCAGCTGACTGGCAACCAGCCCGGGTTGGTCGGCACCGACGCATCCCAGCTGGCCCTGCTGTATGCCACCGGCTATTCGCCCGACCGCATTGCGCTGATCGCCCCGATCGGCTTGCCCAACCCGGTGCCCGAGCCCGCGAGCTGGGCCTTGATGTTGATGGGCTTTGCAGCGCTGGCGAGGGTCGTGCGGCATCGCGCCAAGGCGGCCTGAAGCGGGCCCGCCTGACACCGAGGAGGGCAGCGATTTGGGCGTTGTCGCTGCCTGACCGCGGCAGCTGGGGAGGGTTGATCCCCGGGGGGTAGGGGGAGGTCGCGCGAACCCCCGGTCGCGGCCTCTAAAGTGCAGGTCACCGCCGTCTCTGGAGACCCCATGCAACGCCGTTCCGTGCTCTTGACTGCCACCACGCGGTGACCGAGGCGCTGGAGCCCCACCGCGCCGGCAAGGTGCGGGTGAAAGCGGTGGCCGGTGCCCCGCGCGCACCGCAACTGCCCGAAGTGCCCACGCTGCGTGAGCAGGGGGTGGCGGTGGACGCCAGCGCCTGGTTCGCGATGTACGGCCCCGGGGCGTTGCCGCCGGCGCAGGCCCGGCGCATCAGCCTGGCGGTGCAGACAGCGTTGAAAGAGCCGGTGACCGCGCGCTGGCAGTACCGCCTGGGCGGCGCGGCCGAGGAGCCGATCAACAGCCGCCGCCGTGGCAGCACCACGCCGGGCCTGCCGCCCGAGCACCCCACGCTGCCGTCGCTGCTGCAAGGCGCTGGCGACCGTACCGCGCTGATCGGCAAGTGGCACCTGGGCTATCCGCCGGCCTTCGGCCCGCTGAAATCCGGCTACGACAGCTTCTTCGGCCCGATATCGGGCGGCGTCGACTACTTCACCCATTGCGTTTCACGCGGTAGCCACGACCTGTGGCTGGGCGAGGCCGAACACGCGCAGCCCTGCTGTCTGACCGACCTGATCACCGACCGCGCCGTGGCGTGGCTGGGTGAGGTGGCGGATGCGGCTGATGCAGCTGATGCAGCCAATACGGCCGATACGGCCGATACGGCCGATACGGCCGCTGCAGCAGCCACCGCCCGCGAGAACGCAGCGCCGTTCTTCCTGAGACTGCACTACACCGCACACCCCACTGGCCCTGGGAAACCCGCGACGACGAGGCGCTGGCGCAGGAGGTGAAGGACAACCTGTTCCACCTGCACGGCGGCAGCATCCACCGCTACCAACGCATGATCCACCACATGGACGAAGGCATCGGCCGGGTGATGGATGGGCTGCGCGCCAGGGGCCTGGACCGCGACACGCTGGTGGTCTTCACCAGCGACAACGGCGGTGAGCGCTTCAGCGACAACCGGCCGCTGGTGGGCGGCAAGATGGACCTGACCGAAGGCGGCATCCGCGTGCCGTGGATCGCGCATTGGTCGGCCGTCATCGCGCCCGGCGGCGTCAGTGCGCAGCATTGCCTGACGATGGACTGGAGCGCGACGATGTGGGCCGCTGCCGGCGTGGCCGCCGACCCCACCTTTCCGCTGGACGGCGTGAACCTGCTGCCGGTGCTGCACGACCCGGCGGCCGCCTTCGCGCGGCCGCTGGCCTGGCGCATGAACCACCGTGGCCAGCGCGCGTACCGGCAGGGCGACTGGAAGTACCTGCAGGTCGACGGCCACGAGTACCGGTTCAACAGCCCCGCCGACGAGCGCGAGCGCGCCAACCATGCCAAGCGCCGGCCGTGGACGGCCGCGGCCGGGGCCCTGCCGAACGGCGGTCAGCGGCCCGCGATCGACCGGATGAAGGCGATCGTTTTCTGCGCGATCAGGTCCTGGTCGTTGTCGAGCGTGGCGACGTGGTACGAGTGGTCCAGCCACAGCAGCTCGACCCGGCTGGCGCCGAGCAGGCGCACGATGCGCGGCCCGTTGCTCGGGTCGACCACGTGGTCTTCGCGCGACTGGATCACCAGCGTCGGGCAGGTGATGCGCGGCAGCAGGTCGCGCGTCACGCCGACCAGGCTGTAGATCTGCCGCAACGCGGGCACCGGCACCTCTTTGTAGGCCAGCTCGACCACGCCGGGCGCCTTGATGTCCGAGCCGATGCCGGGCACGGTGGCGGGCATGCTCGCGTCCAGCGCCAGGCCGGCCAGGTCGGGCGAGTTGATCTGCACCGTGCCGTTGATCGGGATCGCGCCCTTGATCAGGTCGGCATGCTTGGCCGCGGAGTAGAGCGTCAGCGTGCCGCCCATCGACAGGCCGGTCATGAAGATCTGCGAGCAGGTCTTGCGCAGCGTGGCCAGGGCCTCGTCGACCGAGGCGATCCAGTCGCTGGCGGTGGTTCGGGCCATCGCCTGCGGCGAGATGCCGTGGCCGGCCAGGCGCGGCCCGATCACCGTGTAGCCGGCCGCGGCCAGCGCCTGGCCGAGCGGACGCATGCTCTGGGTGGTGCCGGTGAAGCCGTGGCAGACCAGCACGCCGATGTCGTTGCCGGGATGGAAAAACGGCTCGGCGCCGGCCAGGATGGGTTCGTCGGTCATGCGGGGCTCCTTGCAAGGGTTGTCAGGGGACGGATTGGAAAGCGATCAGCGTGATCGCTGGTTGAGGCTGTAGACCAGGGCGGCGGCCGCGATGATGGCGCCCTGCAGCATCAGGCGCCCGGGCTCGCCCAGCCCCAGGCTGGTGAGGAAGTTGAACAGGAAGGTCAACATGAACGCGGCCACCGCCGGGCCCGCCATGCCGCCCTTGCCGTTGCCGAAATTCACACCGCCCAGGATGGCCGCGGCCAGCGAGTTGAGCGCCAGGTCCTGACCCAGCGTCACGCTGCCCTTGCCGACGAAGCCGACCAGGATGAAGCCACACAGCACCGAGATCAGCGCCGACACCAGGTGGCCGATGAAGATCACCCGCAGGTAGGGCAGGCCCGACAGCGCGGCGGCCTGCGGGTTGGCGCCCACGGCATCCAGGCTGCGGCCGTACACCGTGCGCTTGAGCCCCCAGGCCGCCGGCACCAGCACGGCCAGCCACACCAGCACCGGCAGCGGAATGCCGGCCCAACGCAGACGCGCCCAATCACGCAGGAACTCGGGCGCGTCGCCCGGCGCGCGGAACTGCGACAGCGCGATCACCGAGCCCATCAGGATCATCGCCACCGCCAGCGTGACGATCATCGACGAGGCCCGCGCCTTGACGATCAGCACGCCGTTGACCACGCCCACCACCACGCCCAGCACCACGCACAGGCCCATCGCCCCGGCGTCGGACACCGGGAAGTAGCCGCTGGTCAGCAAGTAGGACACCGCCACGATCACCCCGCCCGAGGACAGGTCTATCGAGCGCGCCCGCATCACCAGCGACTGGCCGATCACCGCCAGCCCCAGCGGCGCGGCCTGGCGGGCGATCAGCGGCAGCAGCATCAGCGACAGCAACTGCGGCCGCAGCACGGCGGCCAGAATCAGCAGCAGCAGCAGCCCGGCGTAGGCCGGTGGCAGGCCCAGCGCCCAGCGCAGCGCGCGTCGACAGCGCAGCGCCAGCCGCCCTCGCGGCGTGGCAGCGGCGCCGACCTGGGCATCGGCTGCCGCAGCGCCTGGTGCGGCGGCGCTCACAGCCCCACCCCCTTGCGGCGTTGCGAGCACACCGCGGCCAGCAGCAGCAGCCCGGTGATGGCGCCGCGAAGGAACGGCGAGATACCGAACAGGTTGATGCCGTTGGTGATCAGCCCCAGGCTCAGCGCGCCGGTCACCACGCCCAGGATGCTGCCCACGCCACCGGTCAACTGCACGCCGCCCAGGGCCACCGCGGTGACCGATTCGAGCCCGAAACTGGCGCCCATGGTCGGGTCGCCCGACGCGACGCGGGCGGTCAGGTAGATGCCTGCCACCACCGCCAGCAGGCTGCACACCACATAGGCCGAGACCACCACCGCCACCGCGCGCACGCCGTTGAGGTGGGCACTGCGCGCGTTGGCGCCGACCGCGAAGAGGTGCAGCCCCAGCCGCGTGCGGTACAGCAGCAGCGCCACCAAACCGGCGCACACGGCGCACCACAGCAGCGCCCGGGGCAGGCCCCAGAGCGTGCCGTTGGCCAGCTGCCCCAGCCAGGGCGCCACCTGGCCGCCGGGGATCGGCAGCACCAGGTAGGCCACGCCCTGCAGGAAGGTCATCGTGCTCAAGGTCATGATCAACGGATGGATGCCAGCCACCGCCACCCCCAGGCCATTGACCAGGCCCACCGCCAGGCCCAGCGCCAGCGCCAGGCCAATGCCCCACACCGGGTCGGCCTGGGTGGCCACCAGGCAGCCGGACAGGCTGACCACGGCGCCGACCGACAGGTCGATGCCGGCGATCAGCGCCACCACCAGCTGGCCGAGCGTGACGATCAGCAAGGCGGTGATCTGGCCGCCGACGTTGGCCAGGTTCTGCGGTGCCAGGAAATTGGTGGCGCCCAGCGCCAGCACGCCGAACAGCAGCAACGGCAGGCCGATGGTGTAGCGGCTGATGCCCGAGCGGTGGCCGCTCATCGCCGCGCCTCGCGGCTGGACTGGCCGGAATGAAGCTGCGGCGCCGCAGCGCTCATGGCGGCCGTCACATCGGCCGGCGCATCGCTCAGCGCACCGAACTGCGCACCGACTTGCGCACCGACCTGCGCACCGACCAGCGCATCGGCCAGCGCCAGCGCCAGCAGGCTTTCTTCGGTGGCGGTGTCGGCCGGCACGTTGCCGACGACGGCGCCACCACGCACCACCAGGATGCGGTCGCACAGGCCGATCAGCTCCAGCAGGTCGGATGACAGCGCCAGCACCGCGCCGCCCTGCTGCACGAACTCACGCAGCAGGCCGTAGATCTCGGCCTTGGCGCCCACGTCGACGCCGCGGGTGGGCTGCTCGATCAGCAGGGTGTCGACCCCGGCGGCCAGCCAGCGGCCGATCATCACCTTCTGCTGGTTGCCGCCCGACAACTCACCGGCGTCCTGGGCCAGGTCACGAGCGCGCAGTTGCAGACGCTCGGCGATGCGCTCGACCAGGCTGCGCTCACGCGGCGCTGCGCGCATCAGGCCCAGGCCGCGCATCGCGCCCAGCCACAGGTTGTCGGCGATCGGCAATTCGAGGTACAGGCCTTCGAGCTTGCGGTCTTCGGGGATCAGGCCGACGCCTTGCTGCACGATGCGCACCACGCCGTCGCAGGGATCGAAGGCCTCGGTCTTGCCGCCGGGGCTGCTGCGCAGGATGTCGCTGTGGTGGGGCGGCAGCACGCCGGCCAGCGCCCGCACGATCTCGCGCTGGCCCTGGCCTTCCAGCCCGCCCATGCCGACGATCTCGCCGCGCCGCAGCTGCAGGCAGGCGCTGGCGCCACCGGCCAGCGGTGTCAGGCTGCGCACGTCGAGCGCGATGGCCGCGGCTTGGCCGGCACCCTCCGCCGGGCGCGGTGCCCGCGGCGAACGCGGCGGAAACAGCGCCTGCAGCGGCCGGCCCACCATCAGCGTGATCAGGCGGTCGTGGCTCAGCGCGGCGATCGGCTCGGTGGCCACGTGCTGGCCGTCCTTGAGCACGGTCACCGTGTCGCAGAGCCGGAAGATCTCGTCGAGCCGGTGGCTGATGTAGAAGACCAGCTTGCCCTGCGCTTTCAGCGCCTGGATCAGCGCTTCGAGCTGGTTGACCTCGGCCCGGTTCAGCGGCGCGGTGGGCTCGTCGAAGATGAACACCGACGCGTCGGTCGACACGCCCTTGGCGATTTCCACCAACTGCTGCTCGCCGATGCTCAGGCTGCCGCAGGGGCGGTGCGGGTCGAACGTGATGCCGATGCGCTCCAGCACGGCTTGCGCCTCGGCCAGCATGCGGCCGCGCTGCAGCCAGCCCAGCCGGGTGGGCTCGCGGCCCAGCATCAGGTTCTCGGCCACCGTCAGGTTGGGCAGCACCGTCAATTCCTGGAACACGGTGGAGATGCCGGCCGCCCGGGCCGCCGCCGGGCTGTGCAGCCGCAGCGGCCGGCCGTCGATCAGCAGCTCGCCGGCATCGGGCTGGTACACCCCCGCCAGCAGCTTCATCAGCGTTGACTTGCCGGCGCCGTTTTCACCGGTGATGGCGTGCACCGTGCCCGCCCACCCGACCAGGCTGACCTGGTGCAGCGCGCGGGTGTGGCCGAAGGCCTTGCAGACCCCGCGCATGTCAATCAACGCCCGCGTGATTCCATTTGCCGCCGTTGCGGGCGGCGTGGCAGGGACAGCCATGGTCAAGGTCGGCTTGGCAGCAGGGCGATCAGCGCTTGAAGGTTGCTTTGAGCGTCGCCTCGGGCAGGGTGGACGGCAGCCAGTAGGCGTCGTTCAGGTCGGGGCGGAAGAATTTGTCGAGGTCGGCCTGCGCGATGGCCGGCGGTGACGAGAAGTACGAGCGGTACATCGGCTTGCCTTCCAGCAAGGCCACCGAGGCGCGCACCACCGCCGCGCCCAGGCCGGGTGTGAACTGCGGCGCGATGCTCTTGACGCCGGTGGCCTTCCAGGCGCGCAGGAAGCCGTTGTTGCCTTCGCCGGTCATCGGCACCAGGGCCTTGCCGCTTTCCTTGAACACGTCCAGGCAGGCGCGAGTCATCTCGGCACCCGAGAACCAGATGCCGTCCACCGCGTTGCCCGACAGCACCAGGTTCTCGCACAGCTGCTTGCCCTTGGCATAGCCCCAGTCGCCGAACACCTCCTGGGTGATCTTGATGTTGGAGCCCTCCAGCGACTTGCGGAAGCCGTTGTAGCGCAGGGTTTCCTCGTCCACCCCGGCCACGCCGCGGAAGGCCCAGACATTGCCCTTGCCCTTGAGCTCCTGGCGCAGGTAATCACCACCCTGCTTGCCGAACAGTTCGCCACCGGCGCCGATTTCCACCGTCGACTGCATCGCCTTGCCGAAGGCGCCGAACACCACCACCGGGATGCCGGTCTTGGCGGCCTTCTCGGCCAGCGGCGCGCCGATCGCGGCCGAGATCGGGCCGATGATGATCGCGTCGACCTTCTTGGTCAGCAGGTCCTCGACGTCGGCCACCTGCTTGGCGGCCTGCCAGTTGGCCTCGACGAAGATGAACTCGGTGATCTCCTTGCGTTGGGCGGCGGCGAACTTCATCTCCTGGATCATCTGCACGATCCAGGTGTTGCCCACGCCGCCGAACGACACGCCGATGCGCCACGGCCCGGCCTTCTTGAACTGGTTGGGCTTGGTCTGCTCCTTGGTGGTGGGCGTCAGCAGGCCGTTGGGCAGCAGTTCGACGTCGGCGGCCAGCGCCGCGCCACACAGGACGGTGGCGACCATCAGCGTGCCGATTTTCAGGGTGAGGCGTGCGACGAGACGAGACATGGAAAGCTCCTGGTGGGCGCCGCTGGCGCCAGGCATGAGGCCTGAAACCGGCTTCAGCGGCTGATCGGCCGGGCAGTGGAAGATCGGCGGGGTGGGGGCGGGGTTGGGGGCAGACACCTGAAGTTGAGCGCGTTGCGTTGCGCACTCGACGACCGGCATGGGCCACCATTGTTCAGCCTCGCTGATCGTTAGGGTTCGTTGTTTTCCCTAATCGTGTTCGTTTCTTTTCGCAATTCGTGTAAGTGTCACCAAAGTGACGATGTTGAGCGGTGCGACCCCGGCGCCGTGCAGGCAGGTCAGCGCAGCGCCCAGCCGCCGCTGACCGGGAAGACCTGGCCGACGAAGCAGGCGGCCGCGTCGCTGCAGAGGTAGGCGGCGAACATCGCGTCCTCTTCGGCCGACACCAGCCGGCCCAGCGGCACCTCGCGCTTGAGCCGGTCCTGGAAGCGCGGGTTGGCCTGCACCTCGGGCGGGAAGTAGGTCGGGTTCTCGACGAAGTTCTGCGCGATGGCGTTGAACTGGATGTTGTTCGGCGCCAGTTCCAGCGCGACCGACTGCATGTAGGCCAGTTGCGCGCCGCGTGCGGCGCTGTAGCTGGCGGTGCGCTTCTGGCCGCGCAGCGCGGCGGCGCTGCCCATCAGCAGGATGCGGCCGCTGCGGCGCGCCAGCATCTGCGGCAGCACGGCGGCCACCAGGCGCGGCATCGGGTCGACGAGGTGGGCGAACACCTCGCGCCATTCGGCGTCGCCCACGTCCTGCGCCGGGGTGGAGGGCGCCGGCAGCGCCAGATGCAGCACCAGCACGTCGATCATGCCGGCCGCGGCCACGATGTCGGCAGGCAATGCCGGCTCGTTGGCCAGCGCCCGCGTGTCGGCGATCACCGTGGCGCCCAACCGCTGGAAGACCTCGGTCAGCGCCGGGCCCATGAAGTCCTGGGATTGGGTGATCAGCACCCGCTTGCCGTCGAGTCTGCAGAGGTTCATGGCGCCAGGATACGACAGCGCGCACAAGGTGGCCATTGCCACTTGCCTCGCCGATATTTACAATTTCAGCCTTAAAAGCTGAAACAGCAAAACCATGTTTCATCGATCTGCTCACGCCCGCCTGTTGCAGCTGGCCCGCGGCTTTCCGGTGGTGGTGGTCACCGGTCCGCGGCAATCGGGCAAGACCACGCTGGTGCGCGCCGCCTTTGCGCATCTGCCCTACTGCTCGCTCGAAGACCCCGACGTGCGCGAGCGTGCGCTGCGCGACGGCCGCGGCTTCTTGCTCGCCTTTGCGGGTGGCGCAGTCTTCGACGAGGTGCAACGCGCGCCCGAACTGCTGTCCTACCTGCAGACCATGACCGACGATTCGCCGGCGCTGGGTCGGTTCATCCTGACCGGGTCGCAGAACCTGATGCTGTCCGAGGCCGTCACCCAGAGCCTGGCCGGGCGCGCCGGATTTGTCGAGCTGCTGCCGTTGTCCTGGCACGAGTTGCCTGCAGCACAGCGCTCCGGCCTGTCACTGGACGACTGGTTGCTTCGCGGCGGCTACCCGGCGCTATGGCAGCGCCCGGTGGTAACGGCCGACTGGATGGCCAGCTACTTGGCGAGTTATGTCGAGCGCGACGTTCGCCAGATCAGCCGGGTAGCCGACCTGATGCTGTTTCAGCGCTTCGTGCGCATGATGGCCGCCCGATGCGGCCAGTTGCTCAACCTCAACGCCGTGGCCAATGACCTGGGCATTGCGCAGACCACGGCTCGCGACTGGCTGGCGGTGCTTGAAGCCAGCTACATCACCTTCCGGCTGCCGCCGTACCACACCAACTTCGGCAAGCGGCTGGTCAAGACGCCCAAGCTGTACTTTCACGACACCGGGTTGGCGGCCTGGCTGCTGGGCATCACCGAAGCCACGGTGTTGCAGTTTCATCCGATGCGCGGTGCCTTGTTCGAGAACATGGCCGTGGTCGAGTACCTCAAGCATTGCCGGCAGCAGGGCCTGGCGAACGGGCTGTACTTCTGGCGCGACAACATCGGCAACGAGGTCGACCTGCTGATCGATCGGGCCGGTGAGCTGTGGCCGGTGGAGATGAAATCGGGCGCCACCTTCCAGCCCGATTGGCTGCGCAGCCTGGTCACCTGGCAGCGCCACGCATCGGCCGCACGCCAGGGCCTGCCGATGCTGATCAGCGCCGCGCCGGGTTCGGGCCGGTACCAGGGCGTGATGCTGGCCGAATGGCGGGAGGCGCTGGCGACCCTGGCGCCAGCGGCCTGAAAGCGCGACCCGGCAGCGTGTCTTTCAGGGCGCCGTGGCCTGCCGCACCGCGTGCTCCCATTCGGCCATCAGCGCCTGCGCCCGGTCACGCGGCAGCGTCGGGTGAAAGCGCCGCTCGACCCGCCATTGCGCCGACAACTCGTCCAGGTTCCTGTAGACGCCGGTGGCCAGACCCGCCAGGTACGCAGCGCCCAGCGCGGTGGTTTCGGTGACCGTCGGCCGCACCACCGGAATGCCCAGCAGGTCGGCCTGGAACTGCATCAGCAGGTCGTTGACGCAGGCGCCGCCATCAACGCGCAGCTCGGTGACGGTCAGCGGCGTGCTGCCGCCCGCCGCGGGCGCGCCGCCGGTGGCGACCGCGTCGCGGCTCATCGCCTGCAACAGCGCGGCGCTTTGGAAGGCGATGCTTTCCAGCGCGGCGCGGGCGATGTGGCCCATCGTCGTGCCGCGGGTCAGGCCGGTGAGGGTGCCGCGGGCGCTGGCGTTCCAGTAGGGCGCACCCAGGCCGGTGAAGGCCGGCACGAACATCACGCCGCCGGCATCGGGCACGCTCTCGGCCAGGGCCTGCACTTCGCCGCTGGCCTGGATGGCGTTGAGCCCGTCGCGCATCCACTGCACCACCGCGCCGCCGATGAACACGCTGCCTTCCAGCGCGTACTGCGGCTCGCAGTCGGGTGCCGGGCCGCCCCAAGGCGGACTGCCGCCGCCGTGGGGAGCGGGCGCATCGCGCCCGCGGGTCGGCTTTCTCTCGGTCTGCGCGGCGCTGGTGGTGATCAGCCCGTTCTCGCTGGTACGGAACTGGTTGCCGGTGTGCATCAGCATGAAGCAACCGGTGCCGTAGGTGTTTTTCGCCAGCCCGGGCGTGAAGCAGGCCTGGCCGAACAGCGCGCTCTGCTGGTCGCCGGCCATGCCGGCCACGGGGATCGCCGCGCCCAATAGCTCGGGTGAAGTTTCGCCGAAGACGTGGCTGCTCGGGCACACCGCCGGCAGCAGGCTGTCGGGCACGTGCAGCAGTTTCAGCAGCTCGTGGTCCCACACGTTGTGGCGGATGTCGAACAGCATGGTGCGCGCCGCGTTGCTGACGTCGGTGGCGTGCACGCGCCCGCCCGTCAGCTTCCACAGCAGCCAGCTGTCGACGGTGCCGAAGGCCAGCTCGCCTCGCGCGGCGGCGATGTGCGCGCCGCTGACATGGTCGAGGATCCAGCGGATCTTGGTGGCCGAGAAATAGGCGTCGACCACCAGCCCGGTGCTGCGGCGGATGGCTTCGGCATGGCCCTGCTCGCGCAGCTGGGCGCACAGCGGCTCGCCGCGGCGGTCTTGCCAGACGATGGCGTTGTGGATCGGCCGGCCGGTGCGGCGGTTCCACACCACCGTGGTCTCGCGCTGGTTGGTGATGCCGATCGCCTTGACCTGGGCGCCGCCGATGCCGGCCTTGGCCAGCGCTTCCTGCGCGGTGGCCAGCTGGCTTTGCCAGAGTTCCTCCGGGTCGTGCTCCACCCAGCCGGGTTGCGGGAAGATCTGGCGGAACTCGCGCTGCGCCATCGCCACGATCTGGCCTGCTTCATCGAAGACGATGCTGCGAGAACTGCTGGTGCCCTGGTCAAGGGCGAGGATGAATGTCATGACAGCCTCCCAAGTGAGCTCATGGTCTGTCTCCTGATTCGCCGGCGGTGCCGCTCTCGCAGGTGACGCAGGTCACGCCGGCCTCGGCCAGCAGCGTGTCGAAGGCCGCTGGTGGCGCGCTGTCGGTGAACAACATGTCCACCTGGTCGAGCCGACCCACCTCCACCATCGCCGGGCGGTTGAACTTGCTGTGGTCGGCGGCCAGCCAGACCTGCCGGCTGGCGCGGATGATGGCCTGCGCCACCTTGACCTCGCGGTAGTCGAAGTCGCGCAGCGTGCCGTCGGCCTCGATGCCCGAGATGCCGATCACGCCGATGTCGACGCGGAACTGGCTGATGAACTCCACCGTGGCCTCGCCGATGATGGCGCGGTCGCGACCGCGCACCACGCCGCCGGCCACGATGACCTCGCAGTCGGGGTTGTCGCTCAGGATGGCCGCGACGTTGAGGTTGTTGGTGATCACGCGCAGGCCGCGGTGGGCCAGCAATTCGCGGGCGATGGCCTCGGTGGTGGTGCCGATGTTGAGGATCAGGCTGCAGCCTTCGCTGACCTGTGCGGCCACCGCGCGCGCGATGGCCCGCTTGGCGTCCTCGTTCAGCTCCTGCCGCTGACGGTAGGCGATGTTCTCGGTGGTGCTGGCGGGCAACCGCACGCCGCCGTGAAAGCGCGCCAGCAACCCGGCGTCGGACAGCAGCTTGACATCGCGCCGCACCGTCTGCAGCGTGACGCCGAAACGCTCGGCCAATGCCTCGACCGTGATGCTGCCGAGCTCGCGCACGGTGTCGAGCACGCCGGCCTGGCGGGGGTTGGGGATCAAGGCGCTCACGACATGGTTTCCGGGCGGAAGGACGTCGGCAGGTTAAGCGATGCGCGCCGGCGTGGACTCAGGGTTAGCAGGCTTGCATTGCCGCAAGATATCAGCTAAAAACGAACACAACCGAAAGTAAACAATGACCAAACGAACATCTGATTGGTCACGCAAACTCGCAGCCCAGCGGGTGGCAGCGGCAGCAAGGAGACGACGTTGAACGAGCCATCGAAGCGCAGCGCCTTGGCTGCCGTGCCGGCACCCGTTCTCGTGCCCGCGGCCGGTCCCGTCTCGTGCGACGTGCTGGTGGTGGGCGGCGGCATCAACGGCGCCGGCATCGCCCGCGACCTGGCCGGCCGTGGCCTGAAAGTGCTGCTGTGCGAGCAGGACGACCTGGCCTCGCACACCTCGTCGTCATCGACCAAGCTGATCCACGGCGGCCTGCGCTACCTCGAATACTACGAATTCAGCTTGGTGCGCAAGGCGCTGGCCGAGCGCGAACTGCTGCTCAAGAGCGCGCCCCACATCATGTGGCCGCTGCGCTTCGTGATGCCGCACGATGCGTCGATGCGACCGGTGTGGATGGTGCGCCTCGGGTTGTTTCTGTACGACCACCTGGCCAAGCGCGAATGGCTGCCGGCCAGCGGCACGGTCGACCTGCGCAGCCACGCCACCGGCGCGCCGCTGAAGCCGCAGTACACGCGGGGCTTCGTCTACAGCGACGGCTGGGTCGACGATGCCCGGCTGGTCTTGCTGAACGCCCTGGATGCCGCCGAGCGCGGCGCCACCATCCTGACGCGCACCCGTTGCGAGCGCGCCGAGCGCACCGCTCAGGGCTGGCGCGCCACCTTGCAGCCGGCAGCCGGCGCCGCCATCGAGGTGCAGGCCCGTGCGCTGGTCAATGCCGCGGGGCCCTGGACCGGCGAGTTCCTGCGCGACCGTGCGCAGGTGGCCAGCAGCCGGTCGCTGCGGCTGGTCAAGGGCAGCCACATCGTGGTGAGGAAGCTGTTCGACCACGACCACGCCTACATCTTCCAGAACCCCGACAAGCGCATCATTTTCGCGATCCCCTACGAGGGCGACTTCACGCTGATCGGCACCACCGACGTCGAGATCGACGGCACACCCGATTCGGCCCGCATCGACGCTGCCGAGATCGCTTACCTGTGCGAGCAGGCCAGCCGCTACTTCGCCAAGCCGGTGCGGCCGGCCGATGTGGTGTGGAGCTACTCGGGCGTGCGGCCGTTGCTGGACGACGAGTCGGGCGACGCATCAGCCGTCACCCGCGACTACCTGCTGGAGTTCGATTCGAGTGCCAGCTCACCGCTCTTGAGCGTGTGGGGTGGCAAGATCACCACCTTCCGCAAGCTGGCAGAAGAAGCCGCCGACGAGCTGGTGCGGCGCTTGGGTGAGAGTCGCCCCGCCTGGACCGCCTCGGCGCTGTTGCCCGGCGGCGACCTGTCGGCCTGGATCGGTCCGCCGCAGCGGCCCGACCTCGACATCGCACGCTTCATCGACGCGCTGGCCGTGAAACTCCCTCAGCTTCCGGCGGCCACCCGCGAGCGCTGGGCCCGCTGTTATGGCGGCCATGTCGACCGGTTGCTGGGTGCTGCGGACCGGGCCGACAACCTGGGTGCCGAGGTGGCGCCCGGCCTGTACGAAGCCGAGCTGGCGCACCTGTACCGCAATGAGTGGGCCCGCAGCGCCGACGACGTGCTGTGGCGCCGCACCAAGCTGGGCCTGCACTACAGCCCGTCGCAGCGTGAGCAGGTGGCCCGCTGGTGGGCCACCCACCATCCCGCAGCACAGCAGCACCACGCCCTGGAGACCCCATGCAACTGACGCTCGACCGCATCGAGCACCGGGTGGGCCCTGCCACGCACCTGTACCCGATGAGCCTGACGCTGCAGCCCAACACCGTCAGCGTGCTGCTGGGCGCCACGCAGGCGGGCAAGACCACGCTGATGCGCCTGATGGCGGGGCTGGACGTGCCCACCGCAGGCCGGGTGTCGGTCGACGGTCGCGATGTCACCCGCATGCCGGTGCGCCAGCGCAACGTGGCCATGGTCTACCAGCAGTTCATCAACTACCCGTCGATGACGGTGTTCGACAACATTGCTTCGCCGCTGAAACTGCGCGGCGGCCTGGACAAGGCTGCCGTCGCGCAGCGGGTGCAGGTGCTGGCCGAGAAGCTGCACATCGACCCGTTTTTGCAGCGCCTGCCGGCCGAGCTGTCGGGCGGCCAGCAGCAACGGGTGGCGCTGGCCCGGGCGCTGGCCAAGGACGCGCCGCTGATGTTGCTGGACGAGCCGCTGGTCAACCTCGACTACAAGCTGCGCGAAGAGTTGCGCGACGAGTTGTCGGCACTGTTCTCGGCGGGTTCGTCCACCGTGGTCTATGCCACCACCGAGCCCACCGAAGCGCTGTTGCTGGGCGGCTGGACAGCGGTGATGGACGGCGGCGAGGTGCTGCAGTACGGCCCCACCGCCGAGGTCTTTCACCGCCCGGTCTCGATCCGCGTGGCGCGCGCCTTCAGCGATCCGCCGATGAACCTGCTGGCGCGTGGTGCGCCACGGCTCGGCCTGATGTTGCCCGACGCCCCACCCGACGCCACCATCGGCTTGCGGGCCAGCGCGCTGCGTGTGCGGCAGCGGCCTGGCGACCTGTCGCTGCCCGGCACGGTGGAACTGGCCGAGATCTCCGGCTCCGACACCTTCGTGCACGTGGCCACCAGCGCCGGTGAGCTGGTGGCCCAGTTGAGCGGCGTGCACTTCTTCGACCTCGGTGCCCCCGTCACGCTGTACCTCGACCCGGCGCAGGCCTATGTCTTCGGCGTCGACGGCGGTCTGCTGCAGGCGCCCGACAGAAAGGTGTCCTGACATGGTCCCCCACGCTCACATTCGTTCGCTGCCCCCCAAGGGGGCGCAGGCCTCCTTTGGGGCGGCCCGGCAGGTGTCCTGACATGGCCCGCATCGACCTCGACCTGGCGCACAGCTACAAGCCCAACCCGCAGCACGACGCCGATTACGCGCTGCTGCCGCTGAAGATGACGTTCGACGACGGCGGCGCCTATGCGCTGCTGGGCCCGTCGGGCTGCGGCAAGACGACCATGCTCAACATCATCTCGGGCCTGGTGCAACCGTCGCACGGCAGCCTGCGCTTCGACGGCGACGACGTGACACGCAAGACGCCGCAGGCGCGCAACATCGCCCAGGTGTTCCAGTTCCCGGTGATCTACGACACCATGACGGTGGCCCAGAACCTGGCCTTTCCGCTGAAGAACCGCGGTGTGGCGCCCGATCGCATCAAAGCCCGCGTCGGCAAGATCGCCGAGATGCTGGAGATGAGCGGCCAGCTGAACCAGCGCGCCGCCGGCCTGGCGGCCGACGCCAAGCAGAAGATCAGCCTGGGCCGCGGCCTGGTGCGCGAGGACGTTTCGGCGGTGCTGTTCGACGAGCCGCTGACGGTGATCGACCCGCACCTGAAGTGGCAGCTGCGCCGCAAGTTGAAGCAGATCCACCACGAGCTGAAGCTGACGCTGATCTACGTCACCCATGACCAGGTCGAGGCGCTGACCTTTGCCGACCAGGTGGTGGTGATGACGCGTGGCAAGGCGGTGCAGGTGGGCTCGGCCGACGCGCTGTTCGACCGGCCGGCGCATCGCTTCGTCGGCCACTTCATCGGCTCGCCCGGCATGAACTTTCTGCCGGCATCGCTGCTGCCCGGTGCACCGGCTGGCGCCGAGAGCCTGGGTGTGCGGCCCGAGTACGTGACGCTGGCGCAGGCCGGCGCTGCCGGCGCGCTGCCGGCCACGGTGCTGCAGTCGCAGGACATCGGCACCTACTGGCTGGTGACCGCCCGGATCGGCGAGCACACCGTGCGCTTGCGGCTGGCACCGGAGGCGCACGCGCCGCAAGCCGGTGCCACCGTGTACCTGGGGCTGTCGGGGCCGCGTACCTGCTTTTACGCGGCCGATGAAACGCTGATCACGGAGGTGCTGCCATGAAATCGACGCCGAGCCGTCTCAAGGCGATTTCCGCCCCCTTGGGGGGCAGGCCCATCGGGCCGTGGGGGTGGAAATGAAACAACCCCTACGCGCTTCGCGCGCCCCCTCAAGGGGGCAACGCCAGCGGCCCGGCAAAGCCGGTTCCGCGGCGTTCGCTGGCTGGCACCTGTTTCATGCGTCGCGGGTCGCGCGAAGCGCGGTGGAGCAACTGACATGAAGCCGGTCAACCAGAAAGCCTGGTGGCTGGTGCTGCCGGTGTTCCTCTGCGTCGCCTTCTCGGCGGTGCTGCCGCTGATGACGGTGGTCAACTACTCGGTGCAGGACATCATCTCGCCCGAACGGCGGGTGTTTGTTGGCACCGAATGGTTTGCCTCGGTGATGCGCGACCCCGAGCTGCACGAGGCCCTGCTGCGGCAGATCATCTATTCGCTTTCGGTGCTGGCGGTCGAGATCCCGTTGGGCATCGCACTGGCGCTGAGCATGCCGGCCACCGGCTGGAAGAGCAGCCTGGTGCTGGTGCTGGTGGCGCTGAGCCTGCTGATCCCGTGGAACGTGGTCGGCACCATCTGGCAGATCTACGGCCGGGCCGACATCGGGCTGCTGGGCGCCACGCTGCAGAAGCTGGGCATCGACTACAGCTACACCGGCAACGCCACGCATGCCTGGCTGACCGTGCTGGTGATGGATGTGTGGCACTGGACACCGCTGGTCGCGCTGCTTGCTTTTGCCGGCCTGCGCAGCATCCCCGATGCCTACTACCAGGCCGCGCGCATCGACGGTGCCAGCAAGTTCGCGGTGTTCCGCTACATCCAGTTGCCCAAGATGCGCGGCGTGCTGATGATCGCGGTGCTGCTGCGCTTCATGGACAGCTTCATGATCTACACCGAGCCGTTCGTGCTGACCGGCGGCGGGCCGGGCAACGCCACCACCTTCCTCAGCCAGTTCCTGACCCAGAAGGCGGTGGGCCAGTTCGACCTGGGGCCGGCCGCGGCCTTCTCGCTGATCTACTTCTTGATCATCCTGCTGATGTGCTTCATCCTCTACAACTGGATGCAGCGGGTGGGCACGGCTGACGCGGAGGGCAAGAGCCATGCATGAGGATCGATTCCACAAGCGCACGATCTTCCTGGTCGCCTACCTGGTGTTCGCCATCCTGCCGATCTACTGGATGGTCAACATGAGCTTCAAGACCAACGAGGAGATCGTGGCCAGCTTCTCGCTGCTGCCGCAACAGTTCACCTGGGCCAACTACGCCAAGATCTTCACCGACGAGTCCTGGTATTCGGGCTACATCAACAGCCTGATCTACGTGGCCATCAACATGACGATGACGCTGGTGGTGGCGCTGCCCGCGGCCTATGCCTTCAGCCGTTACAGCTTTCTCGGCGACAAGCACCTGTTCTTCTGGTTGCTGACCAACCGCATGACGCCGCCGGCCGTCTTCTTGCTGCCGTTCTTCCAGCTCTACACCACGCTGGGCCTGATGGACACCCACCTGGCGGTGGCGATGGCGCACCTGGTCTTCAGCGTGCCGCTGGCGGTGTGGATCCTCGAAGGCTTCATGAGCGGCATACCGCGCGAGATCGACGAGACCGCGTACATCGACGGCTACAGCTTCCCGCGCTTCTTCATCACCATCTTCCTGCCGCTGATCAAGGCCGGCGTGGGCGTGGCCGCGTTCTTCTGTTTCATGTTCAGCTGGGTCGAATTGCTGCTGGCGCGCACGCTGACCAGCGTCAACGCCAAGCCCATCGTCGCGACGATGACGCGCACCGTCAGCGCCAGCGGCATGGACTGGGCCACGCTGGCGGCGGCCGGCACGCTGACCATCGTGCCCGGTGCGATCGTGATCTGGTTCGTGCGCCACTACATCGCCAAGGGCTTCGCCATGGG
>JBBQVF010000056.1:0-28069 GCA_038211805.1 Burkholderiales bacterium | reverse complement strand
CACGAAACGTGGCACTTTGGATCAAGCCACGTAAACTATTATGGCACTACATTTCATCGTGGTGACGAAACCCAATGCAGGCAAGGGGTTGCAGGGAGCAAGGGCCGAGAGAGGGCGGAATCTTGACAAAGTCGGGCTAGGAGGCTGTCGGGCCTGGGCGCCGCCCTGCGGCTGCAGAGTGCCGTCCCACGGCGCTGCCGGTCAAGCGTCGGTCCGTCGGCGGTGCGCCGACAGGCGGTCGGCCGCGACCGACCTCTGTCGATGAGAAGTCTCCGTCGGTCGGCCAGAGCGCCCGAATCGGCGCCCTGCGGGTCAGAAGGCGTAGGACAACACCATCACGCCGCTGGTGGTGGTGGCCTGGCGGACCAGCGGGCTGTCGCGGGCATCGCCCTGCAGCGCGCTGACCGACAAGCCGGTGGTCAGGCTGGTCTGGCGGCTGAACGAATAGGTCAGCGCCAGGTTGGCCCGGACATCGCGCAGGCCGGCGCCAGGCCGGTACTCGGCATAGCCGCTGGCCGCCGCCTGCGGGCTGTCGACGCCGAAGAACGATTGCAGGTAGGCCGCATCGGCCAGCGTCACCGCGCCACCCACTGCCAGCCGCCAGGCCGGTGCCAGCGCGGTGGAGTAGCCAGCGCCCAGGTCGAGCACCATGCCGCCATCGCCGGCGCCGTAGCGCAGCGACGAGGTCAAAAAGACTTCGCGCGTCACCGACTGGTTGAAAAACGCGCCGACCTCGGCGGCGGCGTCGATGTCGCCCATGCCGCGCAGCGCGTCGCTGCGGCTGGCCTTGCGGCCGAAATCGGCCGTCAGGCGCACGCCGTACTGCAGGTCGGGCCGTTTCGACAGGTTGACGCCGATGCCGTTGGCGGTACCGGCGAACCAGCCGTTGGTCCATTGATAGTCGAGCAGCGGCACCAACATCGTGCGGCGCTCGTCCGAGCCGGCGTAGGCGGTGCCGGCGATCAGCACGGCCCCCACCAGGGCAGCGTCTTCGCCCGGGGCGGCGCCATACAGGCGAACGGCGTCGAAAGCCTGGCCGAACGCGGCAGGAGCGCCCAGCAGGCAGGCGAAGGCTGACAAGGCCAGGCGGAAGTGACGGGGGTTTGAGCGCATGCGCATCCTGGTGGCGGTGTTGTGGCGTGTTGTGGGGTGATCATCGCGGCCCGCTGCGGGCTGCTTTGGCCGAAGGCGGGTGACAGCGTGGTGGCCCGGTGACACGGCGATCAGGCGGTCATCCAACCCATTGTGCTCAAACCCAGGCCCGTGGTGGCGCGCAGGGTCTGGGCGCTCGGGGCGCTCGGGCGCGCGGGCTCGAGCGTCGCGCTGTGGCAAGGCTCAGAACTCCACCACCTCGGCCTTGAGCCCGCGCGCGGCCAGCATCACCCGCGCCCGTTCGGCATCCACCTGGCTGGCGAAGGGCCACCAGGCCGCACGCCACTCGCCTTGCTGCTGCATCAACTCGCGGTGCTCGGGCACGGGCGGTGACAGGCGGGCGACGACGGACCGCATCACCACCAGGCCGCTGGCGGCGGTTTCGCGCTGGCGGCTGGGTCGGCTGACGACGGCATACACGGTGGTCGGCAGGGCGGCCGCCGTGGTGGGCGCGGCAGCGGCCGCGGCGGCCACCCCGCCGGGCGCCGCACGCAGTTCGGCCGCCTGTTGCCTGGCCCGCTGCCGATCGTCCTCGCTCAGGGTCGGCCGGATGCGGCCCAGCCGACCGGTGTCGGCCGAGGCCCCGGCTGGCGGTGTCGTAAGGGTCGGCAGAGCGGCGGGGGCCGAGGCGGTGGCCGAGGCCGTTGCGGTGGTATTTGCAGTGGCGGTCGCCGGGCCCGCTGGCGTGTCGGCGGCCGAGGCGGCTCGCGCTGCGGCAGCGGCGCCGATCGCCGCAGGTGCGCTGGCCGCCGCTACCGCCCGTGCAGAGGCTGACGAGTCTGACGAGTCTGACGCGGCGGACGCAGCCCCTGCGGCGGATGCCTGCGATGCGGCCGCTGCCGTTGCTGCCGCTGCCGCTGCCGCTGACCCTGACCCTGACCCTGACCCTGACCCTGACCCTGACCCTGACGCGGTCAGGGCAGCGGAGGCGGCCCGGGCTGCCAGCGCCGCGCCGTCGCCATCGCCGTCGCGATCGCCGTAGAGATCGCCCGCCGGGCGCAGGCCGCCTGATAGCCAGCCGGCGCCCAGCAAGACCGCCAGCAGCAGGCCGGCGGCGGCCGCCGAGCGGGGCCGGCTGTAGGCCCGCGGACCGACGATGTGGCCGTTGCCGTCCATTAGCACGCGGATGCGCCGATCGCCCACGCCGATGGCTGCGGTCAGCAGGTGCAACTGCACCGTGTGCGCCAGGCCGGACTGGCGCAGCGGGCCCAGGCGGACGGGGTCGACGGCCACCTGCCGGCGCGGCCAGTCGGCGGGCGCCAGCGATTGGATCGCGCCGTGGCGCTGGGCCCAGCGTGCCACCGCCTGCGGCGACAGCGGCCAGATGAAGTCGCGGCTGAAGGCGGCTGCCAGCCGTGGCCAGCCCGGCCGGCGTCCGGTCAGGCGCGCCCAGACCCGGCCCAGCCAGCCCACCGGTGCTGCGGTGGGCCAGGCCAGCGGCGCGGCTGCGGCCGCGCTGAAGCCTGGCGGCTCGTCGCAGGCGTCTGCCGAATCGATGTCGGGGGAGTCGCCGTGCGCTGCCACCGCAGCGATCGCCGGCGCCGCCGCCGCGGCTGCCGGGTTGGCCGCTGGACCCCTGTCCGGGGCGGACTCCGGTTCGGCCGGCACTGGCGCCACCGGATCGACAGGCGCGCCATCACCCGCACCGCTGTTGCCGGCAGCGGGTTCCGACCTCGGTTCGGGCGCGGCCTTGGGCACGGACTCGGCCGCGGGCTCGGGCACAGGCGGGGGCGCCAACAGGTCAAGGTCAATGGCCGGGTCGGTGGTCTCGCCGGGCAGCACCGAATGCACCTCCAGCCCCGGCAAGGCCTCTGCAACCGCTGCAGCAGCGGCAGCAGCGGCAGCAGCGGCAGCAGCGGCAGCAGCAGCAGCAGCGGCAGCAGCGGCAGCAGCGGCAGCAGCAGCAGCAGCGGGCTTGGCCGCGGCGCGGGACGACACCAGGTCGGCCAGGGTCTCACCGGTACGCGCCGCCGCCGGGCCCGCGGGCGCCGGCGTGGCGGGTGCCGTGGCGACCAGCGGCAGCGTGCTGGCAAACGGCAGCAGCACCTCGCCGATGCTGTGCACCTGCGAGGCCTGGATGCGGCGCGCCAGCGGGTGCCGGTTGTGCCAGGCCACCACGCGGGTCAGCACCTCATTGAGCCGGAGCACTTGCATGATGCCGCGGATTGTTCGCCCATCGCCCGGCAGCCAGGCGGCGATCAACGGCCGTGCGACCGCCTACTTCAACCCCAAGCCCGACGGCCTCCTGGGGGGTCAGGGCGGGGTCAGCTTCGGCAGCGGCGCCTGCAGCGCCGCGCCGGGCCTACATGCCGGCGTAGTTGGGCCCGCCACCGCCCTCCGGCGTGACCCAGACGATGTTCTGGGTCGGGTCCTTGATGTCGCAGGTCTTGCAGTGCACACAATTCTGCGCATTGATCTGCAGCCGGTCGGAGTTGTCGTCGTTCTTGACGTACTCGTAGACGCCGGCCGGGCAGTAGCGGCTCTCGGGCCCGGCGTACCGGGCCAGGTTGATGGCCACCGGCACGCTGGCGTCTTTGAGCGTCAGGTGCGACGGCTGGTTTTCTTCATGGTTGACATTGCTGATGAACACCGAGCTCAGCCGGTCGAAGGTCAGCAGGCCATCGGGCTTGGGATAGTCGATCTGGCGGCACTGGTCGGCCGGCAGCAGGTGGGTGTGGTCGGCCTCGTGGCGGTGGATGGTCCAGGGCGGCACTTTCATGCCGAGCTTGGGCATCAGCCACTGCTCGACGCCGGTCATCAGCGTGCCCACGGTCGGGCCCTTGTGGAACCAGGGCTTGAAGTTGCGGGTGCGGCTCAGCTCGGCATGCAGCCAGCTGGCTTCGAAGGCTGCCGGATAGGCCGACAACTCGTCGGCGCTGCGGCCGGCGGCCAGCGCCTCGGCCACCGCCTCGGCCGCCAGCATGCCGCTCTTGATCGCCGCATGGCTGCCCTTGATGCGGGCCGCGTTCATGAAGCCGGCGTCGCAGCCGATCAGTGCGCCACCCGGAAACACCAGCTTGGGCAGGCTCTGCAGGCCGCCGTTGTTGATGGCGCGCGCGCCGTAACCGATGCGCTTGCCGCCTTCGATGTGGCCGCGGATGGCGTAGTGCGTCTTCCAGCGCTGCATTTCCTCGAACGGGCTCATCCAGGGGTTCTGGTAGTCCAGCCCCAGCACATAGCCCAGCGTGACCTTGTTGCCTTCGAGGTGGTAGATGAAGCCGCCGCCGAAGCTGCCGTCGGTCAACGGCCAGCCGCTGGTGTGCACCACCAGGCCGGGCTTCGCTTGCTCGGCGGGGACTTCCCACAGCTCCTTGATGCCGATCGACCAGCTGGCCGGGTCGCGGCCTTCATCCAGCTTGTACTTGGCGATCAGCTGCTTGCCCAGATGGCCGCGCGCACCTTCGGCGAACACGGTGTACTTGCCGGTGAGCTCCATGCCCAGCTGGAAGCCGTCGTTCGGCACGCCGTCCTTGCCCACGCCCAGGTTGCCGGTGGCCACGCCGCGCACCGCGCCGCGCTCGTCGTACAAGACCTCGGCAGCGCTGAAACCCGGGAACACCTCGACGCCCAGCGCCTCGGCCTGCTCGCCCAGCCACTTGGTCACCGCGCCCAGGCTGATGACGAAGTTGCCTTCGTTGTGAAAGCAGTCGGGCATCAGCCAGTCGGGGATGGTCGAGGTGCCGTCTTCGCTGAGCACCAGCAACTGGTCGCCGGTGACGCTCTGGTTCAGCGGCGCGCCGAGGTCGCGCCAGTTGGGGATCAACTCGGTCAGCGCGATCGGGTCCATCACCGCGCCCGACAGGATGTGCGCGCCGGGCTCGCTGCCTTTTTCGAGCACCACCACCGACAGCTCGCGGCCCTGGGTGGCCGCCACCTGCTTCAGCCGGATGGCCGTGGCCATGCCGCCAGGGCCGCCGCCGACGATCACCACGTCGTAGTCCATGGCCTCGCGCGGGCCGTACTGGGTAAGGATCTCCTGCGGTGTCATCAAGGTGCCTTTTCTCGTGGTGGGTCGCTGCAACCCCGGCCGGGCTGCATGGATTCGATTCTAACCAGGGAGGGTAAAAATAGCACGATCGTGCTTTTCTGTGCCGGTGCCGCGCCGCTGCTGCGCCGGTCTGCGCTGGCGCGGGAGATGGCCGGTGTACGCACCCCTTTCGTGCCATTCCCGGGTCGGTGGTGGCGGTAGCCTTGTGCAGCCCGAATCTTTCGCGCATGCCCTGGTTCAGCCCCCCACCCTTGTTTGCCGCAGCGGCCATGGCCGCGCTGCGCCCCAGCCGATGACCGCCCTGCTGCATGGCCACCCGCCCTCGCCGTCGATGACGGCCGCCCCAGCCGCCGAACGCCGCGTCCAACTGGCCTTGTGGGCCAGTGGCGAGAGCGTGTGGGAGTGGGCTGTGGGCAGCAACCGCATCCGCGTCGACCACAGCGAGGGCGACGGACCGTCGCTGCCGGGTTTTGTCGACGGGCTGAAGCTCGAAGAGTTTCTCGACCGCGCCCACCCCGACGATGCGCCCTCGGTGCGCCTGGCGTGGCAACTGCACCTGCGCGGCGCCCATCCCGACATCGACGTCTCGTTCCGCCTCGACGACGCCGACGGCCGGCAGCGCTGGTTGCGGGTGCGCGGCCGGGCGCTCCAGCGCGACGCCACCGGCCGTGCCGAGCAGGTGTTGGGCACCCTGAAGGACGTGACCGCCCAACGCGAGGCCGAAGAATCGCTGCGCCTGATGGCCCACGCCTTCTCGAGCACGCGCGACGCGATGGCGGTGGTCGATGCGCAGTGGAACGTGCTGGAGATCAACGAGGCCCTGGTGCGGCTGGCCGGCGACGACAGCGGCATCATGCCGGGCTCTGACCTGCGGCATTGGCTGGCCTTGACCGACAGCCCGCTGGACGAGGTGCTGGCCGACGGCATCTGGCGCGGCGAGCGTGAGTTGCTGGGCGGCGCCTGCCCGGTGCCGGTGGAGGTGTCGATCACCGCGGTGGTGGCCAGCGACGGCCGGCGCCATTGTTTTCTGGTGGCGCTGCACGACTTGCGCGAACGCCGGCTGGCCGAAGAGCGCTTGCAGCGCATGGCGATGGTCGACGAACTCACCGGGCTGCCCAACCGGCTGGCCACCCAGCTGCGCATCGACGAGGCGCTGGCCCACGCTGACCCGCGGTTCGGCATCCTCTTCATCGACCTCGACGGCTTCAAGGAGATCAACGACTCCTACGGCCACGACCACGGCGATGTCCTGCTCAACGCGGTCGGCGAGCGGCTGCGCAAGTCGCTGCCCGACGACGTGCTGCTGGCACGCTGGGGCAGCGACGAATTCATCCTGCTGCTGCCGCCCGGCAGCGGCGACACGGAAGTGCGCTCGGCCGCCCAGGTGGTGCTGGCGGCGCTGGCCGGCCGCTTCGAGATCGGCCTGCACGAGCTGCGGTTGACGCCCACCATCGGCGCGGTGCTGGCGCCGCAAGATGGTTGCGAGCTCAACATCCTGCTGCGCAAGGCCGATTCGGCGATGTACGCCGGCAAGGAGCGCGGCCGCAACTGCCTGGTGTTCTTCGACAGCTCGCTCGACAACGACGCCCAGCGCCGGGTGCGCATGATCAGCCTGCTGCGGGTGGACACCGACCGCAACGGCTTCCGCTTCGTTGCCCAGCCCAAGGTCGACGCGCAGGGTCGCCCGGTGGGCGCAGAGCTGCTGATGCGCTGGACCACCGAAGCCTTCGGCAGCGTGTCGCCGATCGAGTTCATCCCGCTGGCCGAGAAGGTGGGGCTGATCCAGCTGATGGGCCGCCACGCCGCCCATGCCGCGGCGCAGCTGGCCGCCCACTGCACCGAACTGGGCTACGACCTGCCGGTGGCCGTGAACCTGTCGCCCAAGCAGCTGCTGCAGCCCGGGCTGGACAGCCTGCTGCTGCAGGCCTGCCGCCGCCACGGCATCGAGCCCCGGATGCTGGAACTCGAGCTGACCGAATCGGCCCTGGTGCACAGCATGGATGTGGTGACGCCGCTGCTGCACCGCCTGCGCGGCCTGGGCTTTTCACTGGCGCTCGATGACTTCGGCACCGGCTATTCATCGCTCAGCTACCTGCGCCACCTGCCGTTCAACAAGGTCAAGATCGACCGCAGCTTCGTGATGGACATCGGCGCCGACCCGTCCGCCAGCCGGCTGCTGGAAAGCATCGTCCAGATGTGCCGCGTGCTGGGCATGCGCACCGTGGCCGAGGGCGTGGAGACGCCGTCGCAACTGGCCGCGTTGGCGGCGATGGGCGTCGACGAGTTCCAGGGCTACCACTTCGCACGGCCGATGGCGGTCGACGACTGGCTGGACCTGCTGCGCCGATCGCGTGGCCAGGCCCCGACGCTGCCGCTGCCGCTGACGCTTGCCACGGGCTGACCGGTCTGCCGGCAGCCGCCGACCGGGTCTGATCCGCGGGCCCGGCGCCGCGTGCTATCGTGAATTTGCCGACCTGTCGCCTGGCCTGTTAAGCCAGGCAGGCTGCCTCGAATCCCTCTTCCGACTGCGACCGCACCATGAGCTACAACATCGATCTCTCCGGCCGCGTGGCCTTCGTCACCGGCGCCTCCAGCGGGCTGGGCGCGCAGTTCGCCCGCACGCTGAGCCAGTCGGGCGCCGCGGTGGTGTTGGCGGCGCGCCGGATCGACCGACTGAAGACCCTGCGCGCCGAGCTCGAATCGATGGGCGGTGATGCCCATGTGGTCGAGCTCGACGTGACCGATACCAACAGCATCAAGGCGGCAGTGGCCCATGCCGAAACCGAGATGGGCACGATCGACATCCTGGTCAACAACAGCGGTGTCAGCACGACGCGGAAGCTGGTCGACGTCAGCCCGGAGGACTACGACTACGTGATGGGCACCAACACCCGCGGCGCCTTCTTCGTCGCCCAAGAGGTGGCCAAACGCATGATCGCGCGCAGCCGCGGCGCTGCGCCCGGCACCTTCATCGGCGGGCGCATCGTCAACGTGGCGTCGATGGCCGGGCTGAAGGTGCTGAGCCAGATCGGCGTCTACAGCATGAGCAAGGCCGCGGTGATCCACATGACCCGCGCGATGGCGCTGGAGTGGGGCAAGTTCGGCATCAACACCAACGCGCTGTGCCCGGGCTACATCGACACCGAGCTGAACCACGCCCACTGGCAGACCGAAGCCGGCCAGAAGCTGATGAACATGACGCCGCGCAAGCGCGTGGGCAAGCCCGAAGACCTGAACAGCGCGCTGATGATGCTGTGCGCCAACGAGAGCCATTTCATCAACGGCGCCATCCTGTCCGCCGACGACGGCTTTGGTGCTTGAGGCGACATGGCGCGCGCATTGACGCCCCTGGAAGCCCGCGTGCTGGGCGTGCTGGTTGAAAAGCACGCCACCGTGCCTGACACCTACCCGTTGTCGCTCAATTCGCTGGTGGCCGGCTGCAACCAGAAGACCGCTCGCGACCCGGTGATCGAGGCCGGCGACGCCGATGTGCTGGCGGCCATCGACGGACTCAAGGGCATGAGCCTGGTCTTCGAGAGCAGCGGCGGGCGCGTCAGCAAGTACGAGCAGAACGCCGCCCGCGGCCTCAATGTGCCGACGCCGGCTGCCGCGCTGCTGGCGGTGCTGATGCTGCGCGGCCCGCAGACCCTGGCCGAGTTGCGCGCCAACGCCGAGCGCCTGCACCGCTTTGCCGACATCCCGGCGATCGAGGCGGTGCTGCAGGAGCTGGCCGACCGCTACCCGCCGCGTGCGCTGTTGCTGCCGCGCGCCCCAGGCGCCCGCGAGCCGCGCTGGGCCCACCTGCTGTGCGGTGACGTGCAGATGACCGCACCGCGCGAAGCGCACGGCAGCAGCGATGCCGACCCGATCAGCGTGGGTGAACTGGTGGCGCTGAAGGCCGAGCTGGCCCATCAGGGCAGCGAACTCGCCGAACTGCGGGCGCTGGTGCTGCGCATGGCGGCCGAGCTGGGGTTTTCCACCGCCGTGGCCACCACGCCGGCCGACCCTGCCGACCCTGCCGCTTGAACCCCGTAACCGAACCTGGCCCAAGCATGCGATTCGACATTCCCGACGACAAGAAGCTGGTCTACGAGATGGTCATCCCCATCCGCTGGGGCGACATGGATGCGATGGGCCATGTCAACAACGCCGTCTACTTCCGCTACATGGAGACGCTGCGCATCGACTGGTTCACCCACATCGGCGTGCGGCCCGAGGGCGGAGACATCGGTCCGATCATCGTCAACGCGTTCTGCAACTTCATCAAGCAGCTGGCCTACCCGGGCGACCTGCTGGCGCGCAACTATGTGGGCGCGCTGGGCCGCAGCACCGTCGACACCTACGCCACGCTGGAGCGGGTGGACCAACCCGGCGTGATCCACTCGACTGGCGGCGCCACCGTGGTCTGGTCGGACTTCAAGGCGCAGAAGTCGGTGCCGCTGCCCGATCACATCCGCTCGCTGCTGGGCTGACCCGCCACCCGCGATAGCGGGCGGCTTCGATGGCCCCAAGCCGGGGCCAGGCCAGCGCCGGGCCGCCCCAAGCGGCCTGGGCACCCCCGCGGGGGGTGGCTTTGGTACCCCGAAGCCGGGGGCTACATTCAACCCGCCAGCAGCTTGTTGACCAGCTCCGGCGTGGTCGCCGCGCCCACCTTGCGCATCAGCCGGGCGCGGTAGACATCCACCGTGCGCGGGCTGATGCCCAGCCGTTTGCCGATCAGCTTGCTGGTCAGGCCGTCGATCAGCAACGCAGCGATCTCGCGCTCGCGGGCGGTGAAATCGACCTTCAGCTTGCGCTTGGACGACAAATCTTCGAACGCCCAGATGCCTGCCGCGTGCGGCTGGCCGGGGTCGATGGCGCGACCGACCACATGGCACCAGAACAGCTCGCCACGCTGTGCGCCGTCCAGCCGCTTCATCACCCGGTCGTCGGCATACCAGCCCCGGGCATCGAGGCTGGCGACGATGCGCACGCCGGTGCGCTCGAACTCGGCGGCCGTGGGGTACAGCAGCTCGAAGCTGCGGCCCACCAACTGGTCGCGCTGGGCGCCGAACATCGTCAGCAGCTGCTGGTTGCAGTCGACGATCTGGCGCTGGCGCGACAGCACCAGGCCGATTGGCGCCAGGTCGAAGGCGATGCGGTAGTCCAGCGGCAGATCAGCGCCGGGGGCTGCAGCGGCGCCCGGGTCGCACGGTGCTGCGCCGGCCACCGCGCGCGGCGCGGTGTCGCCTGTCACAACAGCGCGTAGGTGGTGGTGGCGTGGGCGGCCAGGCGGCCGGCCGGATCCTGCACCTCGATCTCGCCGAACACCAGGCTCTTGCCCAGCCGCAGCACGCGGGCGATCACGCGGGCCTCGGCGGGCGGGCCATCGCCGTCGCGATCGCCACCGCCACAGCCATCGCCGGCTGGGCCGCCCGCTGGCTTGCCGGGGATTGGCCGCAAGAAGCTGGTTTGCAGCTGCACGGTGGTCATCGGCTTGAAGGCGCCGGTCTGGCTGACGATGGCCAGGATCATCGCGGTGTCGGCCGCGGCCATCATCGTCTGGCCGCACAGCACGCCGCCGCCGTGCACATGGCGCGGCGCGATCGGCAACGCCAGCGTCACTTCGCCGGGTGTGGCCGCGAGCACCCGCAGATCCAGTTCAGCCACCCAGGGTGCGACCACCGTGGTCAGCAGCGTCTGCAGGGCATTCAGGTCGACGGGGGTGTCGGCGGGCATGGGCTGGCTTTCGGGGTTGGGGGCCGGGAGGGGGCGGGGCGGGAAGGGGGGCGGCGCGGGCGGGTCAGGGTTTAAGCGATTTTACGTAGCCCCTACGTAACGCCGTACGTAGTACGCTTCGCGCCGTCCCGACTTCACACCGAGAGACCCCCGCCATGAACATGATCTATCCCAGCGCCGCCGCGGCGCTGGCCGGCATCGTCCACGACGGCCAGTTGCTGGCCGTGGGCGGCTTCGGCCTCTGCGGCATCCCCGAGGCCCTGATCGACGCGCTGCGCGACAGCGGCGCGAAGAACCTCACCGCCATCAGCAACAACGCCGGCGTCGATGGCTTCGGCCTCGGCAAGCTGCTGGAAACCCGGCAGATCAAGAAGATGATCAGCAGCTACGTCGGCGAGAACAAGGAGTTCGAGCGCCAGTACCTGGCCGGGGAACTGGAGCTGGAATTCACGCCCCAGGGCACGCTGGCCGAGCGGCTGCGCGCCGGCGGTGCCGGCATCCCGGCGTTCTTCACCCGCACCGGCGTGGGCACGCTGGTGGCCGAAGGCAAGGAGCAGCGCGAGTTCGACGGCCACACCTACGTGATGGAGCGCGCGCTGCTGCCCGACGTGGCGCTCGGCAAGGCCTGGAAGGCCGACAAGGCCGGCAACCTGATCTTCCGCCGCACCGCGCGCAACTTCAACCCGGCGGCGATCATGGCCGGCAAGATCAGCGTGGTGGAGGTGGAGGAGATCGTCGAGACCGGCAGCTTCGACCCCGATGCGGTGCACCTGCCCGGCATCTACGTGCATCGCCTCGTGCTCAACGCCGCGCCCGAGAAGCGTATCGAGAAGCGCACCACCCAGCAGAATCCCAAAGGAGCATGACGATGGCCTGGACACACGATCAAATGGCCGCGCGCGCGGCCAAGGAATTGCAGGACGGCTTCTACGTCAACCTCGGCATCGGCCTGCCCACGCTGGTGGCCAACTTCGTTGACCCCAGCATCGAGGTCTGGCTGCAGAGCGAGAACGGCATGATGGGCATCGGCGCCTTTCCCGACGAAAGCGAGGTCGACCCCGACCTGATCAACGCCGGCAAGCAGACCGTGACCACCATCCCCGGCAGCAGCATCTTCGGCAGCCATGAGAGCTTCGCGATGATCCGCGGCGGCAAGATCAATTTGTCGATCCTGGGCGCGATGCAGGTCAGCGAGAAGGGCGACCTGGCCAACTGGATGATCCCCGGCAAGATGGTCAAGGGCATGGGCGGCGCGATGGACCTGGTGGCCGGCGTCAAGAGCGTGGTGGTGCTGATGGAGCACGTGGCCAAGCGCAAGGATGGCGGCTTCGACCTGAAGATCCTGCCCGCCTGCACGCTGCCGCTGACCGGCCTGGGCGTGGTCGACCGCATCATCACCGACCTGGCGGTGATGGACGTCACCCCGCACGGGCTGAAGGTGGTGGAGACCGCCCCCGGCGTCAGCCGCGAAGAGTTGCAGAGCAAGACGGGCGTGACGCTGGTGTGATGCGGCGCGGGCGGCCTGCCGTCGTCATGCTGCAGGGACCGTCCCGACGGATCAGGTTCCGCTCGCCATCGGCTTCGAGCGCCTGCCCGTTGACGCGTCGGGCGTTCGTCGCCGACAGGCGGTCATCGGCTTGGGCCTTTGTGTGGCGCCGCACGGTGGGCTGGCTGACATGCGCTTACGGTAGGTGCTGGAGTTCGTTGGCATGCGCGACGGACCCACTGGGTTTGAATGCCATCTCGAAACGGGACAGCACCCAGACCCTGTTCAGCCCCAATGCCCGGAGAACCCCATGAAGACCTGCCCCTACACCCCGTCTCGCCTGAGTGGGGCCATTGGCTCGCTCGGCCTCGGTCTGGCCGCCGCACTGATAGCGATGCCCTCTGCCCACGCGTCCAGCCACCGCGAGGCGCCGTTCATCAGCGGGCAGCCGAAGCTCGACGCGACGGACCTGTACATGTTCCGCAGCTACGAGGCCAGCCGCCAGAACTTCGTCACGATCCTGGCCAACTACATCCCGTTCCAGGATCCTCAGGGCGGGCCGAACTTCCACATGTTCAGTCCGGAGGCTCTCTACGAGGTCCATATCGACAACAACGGCGACGCGGTCGAGGACCTGACCTTCCAGTTCCGCTTCACCAACACATCCAAGGCCACCGCGCTGACGATCGGCGGCAAGGCCGTGAAGATCCCGTTGATCAACAGCAACGTGATCTCAGGTGTCAATCCGGCTGCGCTGAACGTGCGCGAAACCTTCACCATCGACGTGCTGCGCAACGGCCGTCGAACCGCGCGCAGCTCTGTGACCAACGCCTCCGGCGGCGCCACGGTCTTCGACAAGCCGGTGGACAACATCGGCGACAAGGTTTTCGGTAGCGCAACGGGCTATGCCACCTACGCCAACCAGCATGTCTACGACGTCGTGATCCCGGGCTGCAGCACACCCGGACGGGTGTTCGTCGGTCAGCGCAAGGAGCCGTTCTACATTGCCGTGGGCCGTGCCTTCGACTTGTTCAACCTGAATCCGCTCGGCGCGGAGGTCGGTGGCAACAACAACGACCTGGAAGGCAAGAACGTCAGCACCCTGGCGATGGAACTGCCGATCAGCTGCCTGACCGCCGGCACCGACCCGGTGATCGGCGCCTACACCACCGCCAGCCTGCGCCAAGGCCGCTTGCTGGACGGCTCACCGCCCACGGGCCTGGGCAAGGTCACGCGCAGCGGAGGTGCCTGGACCCAGGTGTCTCGTCTGGGCATGCCGCTGGTCAACGAGCTGATCATCGGCATCGACGACAAGGACAAATTCAATGCTTCCAAGCCGAAGAACGATGCCGCGAACTTTTCCGACTACGTCACCAACCCGGTGCTGCCGGCGCTGATCCAGACGCTGTTTCCCGCCGCCGTGGCACCGACCAACTTCCCGCGGACCGACCTGGTCACCGTCTTCCTGAAGGGCATCAGCGGCGTGAACCAGCCGACCACGGTGGTGCTTTCGGACATGCTGCGGCTCAACACGTCGATTCCGGTGACGGCGGCAGGTGCGCAGAACCCGCTGGGCGTGGCGGCTGGCGACAACGCCGGCTTCCCGAATGGGCGTCGTCCGGCCGACGATGTTGTGGATCTGTCGCTGCGGGTGTCGATGGGCGCGCTGTGCGTGCTGACCGGTGCCACCGACACCCTGAAAGTGGGCTGCAAGCCCGCCGACGCACCGGCCGGAGGGTTGGCGCTGACCGACGGTGTGCGCAAGACAGCAGCCAACTATGGCGTAGCGTTCCCTTACCTGACGACTCCGTTGCCCGGCAATTTCAACCCCGCCGCTGCCGCTGGCACGGTCTACCCGTGAGGCCGGCATGAAAAATCATCGAAAGCTGCTGGCCGCGACGGGCTTGATCGTGGCCATGGGCCTGGCAGGCTGCTGGGGCGATGACGACGACGATCCCCTGCCGCCAACGGCCAGCACCGAAGTTCCGGACAGCGCGGGCCTCAGCACGGCCGCGTTCGTCAGCTTCATCCTGGGCCTGAGCGCCAGTGACGAGTCGTCGGAGCCCTTGACGCTCAAGGACACGTTTGCCGTGCCTGCCGACGAGACGGCAGAGCCGACGCCGCTGACCTGAAACCGGGGGCGCACCAACGGGTGCGCCCCTTCAACCGGATGATGATGAACTGCTGCAAGGCGGGCGGGCGATGGCCACAGGCATCGCGCAGTCGCCGCCCTCCCGGCTGTTCACAAGGGCAGGAGCGACACCTGGGCCGTGCGTTCCACCAGCCAGATCGCACCAATTGACATCGCGACCAGCGAGCCGCCCCGAACGAACCAGCCCGGGTAGTGCACACCGCGGCGCAACGCGAACAGCAGCGTGGTCACCACCGCGACGATGAGCAGTTGCCCCAACTCGAGGCCGACATTGAACTGCAGCAACGCCCAGGCGAATTGGCGGGGTGGCAGGTTCAACTCGGCCAGCACGCCTGCGAAGCCGAAGCCGTGGATGAGGCCGAATCCAAAGGTCACCAGCGCGCGTCGCCCACCGAAGATCGGCCGCAAGTTGTCGAACGCCGCCAGGATGATGGTGACGGCGATTGCCGACTCAATGAAGGCCGGTGCCAGGGCGAACGTGCCCGTGGCCGCCAGGGCCAGCGTGATCGAGTGGGCGATGGTGAACGCAGTGACGATGCCGGCCACGGGCCACACCGCCTGCGACAGCCGGTCGACGGGCTGCCAGCCCCGTACCGTGCGGCGCATGACCGATGGCAGCAACAGGCAAAACAGAAACAGCACGTGGTCGTAGCCGGTCAGGATGTGCCGCAGGCCCTCGCGAAGGAACTGCAGCGGGGCGATGGCGGCCCCGTCGGGAGGGGCTGATTCGGACACCGCGGTCGCGTCGGCGCCGGCCGCATGCGCGCTGGCTGCTGCTGCCGGCTGGGGTGTTACTTCAGCCGACCCTGCCACCGACGCTGCCACCGACGACGTTGATGCGCCTGCAGTCAAAGGCGCGTTGCTGGCAGGCGGCGGTTGGTGCGTCGAGCCGATCTGAGGCACCAAGACCCGCAGCTCCGATGCGGCGCCTGCCCATTCGATGCGCGCGATGCCTCGATGGGTCGGGTCGACGTCAGCGAGCAGCGCATAGCGGATCGATGGCGCGGTGGCGAGATGGCATTCGGGCCGCCATTGCAGTGCGGCGTACACGCCGTCGATCCGGCGTTCAAGGGAACGCGTGGCGGCGCGCAGCGCACAGCCGTCGAGCTGCAAATTCGCCGTGACATAGGCCTCGATGGCGGGCCAGGCGAAGCGGACTTCCGCCCAGGTGAGCTGGCCGTCGCCGTTGGTGTCGAGGTCCAGCGCCGCGTCGAGATCGCGCAGCGCAACGTCCACCCTGACCGCAACTTCAGCACCGACGCCGCCGCTCAGCTGCACATAGGCGTCGCTGGATTTGTGGGCCTGCACCCCCGAGCCGACGAGCAGGAACGATCCGGCCAGCAAGGCCTTACAGCAGCGCATCGACGCGCCTGTCGCGCAGACCCATGGCCTGGATGAGCGACGCCACATCGCGCAGCGCTGCTGCATCCTGGCTTGATGCAGCTGCCTGTGCGAACACGAGCAGGTCCAGTGGCTCGCGCTGATGCTTCACGTTCTCGCGCGCCAGGTCCAGCGCCCGGCGAGGCGACTTGTCGATCCACAGTGCGAACATCGCGCCCTCGCGGGCGTGCGTCGTTCGTGCTTCGGGCCGCTGGTTCGCCAGCGCCATGCGCTGACGCAACTCGGCCACGTCGCGTCGCGCCTGCGCGCTGTCAAGCTGGGTACCCGCGATCGCTAGTCGCAGCAGAACCGCGTCGGTGCGGGGTTGACCTTTCAGCTGCGCCAGCGCTTCGGCGGGACGTTTTTCGCCCAGCAGGAAGTCGGCGTAGGACAGCGCGGTGTAGGCTTCGGCCTGCGCTGCCTGGGCTTGCTGGTAAGCGCGCTCAGCCTGCGCCGGTCGGCCGGCGCGGGCCTCGCTTTCAGCCAACGTTGTCAGCAGCCAGTTGCGCGCAGGGGCAGCAAGCTGCGAGCTGCCCAGCAGGCCGCCGACACTGTCCCGCGCCCGCTGGAATTCGCCGCGCAGGCTGTCGTTCTCCGCCTGGCAGGCGCGCGCGTAGAGGGCGCTGGGCCCGGCGTCGATGGCGAGCAGGCCGGCGCACGCGAGATCGGACTGTGCATACCGGCCCTGTACCCGCTGCACCGTGGCCAGGGTCAGCCAGGCCTGGGCGTTGGCCGGATTGCGCTGCACCAACCGTTGCAGGTTGGCCGCAGCAGGCTCGAAATCATGGACGAACTGCTGCAGCGTGGCCTGCAGGAGGAGCACATCGTCGGGGGCAGTGGCAGGCGTTCTCCAGACGGCGAGGACCGCGAACGCCAATCCGGCATAGCGTGGATCGCCCTGGCTTCGTGCCTCGTCCAGGTAGCGACGCGCCAGCAACACCGCAGGTGCCACAACCGTCGGGTTGGCCGCATGCTGCTGACGCAGGCGCTTCAACTCGGCACGGCTGCCCGACACCGCAGGCAAGCGTTCGATCACTTCATCGTCGCGCGTCGGCTCTACCACCGTGGCGGCGGCATGGCGCGCGAGCACGGCAACGACGAGGACGAGCAACGAGAGGGCTGCCCGCGCCCTGCCCGATGGCCGGCCCCAGCGGTGCCCGTCAGCGTGCGCGGTGCACATCAGGATGGCATTTCGATTCGCATGGGCAACATGCGGATCAGCCTATCCAGCACCCGCCGCGCGGTCCGTTCGCTGCCGCACACACCGAAACGCGCCCACCGCGGCTCCAGCACGCGACCGTGACGCTCCAGGCGGTGCTGAATGGCCAGGGTTTTCTGCCGCCGGGCGCCAGCCGCATCACCTTCGCGATGGCCGCGGACGCTTGCAGCCAGACCGCCCGCGTGGCCCTCAGCCGCGTTTGACCGCCCGCGCCGCCTCGGCCACCAGCGCCGGCCCCTTGTAAATCAGCCCGGTGTAGACCTGCACCAGATCGGCACCGGCCTTGAGCTTGGCCCGCGCGTCGGCGCCGCTCATCACGCCGCCCACGCCGATGATCGGATAGCCCGCGCCCAATTCGGCGCGCAACTGGGCGATCACCCGGTTGCTGGCTTCGAAGACCGGCCGCCCGCTCAGGCCCCCCGCCTCATCGGCATGCGGCAGGCCCATCACCGCGTCGCGGGCGATGGTGGTGTTGGTGGCCACCACGCCGTCAATGCCGTTGGCTTTCAGCGTGGCAGCGATCACCTTGACCTGCGCATCATCCAGGTCGGGCGCGATCTTGACGAACAGCGGTACGGCCCGACCATCCTTGCGCCGATGTTGAGCGGCCAGTTGTTGCCGCCGCTGCTGCAGCACGCCCAGCAGCGCGTCCAGCGCGGCATCGCCCTGAAGCGCGCGCAGGTTCCGGGTGTTGGGGCTGCTGATGTTGACCGTCACGTAGTCGGCATGCGGGTAGACGCCGTCCAGGCCCGTCAGGTAGTCGCTGGCGGCGTTCTCGATCGGCGTGGCGGCGTTCTTGCCGATGTTCAGGCCCAGGATGCCGCCGCCGGCGCGAAAGCTGCGCGAGCGCCGCACGTTGGCGATGAAGGCCGCCAGGCCCTCGTTATTGAAGCCCAGCCGGTTGATCAACGCTTGCCGTTCGGGCAGGCGGAACATGCGCGGCTTGGCGTTGCCGGGCTGGCCCTGGGGCGTGACGGTGCCGACCTCGATGAAGCCGAAGCCCATCGCGCCCAGGCCGTCGATGCAGCGGCCGTTCTTGTCCAGCCCGGCGGCCAGGCCGATGCGATTGGGAAACTTCAGCCCCGCCACGCTGACCGGGTCATCCACCCGGGTCTGTGCCCACAGGCATTGCAGCGGCGTGCCCTGCAGCGCGGCGATCGACTCCATCGTCAGGTCGTGGGCACGCTCGGGGTCGAGACCGAACAGGAACGGGCGGGTGAGGGCGTAGGGGACGAAAGCCATAATTGCGGATTGTCCCAGACCCACTTTGCGGCCCTGTCCGGCTCGCTCGTCACCGCCATGACCCAGGATGAACTGAAGGCCCTCGTCGGCCGCGCTGCGTTGGATTTCGTGGTGCCCGCCACCGTGGTGGGCGTGGGCACCGGCTCCACCGTCAACTGCTTCATCGACGCGCTGGCGACTATCAAGGACCGCATCGCCGGTGCGGTCAGCAGCTCGGTGCAGAGCACGGCGCGGCTGCAGGCGCTGGGCATCCGGGTGCTGGATGCCAACGAGGTCGAGCGCATCCCCGTCTACATCGACGGCGCAGACGAGATTGACGCCCGCGGCCACATGATCAAGGGCGGCGGCGCGGCGCTGACACGCGAGAAGATCGTGGCCGACCTGGCCGACCGCATCGTCTGCATCGCCGACGAGAGCAAGTTGGTCGACGTGCTGGGCCGCTTCGCGCTGCCGGTGGAGGTGATTCCGATGGCCGCGGCCCAGGTGGCGCGGCGCTTTGCGTCGACTTACGGCGGCCAGGCCACGCTGCGTGCGGGCGTCGTCACCGACAACGGCAACGTGCTGCTCGATGTACGCGGCCTGGCCATCGCCGACCCCTTGGCCATGGAGGCCGAGGTCAACCAGTGGCCCGGCGTGGTGACGGTGGGCATCTTTGCCCGCCACCGGGCGCGCGTGTGCCTGCTGGGCACGGCGCAGGGTGTGCGCACGCTGAGCTTCGACTGACCGTTGCCGGGCTGGGCAGCCCGATCAACCCGATCAGTCCGATCAGCCCGATCAGCCCAGCCGGCCCGGTCGGCGTACCTGGCGGACGATGAAGCGGGCGGGGTCCAGCGCATCCACCAGCGAGGCCGGCGCCGGCATCGGGTCACCGGTGATCCAGGCCGCCAGCACCTCGCCGCCCAGCGCCGCGTGGCTGATGCCGCGAGAACCCAGGGCCGTGAAGACATACAGGCCGGGCTGGCGCGGCACTCGGCGGGTTTGGTCTAAGCGGGCGGGGCTGCCGTGCGCTGCGTCGGGTGGATGGCCGGCCTGCACCGCACCCCTCGCAGTGGCCACAGTGGCCGCAGTGGCCGCAGTGGCCGCGCCCCCCGCCGCGCCGGTTGCCGCCGCGGCGGGGGACGCCGGCTTGGCCGGCGCGCCGCTCTGCGGCTGGAGCAGTGGCCCGACCCACTGCGCCGGCACGGGGCCCAGCAGCGGCAGCCGGTCGGCGCTCTGCAAGCGCCAGCCGACCCGCCCGGCCAGCGGCCCGGGGCCGGGCTCGCCGGCCCAGCCGCTGAGTCGGCGCAGGGTGGCGAGGTTGTGGGCATGGTCGGCGTCGCGCAAGGCCTCGTCGAGGCTGCCGGGCCCGTCGATCTGTGCGCTGGCGCCGCACAGCAGCCGGCCGTCGGCCAGGCGCAGCGCGTAGCCGGCGGCGGCAAGGGGCAACGGCAGCGCGGGCAGGCCGGGTGTGTCTGCCGGCAGCCAGGTGATTTGGCCGCGTACGGTGTGCACCTGCTGGTCGATGCCGCTGCCGCTGCCGCTGCCGATGCCGCTGCCGCTGCCGATGCCGCTGCTGCGAGGGGTTGTGGTGGTGGTGGTGACCGGTGCCTGTGCCGGTGCCGGAGCCAGGCCGGCGAGCAGGCGGCCGCTGTCGGTGGCATTGCACAGCACCACTGCATCGACATCGGCCAGCGGCTGGCCGTCGGTGCCCATCAGTTGCCAACCGCTGCCCTGCGGCAGCAGCGCCTGCACGCCGCTGCCGAAGCGCGTCGTGATGCCGGGGCCGGCCAGCCAGTGCGTGCACAGGGCCGCCGGCGCCACCCAGCCGCCGCCTGGGTAGAACCATGCCGCCACCGCACCCGGCAGCGCGTCGGGCCGGGCCTGCACGTAGTCGGCCGGCAGGGCCAGGCGGTCAAGCTGGACTTGCATGTCCGACGGGTCCAGGCCCTCTGCGCCTCGCAGCAGCCCGGCCACGGCGCCCTCGACCTGGCCGCAATCCACCAGCGGCCGCAGCACCTGCTCCGCCCGCAGCGCGGCGCTGCGCAGCCAGCGCGCATGCGGCCCGTCGTGGCCGTGCACGATGCCGTGGAACAGCCCGCCGGGGTTGCCCGAGGTCTCGCGGGCCGGGCCGTCGCGGCGGTCGAACACCTGCACGTCCAGCCCCTGGGCGGCCAGCGCGCGGGCCACGGCCGCGCCGGCCAGGCCGGCACCGATCACTGCCACGGTCTTCACACCCGCGGGCCGCTGCCGGCCCGGCGGCGCCGGCGGGGCGAATCGGGGCGCGAAGCGGTAGTGGGCCACCGTGCTGGCGGCAGGTCCGGTCGCAGCGGGCGGGGTCAGCCCTTCGAAGCCGGCGGCAGCCAGACCGGCCTGCAGGGCAGGTGCCGTGCCGCAGGCGGCCAGCGTGGCCCCTGCCGCCGCCAGCCGCGGCAGGCGGCGCAACCGCCGGACATCCCACGCCGCGTCGCCGGGTTCGGCGGTCGGGCGGTCGAGGTAGAACGCGTCGACCGAGGCGATCCACTCGGGCAGCACATGGGCGATGTCGCCCAGCGCCAGCAGCAGCCGCAGCCGGCCACCGGCCAGATCGATCACATGCAGGTCGGGCGTGAGCGGCGGCCAGGCCACCGCCAGCACCGAGGCCAGACCTGCCAGCGGCGAGCCGGCGTGCAGCCGGACCAGGGCTTCGCGCGGCAGCGGCGCCGGCTCGATGGCCAGGTAGCACAGCCGGTCACAGCGGCGGCTGTCCTGCTGCCAGGCGGCCCAGGTGGCGAGGAACTTGTGGCCGCCGCCAAACGCGGTGTCCAGCACGACGAAACGCGTGCGCCCGGCCCAGCGCGCCGGCAACTGGTTGCCGCCCAGAAACACCTGATGGGCCAGCGTCAGCGCGTCGGCCGTCCCGGACCGGCCGCGGCTGGCGGCGGGATCGGTGGCTCCGGCGGGATCGACGGCACCGGCCGTGGCCGGCCGCAACGGCCCCCAACTCACCCGGTGGCGCCAGCGGCTTGCCGCGCCAGCCAGCGCAGCAGCGCCGGCCGCGCTTCGGCCAGGCCGCGGTAGGCCAGCACGGCATCGGTCATCGACGCCAGCGCGTCGTGCACCCGCGCCGCCTGGGCGGGTGCGCCGAAAGCCTGCGCCAGCGGCGTCACATTGACCAGGATGGTGAACAGCGACTGCCGCGGCACGCCGGGCTCGGCCGGCACGGGGATGAAGGTCTGGCGCTCGGTGCGCCACCAGGTCTGCGCAGCCAGTTGCTCGTCGTCCAGCCCCGCCGGCCAGCGCGCCGGGTCGACCCGCTGCGGGTGGCCATGCAGCCGGGAGTGGGCCGTCAGGGTCCAGACGAAGCGTTCCCAGCGCACGCTGCCGCCGGGCCGCCCCAAGGCAGCGGCGCCCCTTTGGGGGGGCGACGCCGCAGGCGTCTCGGGGGCCACGCTGCCGCCGGGCCGCCCCAAGGCAGCGGCTCCCCCTTGGGGGGGCGACGCCGCAGGCGTCGCGGGGGCCATCCCGCAGGTCACCAGTTGCACCAGTTGCGGCGCGGCGCCGACGATCAACTGGTTGTCGGCCACCGGGGCGTGCACCTCGGCAAAGCTGCGGCCGATCTTCAGCTCGGGCGCCCACATCGACGGCAGCGCCACCGCCAGCCAGGGCAGGGTGCCGGTGGCGGCGTCCAGCACCGCAAAGTCTTCGGCGAAGGCCAGGCTCAGCAGCGCAGCGCGGCGCCATTCGGGCGAGATCTCCTGCAGCAGGGTGCCGATCTCGGGCCAGCCGGTGCCGATGTCGTGCGGTCGCTCGTCGTCGTCCAGCGCCCAGCCCAGCCCGGGAGCGCGCCAGTGGTCGCCGTCAACCTGCAGCGCTTGCGGCTGCTCGGCGGCGGCATGGGCGGCCAGCGCCCGCAGCGCCGGGCCGGCATCGAAGCCCGGCGTCGTCAGCAAGGCCTGGTCGCGGAAGGCCCACAGCACCGCCAGCTTCTCGCGCAGGTGGCGCACCACGCCGCGGTTCGGCACTGCGGTGGGTGTCAGTTGCACCGCGCCCGGCGCCAGCCGGCGCAGTCCGGGCTGCATGCGGTGCGGCAGGTGCACGCCGGCGTCGACATCGAAGCTCATGGTCTGGAAGGTATCACTGCAGCGGTGGGCATGAAAAAGGGCACCGAAGTGCCCTGGTCGCGTGCTGGCCGGGTGCTGTTCAGACGCGCTTGCGGTACTCGTGGGTGCGGGTGTCGATCTCGATCATGTCGCCCTGGGCGACGAAGATCGGCACCGGGATCTCGAAGCCGGTGGCCAGCTTGGCCGGCTTGAGCACCTTGCCCGAGGTGTCGCCCTTGACGGCAGGCTCGGTCCAGGTGACTTCGCGCACCACCGAGGTGGGCATTTCGACCGAGATGGCCTTGCCGTCGTAGAACACCACTTCGACCGGCATCGCGTCTTCCAGGTACTGGATCGCATCGCCCATGTTCTCGGCTTCGACCTCGAACTGGTTGTACTCGCCGTCCATGAACACGTACATCGGGTCGGCGAAGTAGGTGAAGGTGCAGTCCTTCTTGTCCAGGATGATCTGGTCCATCTTGTCGTCGGCCTTGAACACGGTCTCGGTGGCCTGGTTGTTCAGCAGGCTCTTGAGCTTCATGCGCACGGTGGCGGCGTTGCGGCCGCCGCGCGAGTATTCGGTCTTCAGCACGACCCACGGGTCCTTGCCCTGCATGATGACGTTGCCGGCGCGGATTTCTTGAGCGATTTTCATGGTGGTGTTCCCGGGGGCTGTGCCGGGGTGTAGGCCGGGGTGTAGGCCGGTGAAGGGGTGTTCGCCGGGGCCCTTGCAGGCCTTGGCTTCACCGCGGTGTGCAGGGCGCCGGGTCGGCCGCCGGGCTGGGCGATTAAAAGCAAAGCCCGCTATTTTAGCCCGTTTCCGCGCGGGCGCGGCTGGCGGCAAAACCCAGCAGCTGGCTGCACAGGTCGTCCTGCCGCCGCAGCCGGGCCCGCCAGGCGGTGTGCAGGGCGCGCCAGGTCGCCGCATCCGGCAGCGCCCAGGGCGTGCCTTCCAGGCCGTTGATGCGGTGGAACGCGCGCCGCACGGCAGTGGCGGTGGCCGCACCGGTCTCAGGAACGGGATCGGGATCGGGATCGCGGTCGGGGTCGGGGTCGGGGTCGGGGTCGGGGTCGGTCGTCGCCGCGGCGGCGGCCAGGTAGCGGTCGAGGAAGGCGTCCAGTTTGGCGGCGTGCGCGCCATCGCCTTGCGGGTAGATCTGCCACAGGAACGGCCCGTGGCCGCACAGCTGTGCCCGGACGAACGAATCCTCGCCGCGCACCAGGTTGAGGTCGGCCGCGGCCAGCAAGCGGTCGAAATCGGGCTGGGTCAGGTGGGGCAGGGCGGTGGCCCGCAGGCCGGGCGGCAATGCCCGGGTGCGCAGGGTCGCCAGCACCTGCGCCTGTGCCGGGCCGGGTGGCAGCAGCAGGTGGCCGGGCCGCTCGGCCAGCGCCTGCAACAGGCCGGGCAGCGCCGGGTTGTCGTAGCAGAACACGACCACCGTGCGCTCGCCAGCGGCCGGGCCCCAACCCTGCCGTTGCAGCCAGGCGCGGGCGTCGGCCTCGGTGCCGGTCGGGTCGTCGTGCAGCACGCCGCCGGTGGCCGCTGTGAAGCCGGGGTAGAAGAACCACTTGGTCAGCCCCGCGCCGGGGCCGCTGAACTGCGGCGAAGGCAGGCGGTGCGATCGCTCGACATAGGCCTCGGCACTGAGGTATTCGAGGTTGATCCACACCGGCGCGGGCGTGCGGCGGGCCATCCGCGCGACGAAGGCCGGCGGTGGGTCGCAACCGAAGGCCTCGACCACCACCGCGCCGGGCTCCAGGTCAGGCGCCGGGTCGGTCCACGGCAGCACGGCGACGCCGGGCGCGCCGCGTGGCGCCATCCAGGCCAGCGGCGCGGGCTGGTCGATCCACAGCCGCACTGGCTGGCCGCGCCGGCCCAGCGCGGCGGCCAGCCGCCAGCAGACGCCGGCATCGCCCAGGTTGTCGATCACGCGGCAGAACAGGTCCCACGGGGGCTTGGCCATGGGGGGCGATTATTGGCACGGTGGTCGAGCGGCGACGGGTCGGGCGCCGCGGGCGGCAGAATCGCGCACTGCCGTGAAGCCTCTGATGCCCGACCCCGAAGAAACATCCTCCCCTGTTGTCGATCTGGCCGCTGCTGCCGCTGCTGCCGCTGCTGCCGCTGCTGCCGCGCTGCCTGCCAGCCTCGCCATGCCTGCCGCACCCGCCGATCGCCAGCGCACAACGGCCGCGGCCGCTGCTGCGCCCGCGGCGGCTGCGCCCGAGCCGGCGCCGGCCGGCCGCGAGCGCCTGCTGGCCGAGGTGGCCGCGCTGCCCGGCCTGCCCGGCGTCTACCGTTACTTCGACGCCCAGGGCGGTCTGCTGTACGTCGGCAAGGCCCGCAGCCTGAAAAAGCGGGTGGCCAGCTATTTCCAGAAGGACCACGGCGGCAGCCGCATCGGCCACATGGTCGGGCGCATCGTGCGGCTGGAAACCACGGTGGTGCGCACCGAGGCCGAAGCGCTGCTGCTCGAGAACAACCTGATCAAGACGTTGAACCCGAAGTTCAACATCCTGTTCCGCGACGACAAGAGCTACCCCTACCTCAAGCTGCAGCGCCACCCGTTCCCGCGCATCGCCTACTACCGCGGCGCGATCGACCGCAAGCACACCTACTTCGGCCCCTACCCCGGCGCCTGGGCGGTCAAGGAGACCATCCTGCTGCTGCAGAAGGCCTTCAAGCTGCGCACTTGCGAGGACACGGTCTACGCCAACCGCTCGCGGCCCTGCCTGCTCTACCAGATCCGCCGCTGCTCGGCGCCCTGCGTGGGCCTGATCTCGCCGGCCGACTACGGCCGCGACGTCAGCCACGCCGAGCGCTTTCTGCTGGGCGCTACCGACGAAGTCATCGGCACCCTGCAGACGCAGATGATGGCCTACGCCGACGCGCTGGAGTTCGAGCGCGCGGCCGAGGTGCGCAACCAGATCAGCGCCTTGTCGCGCGTGCTGCACCAGCAGAGCATGGACGAGAGCAGCCTGTCGTCGCGCGACCGCGATGTCGACGTGCTGGCGGTGCGGGTGCAGGGCGGGCGCGCCTGCGTCAACCTGGCGATGGTGCGCGGCGGCCGCCACCTGGGCGACCGGGCCTATTTTCCGGCGCATGTCGAAGACGCTGCCGCGCTGTCGGCCGAGGCTGCCGATGAACGCGGCGAGCAGGCATCGATCGAACAGCAGGTGCTCGAAGCCTTCATCGCTCAACACTACCTGGGCGTGGCGCCGCCGCCGCTGCTGGTGCTGAGCCAGGCGGTGCCGGCCGACCTGCTGGCCGCGCTGAGCGAGCAGACCGGCACCAGGATCAACGCCCAGCACCAGCCGCGCGAGCAGCGCCGCACCTGGCTGGAGATGGCCGAGAAGGGCGCAGTGATCTCGCTGGCACGGCTGCTGGCCGAGGAGGGCAGCCAGCGCGAACGCACCCGCGCGCTGGTCGATGCGCTGGACCTCACGGCCGACGACCTGGATGCGCTGCGCATCGAGTGCTTCGACATCAGCCACACCGCCGGCGAAGCCACCCAGGCCAGTTGCGTGGTCTACGAGCAGCATGCGATGCGCCCGGCCGACTACCGGCGCTACAACATCGACGGCATCACCGGCGGCGACGACTACGCCGCGATGCGCCAGGTGCTGACCCGCCGCTACGCCAAGGTGGCCGAGGCCCGCGTGGCGGCGCAGAAGGCGGGCGAACTGGCGGCCGACGGATCACCGGCCACGGCCGCCAGCGCGCTGCCCAAGGCCCTGCGCCTGCCCGACCTGGTGTTGGTGGACGGTGGCCGCGGCCAGGTCAGCATGGCGCGCGAGGTCTTCACCGCGCTGGGCCTGGACCTGTCGCTGATCGTCGGCGTGGAAAAGGGCGAGGGCCGCAAGGTCGGGCTGGAGGAACTGGTCTTCGCCGATGGCCGGGAGAAGGTCTACCTGGGCCATGACTCGGCCGCATTGATGCTGGTGGCGCAGATCCGCGACGAAGCCCACCGCTTCGCGATCACCGGCATGCGCGCCAAGCGCGCCAGCGTGCGCACCGGCGGCAGCAAGCTCGAAGACATCACCGGCGTCGGCCCCAAGAAGCGGGCGCGGTTGCTGCAGCGCTTCGGCGGCATCCGCGGCGTGGCGGCGGCCAGCGTGGACGAGCTGTGCGGCGTCGACGGCATCTCGGCCGACCTGGCCGAGGAGATTTACCGTGCGCTGCGCTGAGCCCTTCGGTCAGGACCGCGCGGGCGCTGACGGCAGCCGGGCTGTGTGTCACGCGGTGGCGTTGCTGCTGGCGTTGCTGGCCGGTGGCTGCAGCCCGCCGCCCGAGGTGGCGGCACCGGCCGCACCCAGTGCTGCGCCGTCCGGCCCCGCTGCGTCGATCGGTTCGCGGGCTGCGGCGGCAGGTGGTTCGGCGCCCACCGCTGGCACAGCCCAGGCGCCTGCTGGTTCATCGACCCCGGCCCGCCCGCGCCACGCCACCAAGCCCAGCGCCGACTGGGAGGCCTACCGCCGGCAGGCGGCCGAGCGCATCGTCGCGATGAACCCCGACGGCACTTATGGCGGCACGCCGCCCGAACCGCTGCTGGCCATCCCGGTGCTGGAAATCGAGCTCGACGGCGATGGCAGCGTGCGCCGTATCCGGGTGCTGCGGCAACCGGGCCAGGCGCGCGACACGGTGCAACTGGCGATCGCCGCGGTGCGGCGCGCGGCGCCGTTCGCCCCGGTGTCGCACCTGCCGCGGCCGTGGGCCTTCACCGAGACCTTCCTGTTCGACGGACAGCGGCAGTTCAAGCCCCGCTCGCTGGATCTGTGATCGGCCGACCGGCGGTACGCGGACGCGGCACTTGCCGCCGCGAGCGCGGTGGCTGGTGGCCGCATGTCCTGCACAATGCGTGCCCATGTTCCTGACCCTGCCAACGATCCTGACCTGGGCGCGCATCGTCGCGATTCCCTTGATCGTCGGGGTGTACTACCTGCCGATCGATGCGGCGTCGCGCAACCTGGTCGCCACCGTGATGTTCGTGGTCTTCGCGGCCACCGACTGGCTCGACGGCTGGCTGGCGCGCAAGCTCGACCAGACCTCGGCCTTCGGCGCCTTTCTCGACCCGGTGGCCGACAAGATCCTGGTCTGCGCGGCGTTGCTGGTGCTGGTCAAGCTCGACCGGGTCGATGTGCTGGTGGCGCTGGTGATCATCGGCCGCGAGATCGCCATTTCGTCCTTGCGCGAATGGATGGCGCAAATCGGCGCCTCGCGCAGCGTCGCGGTGCACATGCTGGGCAAGCTGAAGACCGCCACCCAGATGACGGCGATCCCGTTCCTGCTGTACGACGGCGTGCTGTTCGGCTTCCTCGACACCCGGCTGTGGGGCACGGTGCTGGTCATCGTGGCCACCGTGCTGACGATCTGGTCGATGGTGTACTACCTCAGGCGCGCGCTGCCCGAGATCCGGGCCAAGGCCCGTTGATCCACCCTCGGCATCGGCTGACCACCGCTGACCGCCCTTGACGCCCGCAGGCCCTGACGCCGGCGACACCGCGGCCCGCCGGCAGGCGCTGCTGGCGGCCATGCCCTGGGTTTTCGTCGCCGTCTGGAGCACCGGCTTCGTGGTCGCCCGGCTGGCCATGCCGCACGCGCCGCCGCTGACCTTCCTGGCCTGGCGCTACGGGTTCTCGCTGCTGGCCTTCGGCCTGTGGATCGGTGCGGCCGGCG
>JBBQVF010000055.1:0-28318 GCA_038211805.1 Burkholderiales bacterium | reverse complement strand
GGACACGATCGTTAGCCGATCAGCTCGGCTGTTCAAGATGGGACGGCCAGACGCTTACCCCACAACGAGCCGGCAACGACAGATGGCACCGACAATCGCCCTGGCCCTTCGGGTTGAAGCTGGAAATGGGCTGATCCGTCGTTGCCAATGCGCGCCATGCCGCCCGGCATGGCTGTGCTTGGCGCCTATGCTGGGCCCATTTCCAGCTTCAACGCAGACCCGTCCCCAAGCCCGACAGCCTCCTAGGCCGCCTACCGTGCTGGCATCAGGCGCCCACCCCAAGGAATCCGCATGCCCAACACCCCTGTCCTCCCCGCCCTGCGCATTGGCGGCGCGTCCGGCTTCTGGGGCGATTCCAGCCTGGGCGCGCCGCAACTGGTTGCCAGCGGCCTGATCGACGTGCTGGTGTTCGATTACCTGGCCGAAACCACCATGGCCATCCTGGCGTCGGCCCAGCGCAAGAACCCCGATGCCGGTTACGCCACCGACTTCGTCGAGGCGGCCATGCGCCCGGTGCTGGCCGAGGTGGTGAAACGCGGCATCAAGGTCGTCAGCAACGCCGGCGGCATCAACCCGCAAGGCTGTGCCCGGGCGCTGGCCAGGCTGGCCGACGAGCTGGGTGTGGCGGTGCGCATCGCGGTGGTCGATGGCGACGACGTGCGCGCTGGCCTGCCCGCGCTGCGCGCCGCTGCCCCCGGCGGTGAATTGACAGACCTGGTCAGTGGCCAGCCCGTGCCCGCGCAACTGCTCAGCGCCAACGCCTACCTGGGCGCCGAGCCGGTGGCCCGCGCGCTGGCCGCCGGGGCCGACGTGGTGATCACCGGCCGCTGCGTCGACAGCGCGGTCACGCTGGGCCCGCTGATCCACCACTTCGGCTGGACGATGCAGGACCACGACCAGCTCGCCGGCGGCAGCCTGGCCGGCCACATCATCGAATGCGGCTGCCAGGCCACCGGGGGGCTGTTCACCGACTGGCAATCGGTGCCCGACTGGGCCCATATCGGCTACCCCATCGTCGAGGTCGAGGCCGACGGCAGCTTCACCGTCGGCAAGCCCCCCGGCACCGGCGGCCTGGTCAGCCCGGCCACCGTGGGCGAGCAGTTGCTCTACGAGATCGGCGACCCCGGCGCCTACCTGCTGCCCGACGTGGCCTGCGATTTCCGCCAGGTGCAGATGGTGCAGGCCGGTGACAACCGCGTGCGCGTCAGCGGTGCCAAGGGCGGGCCGCCGCCGGCCACGCTGAAGGTCAGCGCCACCACGCTGGCCGGCTGGCGGGTCGACGCGATGATGGTCATCATCGGCATCGACGCGGTGGCCAAGGCCCGGCGCAGTGGCGAGTCGCTGATCGAGCGCACCCGCGAGATGATCCTGGCGCGCGGCTGGGGCGATTTTTCAGCCACCCGCGTCGAGGTGATCGGCGCCGAGACGCTGTACGGCCCGCGCGCCGCGCCGCCCACGCTGCGCGAGGTGATGATGCGGGTGGCGGTGCGCCACCCCAGGAAAGAAGCGCTGGAGCTGTTTGCCCGCGAAAAGTCAGCCCCCGGCACCAGCTGGTCGCCCGGCACCACCGGGCCCGGCGGCGGCCGGCCGGGCGTGTCGCCATTGATCGTGCCCTGCGCGTTTCTGATCCCGCGCGATGCGGTGCAACCGGTGGTGCGGCTGGTCGATCAGGTGATCGCCGTGCCGCTCAACATGCCGCCCGCGTCGGCCACGCCAGCCGCGCCGGCCGCCCTGCCCGCCCTGCCCGCGCTGCCCGACCCCGCACCGTGGACGCTGCCGGCCGGCCCGGTCCGCACCGTGCCGCTGATCGCCCTGGCCTGGGGCCGCAGCGGCGACAAGGGTGACCTGTCGAACATCGGCCTGATCGCGCGCCGGCCCGAATGGCTGCCGCTGCTGTGGGCCCAGGTCACGCCCGCGGTGGTGAAGGCCTGGCTGGCGCACCTGGTGCAGGGCCGCGTCGACCGCTTTCACCTGCCCGGCCTGCACGCGATGAACCTGGTGCTGCACCAGGCGCTGGAAGGCGGCGGCCCGGCCTCGCTGCGGCTCGACCCGCTGGGCAAGGGCATGGCGCAGATGCTGCTGGAGCTGCCGATCCAGGTGCCGGCCGACTGGCCGGTCTGAAGAGCCGAACCGCGAACCTCAGGCCAGCCGGCAGGGCCCGCCTAAATTGATCGGCATCAGGGCGCGGCCAGTCCGGCGGGTTTACCCCGCAAGGAGGGCTGTCGCACGGTGGGTACATTGATCGGCCAGAACAGGCCGGGCCGACCCGCACGCGGGTGCGGCACCGAGCCCCGATCGACCCACCAGGAGACCCCATGATCCGCAAACGTTCGGCCCTCTGGGCCTTGCTGGGCAGTGCGCTGCTCGCAGCCTGCGGCGGCGATGACGTCACCGTACCAGGCACCACGCCGCCCGCGGGCGCGCCCACCGCCAAAGGCAACTTCACCGGCCTGGTGACCTTTGGCGACAGCCTCAGCGACCAGGGCAGCTACTCGCCCGCCACCTCACTCGGCGGCAACGGCCAGGCGCCCTTTTTCGGCGGCAAGTTCACCGTCAACGTCGACAACAACGGCGGCACGATCTGGGTCGAGAACCTGGCCACCACGCTGAACCTGGCAGTGTTTCCGGCCGAAATGGGCTTTGCCGGCCAATCGGTCAAGTGCCCGGTCAAGTTTGTCGTGCCTGCCGCGGCAGCGCTGTGCACCAGCTACGGCCAGGGCGGCTCGCGCGTGACCAACCCCATCGGCATCGGCCACACCACGGCCACCGGCGCCCCGGCGGCGCTGACCGTGCCCATGGTCACCCAGATCGACAACCACCTGGTGGCCTTCGGCGGCAAGTTCAACGCCACCGACCTGATCGTCGTCTGGGGCGGCAACAACGATGTCTTTGCGCAGTTTGGCGCTTTCGGGGCGGCGGCAGCAGCCATCCAGGCCGACGCGGCGGCCGGCAAGATCAGCGCCGACGAAGCCAAGAAGCGGCTCTACGACGCCCAGACGGCCGCGCAAGACGGCATGAAGCACGCCGCCCAGGAGCTGACCGGCTACGTGCGCGACAAGATCCTGGCCAAAGGCGGCAAGTACGTGGCCGTCTTCAACCTGCCCGATTCGGGCCTGACGCCGTTCGGCAGCACCTTGTCGGCCGACGCCCGCGGCGTGCTGACCACTTTGGTGGACACCTTCAACCTGTGGCTGCGCGACGGCCTGGGCGGCCAGCCGGTGCAGATCGTCGACCAGAACCTGGCGGGCAAGGATGTCTATGCCAACCCGGCCAAGTACGGCATCGCCGTCAACACGGTGCCCACCTGTGACGCCGCCGCCATCCAGGCGATCACCGGCGGCGCGGTCACCGACGGCTCGTCGCTGTTCTGCAACGGCACGGCAGGTGCGCGCTATTACGGCCTGCGCGCCGGCGCCAACGCCAGCACCTGGCAGTTCGCCGATGGCGTACACCCCACGCCGGGCGGCCACAAGGTCATCAGCGACTACGTCACCTCGCAGCTCCGGGCCTTCGGCTGGATCTGATCCCGGCTGATCCAAGCGACATGGAGAACCTCAACATGACCATCCCTACCCGCACCCGGTCGCTGTCATTGGCGGCCACCCTGGTGGCGGCCTCCACCCTGACGGGCAACGCCCTGGCCCAGGCCAACACGGTGAAAGGCGGCGTGATCTATTACCAGACGCACGCCCAGACCACCGGCATCACCGGCATCGGCGTGCCGCCCGGCGCCGACGCCGATGTGGGCAATGCCACCACCTTGTTGCTGAGCTTCGAGCGCGAGGTCGCACCCAACATCGGCGTCGAGCTGGTGCTGGGCGTGCCGCCCACCATCAAGGCCAACGGCGCCGGCACCGTGCCCTTCCTCGGCGAGGTGCTGACGGCCAAGAACATCGCCCCCACGTTGCTGTTCAACTACCACTTCGGCGACCGCGCGGCCCAATGGCGGCCTTATGTCGGTCTGGGCATCAACTACACCTATTTCGCCGACGCCAGCACGCCGTACGGCTGGGACGTCAACCTCAGCAGCAGCTGGGGGCTGGCGGCGCAGGCCGGCATCGACTATGCGATCAATCGGCAGTGGGGCCTGTTCGCCAGCATCGCCAAGGTGCAGGTCAAGACCGATCTGGTGGCGATCGGTGCGGCGGTGCTGCAGACGACGATCGACTTCCGGCCGGTCACCTACGCGGCCGGCGTGTCGTACAAGTTCTGACAACTGGGCGGGCAGCCGCCGGGCGCTGCCCGGCAAGGCGATGCGATGATGCGGGCCCCGGCCACTGGCCGTCTGATCGCATGATCGCCCGCCCACCATGAACCGTTTCTCCCTGTCGAGCCCCATGCCCTTGCTGGCCAAGGCGGTCGTCGTCGCCACGTCACTGCTGCCCCTGCTGGGCGTGGCCCAGACGGCCAAACCGGCCGCCGGCAACACGACCACCGCCGCATCGACCAGCGCCACCACCGCCACGGCGCCCGCTGGCGGCGAAGGCGCGGCGGTCACCACCAGCAGCGGCCTGATCTTCAAGCTGGTCAAGCAGGGCACGGGGCCCAGCCCGAAGGCCAGCGACACGGTGAAGGTGCATTACCGCGGCACTCTTCAAGATGGCAAGGAGTTCGACAGCTCCTACAGCCGCGGCAAACCGCTGGAATTTCCGCTCAACGGCGTCATCAAGTGCTGGACTGAGGGCGTGCAGCGCCTGCAGGTCGGCGGCAGCGCCAAGCTGACCTGCCCGCCGGCCATCGCCTATGGCGACCGGGGTGCCGGCGGCGTGATCCCGCCGAACGCGACGCTGAACTTCGACGTCGAGTTGCTGGGCATCGTCGGCCGCTGAGCCGGCGCTCCGGGCGACGCTGGCCAAAGCCGGCGCTCCGGGCAACGCTGGTCAAAGCCGGCGCTCCGGGCAACGCTGGCCAAAGCCGGCGCTGCGGGCAACGCTGGCGACGGCGGGCGCTTGATGCAAGGCCGGCCGCAGCCATGGGGCTTCACGCAGCGCCTGTCGTGCAGCCTGCCGTGCGGTGCGTCAAGCGCCGGCTGCAGGCGCCTGCGCTGCGGGGCAGGCCGCTGCCACGTCGCCGGCCACCTCGATCAGCACCCGGTGCGCCGCCACCTGCTCGCCCAGGCTGACGTGCAGCGCCGACACCCGGCCGGCGCGCGGGGCGGTGTGCACATGCTCCATCTTCATGGCCTCCAGCGTCAGCAACGGCTGGCCGGCGACGACGGTGTCGCCCACCGCGACCTGCAACGCCACCACCCTGCCGTTCATGCTGGCGCGCAGCTTGCCATCTTGGTGGCCCTTGGCGCCGGCCTGCGCGGCGGCGGCGCGGCTGTGGTCGACCACGCCCCAGGCCCGGCCGGCGAAATGAAAGCGCAGCGTGGCACCGTCGCGCTGCCAGACCGCCGTGTCGGCCAGGCCGTCGATCTGCACCCGCACCTGGCCGGTACCCGGCAGGTGCGTGTCGGCCAGCACCGCCAGCGCGCAAACCTCGCCGTCGAGCCGGGTGCTGAACTGCAGCGGCCCGGCCTGTGACAACGTGCCCTGGCAGGCCACGCCGTCGAGCTTGAAGCGCTGCAACATCGGCATGCGGTGCGACAACCCATCGCGCGCCGACGCGCCATCGGCTGCGCTCAGGTGCAGCAGCAAGGCGGCCAGCGCGGCAGCACGGCGGTGGCCTTCGACGTCGCCGGCCCTGATCAAGCCGTGCAGCAATTCGGTCTGGTGGTCGGCGATGAAGGCGGTGGTGGCGCCGCCCTGGTTGAACACCGGGTGCGCCAGGCAGCCTGACAAAAAGGCCTGGTTGGTGGTGACGCCCAGCGCCACCGCATCCTGCAGGCCGCGCCGCAGGCGGCGCAATGCCTCGGCGCGGCTGGCGCCATGGGCCACCAGCTTGGCGATCATCGAGTCGTAGAACGGCGCGATCTCGTCACCCGGCCGCAGCGCGTGCTCGACCCGCAGGCCCTCGGGCATCGCCCAGCCGGTCATCGTGCCGCTCTGCGGCATGAACTGCTGCAGCGCGTCTTCGGCGCACAGCCGCACCTCGATCGCGTGGCCCGAAAAGCGCACCTGGTCCTGGCCCAGCGGCAGCGCCTCGCCGGCCGCCACCCGCAGTTGCCAATCGACCAGATCGAGCCCGGTGATGGCCTCGGTGACCGGGTGCTCGACCTGCAGGCGGGTGTTCATCTCCATGAAGAAAAAATCGCCGTGCGCATCGAGCAGGAACTCCAGCGTGCCCGCGCCTTCGTAGCCGATGGCCAGCACGGCCTTGACGGCCACCGCGCCCATGCGCGCCCGCAAGTCGGCCGACACCGCGGGTGACGGCGCTTCCTCGATCAGCTTCTGGTGGCGGCGCTGCACCGAACAATCCCGCTCGCCCAGGTGGATGGCGTGGCCGTGGCGGTCGGCGAAGACCTGGATCTCGATGTGGCGCGGTGCGATCAGCGCCCGCTCCAGGATCACCGTGGCGTCGCCGAAAGCGCCGAGCGCTTCACTTTGAGCGCTCTGCAGCGCCGCTGCAAAGTCGGCCGCCGCCTCCACCTTGCGCATGCCGCGCCCGCCGCCGCCGGCCGTGGCCTTGATCATCACCGGCCAGCCGATGGTGGCAGCCTCTCGGGCGAGACGTTCGGCCGATTGGTCGTCGCCCTGGTAGCCCGGGATCACCGGCACGCCGGCCGCGGCCATCAGCGCCTTGGCGCCGGCCTTGTCGCCCATCGCGGTGATGGCCTCGGGCGACGGGCCGATGAACACCAGCCCCGCATCGCGGCAGGCCGCCGCGAAGGCCGCGTTCTCGGCCAGGAAGCCGTAGCCGGGGTGTACCGCATCGGCACCACTCAAGCGCGCCGCGTCGATGATCGCCGGGATGTTGAGGTAGCTCTGGCGCGGCAGCGGCTCACCGATGCACACCGCCTGGTCGGCTTCGAGCACGTGGCGGGCGTGGGCGTCGGCGGTGGAATAGACCGCCACCGTGCGATAGCCCAGCGCGCGGGCGCTGCGGATCACACGCAGCGCGATCTCGCCGCGGTTGGCGACCAGGATCTTGTGGAAGGGGATTGCGGCGCTCATCGGGCAACCGCCATGCGTCGCATTGCGGTGGATGAGCCCTTCGGCCGGCCGTGCGGACTCATGCTTTCAGCGCCCCGTCGGATAGGTGCCCATGAACTTGGACAGTATCTGCAGCATCACTTCATCGGCACCGCCACCGATGCTGGACAAGCGGCCATCGCGCCAGATCCGGCTGACGGGGCTGTCCATCATGTAACCCATGCCGCCCCAGAACTGCAGGCAGCCGTCGGCCACCTCGCGGATGGTGCGGCCGGCCTTCAGCTTGGCCATCGTCGCCAGCTTGGTGGCGTCTTCGCCGCGCACCACCATCTCGACGCCGCGCCAGGCCAGGCTGCGCAGCGCTTCGACCTCGGTCTGCAGTTCGGCCAGCTTGAAGTGCACCCACTGGTTGTCGAGGATGCTGCGGCCGAAGGCCTGGCGCTCGCGGGTGTAGGCGATGGTGTGGTCGATCGCGCGCTGGGCCATGGCACCGTTGTTGAGCGCGGCCCACAGCCGCTCGATCTGGAACTGCTCCATCTGGTAGATGAAACCCATGCCCTCTTCGCCAATCCGATAGCGCTGCGGCACCCGCACGTCGTCGAAGTGCAGCTGCGCGGTGTCGCTGGCGTTCATGCCCACCTTCCTGAGCTTGCGCGCCACGCTGACGCCGGGCGTGTTCATCGGCACGATGATCAGGCTCTTGTTCTTGTGGCCCGGGGTGGCGGAGGACACGTCGCTGGTGTTGGCCAGCACGCAGCAAAAATCGGCCTGCGTGCCGTTGGTGGTCCACATCTTGCCGCCATTGATGATGTAGTCGCCGCCATCCCCGCCGACCTTCCTGGCCCTGGTCTTGATGCTGGCCACGTCCGAGCCCGACCCGACCTCGCTGACGCCCAGGCAGGCCACCATGTCACCGGCGATCGCCGGGGCCAGGAACTCGGCGCGCAATTCGGCGCTGCCGCGCTTGGCCAGCGCCGGCGTGGCCATGTCGGTCTGCACGCCGGTGGCCATCGGGATGCCGCCGCAGTTGATGTCGCCCAGTGCCTCGGCAAACACCGCGGCATAGCTGTAGTCCAGCCCGGCGCCACCGTTCTCGACCGGCTTGTCCAGGCCCAGCAGGCCCAGGTCGCCCATGCCCTTGAAAACCTGGTGCGCCGGGAAGATCTCGTCGCCCTCCCACTGGTCGACGAAAGGGTTCACCTTCTCGGCGATGAAGCGCTTGGCGGTGGCGCGCAGCGCCTCGTGTTCGGGGGTCAATTGCATCAGCATGGGGTGCCTTGTAGATCAGGGGCAAAAATCAGGGACGAGCGACGGAGAACTGCATGCGCTGCGGCCGGCGGGCATCGCCCTCGCGGCAGGTGGCCAGCGTCATCGCCAGCACGGCGCGGGTGTCGCGCGGGTCGATCACGCCGTCGTCCAGCCCCAGCGCGCTGGTGGTGAACACGCTCATCTGGCTGTCGAAGCGCTGCTGGATGCCGGCCTTCAGCGCGTCGATCTTGGCGTGGTCGACCTCGCCCTTCCGCTTCATCGCCGCCTCGGTGACGATGGCCATGGTGCCGGCGGCTTGTTCACCGCCCATCACCGCGGTTTTTGCATTGGGCCAGCTGAAGCAAAACCGCGGTGCAAAGCCCCGGCCGCACATGCCGTAGTTGCCGGCGCCGAAGCTGGCGCCGCAGTACAGCGTGATCTGCGGCACCGTGGCGCTGGCCACCGCCTGGATCATGGCCGAGCCCTGCTTGATCATGCCGCGCTCTTCATACTGGCGGCCGACCATGAAGCCGGTCGTGTTGTTGAGGTAGAGGATCGGCGTGCGGCTCTGGCAGCAGGCCTGGATGAAGTGGGTGGCCTTGGTGGCGCCGGCGTTGTCGATCGGGCCGTTGTTGGTGATGATGCCCACCGCATGGCCTTCGATGCGGGCGTGGCCGCAGACGGTGGCCGAGCCGTAGTTGGCGCTGAACTCCAGAAACTCGGAATCGTCGACGAATCGCGCGATCACCTGCTTCATGTCGACCGGCCGCTTGTGGTCCATCGGCATCACGCCCAGCAGCTCTTCGCGGTCGTGGCGCGGCGGCTTGAAGGGGCGGCCTGCCACCGCGTGGCTGGGCCAGTCGATCTGGCCCAGCACCTCGCGGGCGATGCGCAGCGCGTCGCGGTCGTCCTCGGCCAGGTAGTCGCCCAGGCCCGACACGCTGGTGTGCATCTCGGCACCACCCAGTTCTTCTTCGGTGGCCACCTCGCCGGTGGCGGCCATCAGCAGCGGCGGGCCGGCCAGAAAGGCCCGCGAGCGGCCACGCACCATGATGATGTAGTCGGACAGGCCGGTCTGGTAGGCACCGCCCGCGGTGGACGAGCCGTGCGTCACCGTGACCACCGGCGTGCCGGCGGCCGACATGCGCGCCAGATTGCGGAACAGCCCGCCGCCGCGCACGAAACCCTCCACCCGGTACTTCAGCAGGTTGGCGCCGGCGCTCTCGACCAGTTGCACATAGGGCAGGCGGTTCTCCAGCGCCAGCTCCTGGATGCGCAGCGCCTTGTCCAGCCCGCCGGCCTGCATCGCGCCCGCGTCGATGCCCGAATCGCTGGCCACCACCATGCAGCGGATGCCGGCGACGAAGCCGATGCCGCCGATCACGCCACCGCCCGGCACGGTCTTGTCGAGCTCGGGCGTGTCAAGCCCGTAGCCGGCCAGGGTGGACAGTTCCAGCCAGGGCGCGCCGGGGTCGAGCAGCAGCGCGATGCGCTCGCGCGGCAGCAACTGGCCGCGGGCCTCAAAACGCTGGCGCGACGCGTTGCTGGCGGCCACCGCGCGGCCTTCGGCGTCGCGGATGCGGGCGATCAGTGCGAGCATGCCGGCGCGGTTGGCGGCGAAGGCGTCGCTGCCGGGAGAGAGGGTGGATTCGATGACGGCCATGCCTCAGATCCCCAATTGGCGCGCGGCCAGGTCTTTCATGATTTCTTCAGAGCCGCCGCCGATCATCATCACCTTGACCTCGCGGTAGATGCGCTCGCTTTTGGTGCCGCGCATGAAGCCCATGCCGCCCAGGATCTGCACCGCCGCATCGGCGCAGAACTGCATGCAGCGCGTGGCCTCCACCTTGGCCATCGCGATGCGGGCCACCCGCAGGTTGGCATCGCCGTGGTCGTGCTGCTGGGCCCAGGCCAGGTCGTAGACATGGCAGCGCGCCACGTCGATGGCCCGCAGCATGTCCATCAGCTTGTGGCGGATGACTTGCCGCTCGCTCAAGGGCGCGCCGAAGGTCTTGCGCTGGCGCGCCCAGTCGAGCGCCTCGTCGAAGCAGACCTGGGCATAGGCCACGGCCTGCGCGGCCATGCCCAGCCGCTCGCCGTTGAAGTTGCTCATGAATGTCTTGAAGCCCCTGCCCTCTTCGCCGACCAGGTTGGCCACCGGCACGCGGCAGTGGTCGAAACGCAAATGGGCAGTGTCGCTGGCCCACCAACCCATCTTGTCCAGCTTGGTGCGGGTCAGGCCCGGGGTGTCGCCGTCGACCAGCAGCGCCGAGATGCCGCCCGGGCCCTTGTTGGCGGGGTCGGTGCGCACCGCCACGGTGATGAAGTCGGCGCGCATGCCCGAGGTGATGAAGACCTTCTCGCCGGTGACGATGTAGTGCTCGCCCGCGCTGTCACAGCCCCGGATCGCCGTGGTTTTCAACGCCGCCACGTCCGACCCGCCCGACGGCTCGGTCACCGCCAGCGCGGCGATCCTGTCGCCGGCCAGCACCGGCGGGATCACCCGGCGCTTGAGCGCCGCGCTGCCGAAGTGCTTGATCGGCGGCAGGCCGATGCTGTGCGACATCAACGATGCCGCCACGCCGCCGCAGCCCGGCCGTGCCAGCTCTTCGCTGAGGATCAGGTGGTAGAACAGGTCGGCGGGGGTGCCACCGTATTCCTCGGGGTAGTCCAGCCCCAAGATGCCCAGGGCCGAGGCCTTTTTGTACAACGCGCGCGGAAAGCCCTCGGCCTCGTCCCAGGCGCTGGCGTGGGGGCTGATCTCGCGGCTCACCCAGTCGCGCAGCATGTCGCGAAACTGCACATGCTCGGGGCTGAAGTAGTGCGGGGTGGGCGGGGCGTCGAGCAGGCTCATGGGCAAATTTCCGGCATTGCAGGCAGGTTGGCAGGGATGTTGCCGCCGCCGGCCGGCTGGCGTCTTGCGCCCATTGGCTGATCACACTGCGGCAGATCCCGAACGGCGGTGGGGCGACGTTCGTTGAAAATGGGCACCCGCAGCGCAACCCACGATGAAAGCCGCCATGACCGCCGCCACTGCCGCCTCCGCCTCCGCCAACGCCTCCGCCTCCGCCACCCCCACCGCTGCCATGACCGTCACCGAAGCCCTCGAAACCCGGATCTCGGTCCGCGACTTTTTGCCCACCGCCGTGCCGATCGAGGTGATCCGCCGCGTGCTGGCCACCGCCTCGCGGTCGCCCTCGGGCGGCAACGTGCAGCCCTGGAACATCGACGTGGTGGCTGGCGCCAGGCTCGACGAGCTCAAAGCCATCATGCAGCGCCGCCTGGCCGAAGTGGCCGCCGGCGACCGGAGCGAAGTGCCCGAGTACGACATCTACCCGAAAGAGTTGGTGTCGCCGCACCGCGACTACCGCTTCAAGATCGGCGAGGACATGTACGCCCGGCTGGGCATTCCGCGCGAGGACAAGGCCAAGCGGCTGCAGTGGTTTGCCCGCAACTACCAGTTCTTCGGCGCGCCGATGGCGCTGTTTTGCAGCGTCGACCGCCGCATGGGCCCTCCGCAGTGGAGCGACCTGGGCATGTTCCTGCAGAGCGTGATGCTGCTGCTGCGCGAGGAAGGGCTGGACAGTTGCCCCCAGGAATGCTGGGCGGTCTACCCCAAGACCATCGGCGACTTCATCGGCATCCCGCCCGAGCGCATGCTGTTCACCGGCATGTCGATCGGTCACGCCAACCCCCAGCACCCGATCAACGCGCTGCGGGCCGAGCGGGCGCCGGTGGACACCTTCGCACGGTTTCACGGCCTCTGACGGCCGGCCCAACCGGGCCACCGCCGCTCACCGCTCACCGCTCACCGCTCACCGCTCACCGTTCACCGCTGATGGCAGCGGGCGGCGGCAGCCGCGAGACCGGGCACCGCCGGATCGTCAGGGTTCCTGCGGCAGCTTGGCCTGCTTGATGGCCTGCCCGTAGGCCGCCAACTGCTCGATCATCAAGCGGGCCAGCGCCTCTGACGAACTGGGGCGCAGCACCAGGCCGGCATTGGCAGCCACGGGGCGCAGCTCCGGCTGGCCCATCGCATCGCGCAAGGCCTGGGCCACCAGGGCGGCGGTGTCGCGCGGCAGCCCCGCCTGCGCCACGAAACCACCCCACGGCACCACATTGACCAACGGCAGGCCGGCCTCGCCGATCGTGGGCACATCGGGCATGGCCGCGCTGCGCTCGGGCAGCAGCACCGCCAACGGGCGGAACTTGCCGTCCTTCATCAGCGCGGGCATCACCGTCGGCGAGGCCCACATCATCTGCACCCGGCCGCCGATCAGGTCGACCACCGCCTGCGATTCGCCCTTGTAGGGCGCGTGGATCATCTCGGCGCCGACCGACGTGGTCATTTGCGCGGCCGCCAGCAGCGCGGTGGAATTGCCCGATGCATAACTGAACTTGCCCGGGTTGGCTTTGACATGGGCCATCACCGCGGACAGGTTCGGTCCGGGGATGGATTCATGGACCATCAGGTAGAAGCTGAAGGTGACGAAGGACGTCAACGGCGTGAAATCGCGGGCGACGTCATAGCCGGGGTTCTTGCGCATGTTGGGCACATAGGACAGTGCCGACGCGGTGGCAAAGAACAGCGTGTGGCCATCGGCCGGCTGGCGCAGCAGCTCTTGCGCGGCCAGCGCGCCATCGGCCCCAGGCCGGGGGTCGACTGTGACCGGCTGCTTCAATGCCGCCGACAGGTGCACCGCCAGGCTGCGCGCGATCACGTCGGAGGCGCCGCCGGCGGTGAACGGCGTGAGGATGCGAATCGGCTTGCTGGGCCAGGCGGCCTGCGCGGCGGCGACACCCGGCAAGGCCACAGCACCAGTGGCCAGCAGCAGCTGGCGTCGGGAGATCGTCGAAGTCAAGGCAAGCCCTCTCGTGGTGCCAGGCGCCACCACGGCGCCTGGCCATCGGGCTCCGGGACGGAACCCACGTGCGGCATTGTTGATGCCAGCCGGCTCCAGGCCATCCGGGGAAGTGCCCATCGGCCCGCCCTTGGGCGTGGGCCGCCGCGGCGCCAGCGATCGGCACGAAGGCCGCGCGCGCACCGGTGGGCGGCGGGCGGGCGGGCGGGCGGGCTGGAACAACGCCCGCGGGCAGGTCAGACGGCGCCGCGCCGCCGCAGCACCGCCGCGCGCACCAGCGGCAGGCGGTCGTTGCCGAAGTACAGGTCGTCGCCACCGACGAAGATCGTCGGCGAGCCGAAAGCGCCGCGTGCGATCGCCTCGTCGGTGTTGGCCTTGAGCTGCGCCTTGACCTCGGGCGTGGCGATGGCCAACGCCATCGCGGCCGCGTCGACGCCCACCGCGCGGGCTATGTCGGCCAGCACCACGTCCTGGGCGATGTCGCGGTCGTCGGTCCAGTAGGCGCGGAACACCGCGTCGGCAAACGGCTCCAGCCCGCCTTGCGGCTTCAACCAGCAGCAGGCCCGCATCGCCTTCACGCTATTGACCGGGAAGATGCTGGGCGGGAAGCGGATGTCCAGGCCGTCGTGCCGCGCCCAGTCCATCAAGTCCTTGCGCAGGTACGCCTGCTTGGCCGGCACACCGCGTTCACGCGACTCGTAGACGCTGGGGTTCACGGCATTGAAGATACCGCCCACCAGCACCGGCTTCCAATCAACCGTCTCGCCCAGTTCGGCCGCCAGCGGGCGCAGTCGGTGGAAGGCCAGCCAGGTCCAGGGGCTGGAGCAGTCGAAAAAACATTCGATCATGGGCAGTCCTCAGGGCGCGGGCTTGGGTGGCATGGGTGTCGCAGGCGGTTCAAGGGCGGTGGCCGCGGCGATCGGGGCAGCCGGTGCCGGCGCTGCGCCGAACAGATGCTTGCGGGTTTCATCGTCCATCGGGCCCTGGCCGGTAGCCGGCGGCGGCTTCAAGTGCTTGCCCGCGGCCAGGCCGCGCTGCACCGCGTCGCGCTTGCGCACGGTGGCGTACCAGCGCTGGACGTCCGGCCAGTCGTCCAGCGTCAGGCCCTGGGCCTTGTGGGTCATGATCCACGGGAAAATGGCGACGTCGGCGATGCTGTAGTCGTCACCGGCCACGAACGCGCCGGTCTTGGCGAGTTGGCGGTCGAGCACGCCGTACAGCCGCCGCGTCTCTTGCTCGTAGCGGGCGATCGCGTAGGGGATCTTCTCGGCGGCGTAGAGCTTGAAGTGGCCGTGTTGACCCAGCATCGGCCCCAGGCCGCCCATCTGCCACATCAGCCAGGGCAGCACGGCATGGCGGCCGCGCCAGTCGGTGGGCAGCAATTGGCCCGCCTTCTCGGCCAGGTAGACCAGCATCGCGCCGGTCTCGAAGCTGCTGAACGGTGCGCCGCCGCCCGGCGGGTCGTGATCGATCAGCGCCGGGATGCGGTTGTTGGGGCTGATCGCCAGGAATTCGGACGTGAACTGCTCACCGCGGCCGATGTTGACCGGCTTGACGGTGTAGGCCAGGCCCAGTTCTTCCAGCGCGATGCTGATCTTCCAGCCGTTGGGCGTGGGCCAGTAGTAGATGTCGATCACGGCAGGTCGATCACGGCAGGTCGATCATGGAGCGGCGTGGCGCTGGCGCACCGGTGACAGCAGGGCCGCCAGACTATCGCGAAACTGGTTTTCCAGGAGACACCGCGATGACAAGCAGCCCCAGCAACCCTTCCGCAAGTTCGGCAAGTTCGGCAAGTTCGGCCAGCCCGGCCAGCCCACCCGGCCCGGCCACCCTGTCGCCCACCGCGGCCATCGACAGCGACCACCCGGCGGTGCTGGCCTTCGCCCGCGAACACGCCCGCGGTGCCGACGACCGCGCGCGCGCAGTGGCGCTGACGCTGGCCGTGCGCGACGGCGTTCGCTACGACCCGTACAAGGCCGACTTGTCGCCCGCCGGCATGCGTGCCAGCACGGTGCTGGCGCAGGGCCACGGCTGGTGCGTGCCCAAGGCGGTGCTGCTGGCGGCGGTGTGCCGGGCCGCGGGCATCCCGGCGCGGCTGGGCTTTGCCGACGTGCGCAACCACCTCAGCACCGAGCGCATGCGCCAGAACATGGAGACCGACATCTTCTACTGGCACGGCTACACCGACCTGTGGATCGACGGCGCCTGGCGCAAGGCCACGCCGGCCTTCAACCTGAGCCTGTGCCAGAAGTTCGGCCTGCTGCCGCTGGATTTCGACGGCCGCGCCGATTCGATCTACCACCCGTTCGACGCGGCCGGCAACCGCCACATGGAATACGTTGCCCAGCGCGGCGCTTTCGACGACCTGCCGCTCGACGCGATCCTGGCCGACTTCCGCATCCACTACCCGCGCTGGATTGCCGACATGGCGCTGGCGCAGCCGGGTCAACCGGGTTCGGCCCAGGCCGACTTCATGGCCGAGGTGCAGGCCGAGGTCGACCGCGGCGCCACCAGCACGGCAACACCAACACCAGCACCAACGCCAACACCAACGTCAACCCACGAGCCCATGCCCGCCGCCCCGGCGCCGGCCCGTTGAACCTGCGCCCATGCACACCACCACCGCAGAAACCTTCACCATCCGCCGCGAGGCGGTCGAGCTGCCCGACGGCTTCACGCCGATCGCGCTGGGCGACCTGTTCATCGGCAACAACGGGCCGTTCTACCTGCGGCACGAAGTGACAGACCAGGGGCCGCTGGTGCAGATCGGCTTCCGGGTCGAGCGGCGCCATTGCAACCCGATGAAGAACTGCCACGGCGGCATGCTGGCCAGCTTCTCCGACATGGTGCTGCCGCTGTCGATCCACCGCAAATCCACCGAGGTCGGCCACAAGTTCCTGCCCACCATCAACTTGCAGCTCGACTACCTGTCGCCCGCGCCGATGGGCTGCTGGGTACAGGGTGAAGCCGAGGTGCTGCGTGTCACCCGCAGCCTGGTGTTCGCGCAGGGCCTGGTCACCGCCGACGGCGTGCCGGCGGTGCGCATCAGCGGCATCTTCAAGATCGGCAAGCCCTTCGTGATGCCCGAGGCCGAGGCCGGCTGAACGGCGCTGACAACCGCCATGTGCCGCGACTGGGGTGCATGATGGCCGGGGCGGCGGCGGCGGGGGATCGCCCTGACCACTGCCCCGGCCACCGTGCCTACAATTTCCCATGGAAGCCAACGACATCGACCCCCGGATCGCGGCGCGGCTCGAAGGCGCAGCCAGGATATCGGGCTGGGCCGTGTGCTTGCTGGGGTGTCTGGTCCTGACAGGCTGGGCCATCGACAACGCCACCCTCAAAGGGGTGTGGCAGGGCTGGGTGACCATGAAGCCCAACACCGCGCTGTGCTTCGTGCTGGTGGGCGTTTCGCTGACACTGTCGGGCCGGCCACGCGGCCCGCGTGCGCATGCGGTCCAGGACGCGCTGGCCTGGGCCGCCGCCGCCATCGGTGCCTTGACCGCGGCCGAATACGCGCTGGCGGCCGACTTCGGCATCGACCAGCGGCTCTTTACCGCGACCTCCGAGCCCGGCAGCCAGGCGCCAGCCGGGCGGATGGCCCTGGCCACTGCCCTGGCATTTGCGCTGACCGGGGCCGCACTGGCCACGCTGGGCCGGCCCCGCTGGCGCCGTGCGCGCCAGGCCGGAGCCTTGCTCGGCGCGGTGATCGGCCTGGTGGCGCTGTTGGGTTATGCCTTCGGCGTGCCTGCCATGTACGGCGTCTGGATGTTCTCCTCGGTGTCCGTCCACACGGCGGCGGGGCTGCTGGCCGTCAACATCGGCAGCCTCGCTGCGCGCCCCCGCGAGGGCTTGATGGCCACCGTGGCCAGCGACACCGCCGGGGGTCTGATGGCGCGGCGCCTGATGTCTTTCGCGCTGCTGGCGCCTTTGTTGACCGGCTGGTTGCGCCAATTCGCAGACGACGAACGCTGGATCACCGGCGGGTTCAGCATGGCGGTCGGAACCGTCACCTACGTCGTGCTGTTCATGGGCTTGATCCTGCACACGGCCGATGCGCTTCGCCGCACCGACGTCCAGCGCAGGGCGGCCCGCCTTGCGCAGCAGGAGCAGCAGGCACAACTGCAGGGCATCATCGACTCGGCGATGGATGCCGTGGTGATGATCGATGCCCGCCAGCGCATTGCGCTGTTCAACCCGGCGGCCGAGCAGATGTTCGGCCGCCATGCCGCCGAGATGGTCGGTGCGCCGCTGGACACGCTGCTGCCGCAAGACGCCTGGGCGATGCATGTTCGCCATGTCGAGACCTTCGGCGTCGGCAGCACCGCCGTGCGCCGGATGGGCGGCGCCAGGCCCGTCACCGGGCGGCGCGCCGATGGCTCGTCGTTCCCGATCGAGGCCTCGATCTCGCAACTCGATGCCAACGGCCAGCGCTTCTACACCGCGATCCTGCGCGACGTCAGCCAGCGCCAGTTCGACCAGCAAGCCCGGGTAGACGCTGAACACGCCAACCGGACCAAGTCGGCCTTTCTGGCGAACATGAGCCACGAGATCCGCACGCCGATGAACGCGATCATCGGCCTGACGCACCTGCTGCGCCGCGCCAGCCCGCTGCCCCAGCAAGTCGAGCGCCTGGACAAGATCGACGTGGCGGGGCGCCACCTGCTGTCGGTCATCAATGACATCCTCGACATGTCGAAGATCGAAGCCGGCCAGGTACAGCTCGAAAGCACCGACTTTCACCTGTCGGCCGTGCTCGACAACGTGCAGTCGCTGATCCATGAGCAGGCCAGTCAGAAGGGGCTGCGCGTCACGATCGACCCCGGTGGCGTGCCGGCATGGTTGCGCGGCGATCCGACACGCCTGCGACAGGCCTTGCTCAACTACGCCGGCAATGCCGTCAAGTTCACCGAGCGAGGCACGATCGCCATCCGGGCCGTCCTGCTGGACGACCGCGACGGCCGTTTGCGGGTGCGCTTCGAGGTGCAGGACACGGGGATCGGCATCGGCGAGGGCCAACGCGCCCACCTGTTCCAGGAGTTCGAGCAGGCAGACGCCTCCACCACGCGCCAATTCGGCGGCAGCGGGCTGGGCCTGGCGATCTCGCGCCGCCTGGCCAGCCTGATGGGCGGCGAGGCCGGCATGGACAGCGCGGCCGGCGCCGGGTCGACATTCTGGTTCACGGCGCAACTGGGCCGTGGCCACGGGGTGCAACCCACGGTGTTGCACCCATCGCAGCACGACGCCGAGCAGGCGCTGCGACAGCGGTACCGCGGCGCGCACGTGCTGCTGGTCGAGGACAACGCCGTCAACCGCGAAGTGGCACTTGAACTGCTGCACAGCGTGGGGCTGGCAGTCGACACCGCCGAACATGGCCAGGAGGCGGTCGACCGGGCCCGGCAGCGGCCGTACGCACTGATCCTGATGGACATGCAGATGCCGGTGATGGACGGCCTGGCGGCCACCCGCCTGATCCGCGCTTTGCCAGGCGGGTCGGCCGTGCCGATCCTGGCCTTGACGGCGAACGCGTTCGCCGAAGACCGCGCGCAATGCCGGCTGGCGGGCATGAACGACCTCATCGTCAAGCCGGTCGACCCCCCCGTGCTGTACAGCACGCTGCTGAAATGGCTGTCGCAAAGTGGCGCGGTGAGCCCGCACGACGACGCGCCGCCGGCCGGGTCGAATCAGCAAGGTCCGGCGCCGAACCTGGCACCGAACCTGGCGTCGGCGCTGGCCGCGCTTCCCGGTGTCGACACCGGCTATGGCCTGCATGTCATGCAGGGCGATGCGCAGCGCTACCGGGACTTGCTGGTCAAGTTCGCAACGCTGTCCACCCGCGAACTGAACGAACTGCAGGCTGCGCTGGAGGCAGGCGACCGCGGCCGGGCCGCCCGGTTGGCCCACTCGATGCGGGGCGGTGCCGGATCGGTGGGTGCGGTTGAATTGGCCAGCGCCGTGAGCAGCCTCGAAGCCACCTGGTCGGCCGCGCTGCCGACCACAGACCAGCAGGCCGCGCTGGGCCGGGTGGGCGAAGTCCACGCCAGCTTGCTGGCCGCCATCCGGCTGTTGCCTGGCGAGCCACCGACGTCATGACCCCATGATCCCATGACCCCATCGTCGCGGGCGCCGGGGCGGCGGCCTTTGCGGCCCGACAAGCGCTGCACGCGCCGACGCACAATCCCCCATGGCCATGCACTTCGACTTGGTTGACCTGCGCCTGATGGTGCGCATCGCCGAGACCAACGGCCTCACCCGCGGCGCCGAGGCCTCGCACATGAGCCTGCCCGCGGCCAGCACGCGGGTGAAGAACCTGGAAGAAAGCATCGGCGCCAAGCTGCTCTACCGCACCAGCCAGGGCGTGACGCTGACGCCACCCGGCCAGGCCTTCGTGCACCACGCCCGGCTGGTGCTGGGCCAGATCGAGCACCTGCGCGGTGACCTGCAGAGCTTCGCCAAGGGCATCAAGGGCCACCTGCGGGTGTATGCCAACACCACCGCGCTGGGCGAATTCTTGCCGCCGGTGCTGCGCAGCTACCTGCGCAGCCACCCCGATGTCAACATCGACCTGCGTGAACGGCTGAGCCACCACATCGTGCGTGCCGTCACCGAGGGCCAGACCGACATCGGCATCGTCGCCGGCGCCGTGCGCACCGAGAACCTGCAGACCCTGCCCTACCGGCAGGACACGCTGATGCTGGTGCTGCCGCGTGGTCATGCGCTGGCCGGCGGTGCACCGGTGGCCTTTGCCGACACGCTGGAGCTCGACCATGTCGGCCTGCACGAGGCCAGCGCGATCCACGGCTTCCTGCGCCAGGCCTGCGACCAGTTGCACCGCACCCTGCCCACCCGCATCGAGGTGGGCAATTTCGAAGCCGCCTGCCGCATGGTCGAGGCCGGCGTGGGCGTCAGCATCCTGCCGGGCTCGGCGGCGCAACGCCACGCCCAGACCATGGCCATCGACACCGTGCCGCTGGCCGACGCCTGGGCGCTGCGCGAAATGAAGATCTGCATGCGCAACCTGCAGGCATTGCCGGCCTTTGCCCGCGACCTGGTCGACCTGCTGGTGGCCGACGCGCAATCAGCGGCCACCAACCCCTGAAATCGCCACTGAGCCGCTGAGCCGCTGGGGCCGATCATGCCGCCGGGGCCGCTCAGGCCACCGCGGACCGCCGCCGCTCGTCGCTGAGCTTGAAGCGCTGCACCGCGCCCGTCAGGCGTTGTGCCTGCTCGCGCAACGACTCGGCGGACGCAGCCGACTGCTCCACCAGCGCCGCATTCTGCTGCGTCATCTGGTCCAGTTCGCCCACTGTGCGGTTGACCTGACCGATGCCGGCGCCCTGCTCGGCACTGGCTTGCGTGATGTCGACGATCAGGCCGTTGACTTCGGCCACTGACGCGACGATGCGCTGCATCGCGGCGCCGGCTGCGTTGACCATGTTGGCACCCTCGGCGGTGCGCTCGACCGAAGTCTGGATCAGCGCCTTGATCTCGCGCGCTGCCTGCGCCGAGCGCTGGGCCAGCATGCGCACCTCGGTGGCCACCACCGCAAAGCCCCGGCCCTGTTCACCGGCGCGTGCCGCCTCCACCGCCGCATTGATCGCCAGGATGTTGGTCTGGAACGCGATGCCGTCGATCACGCCGATGATGTCGGCGATGCGGCGCGACGCGTCGCTGATGCCGGTCATCTTGGCCATCGTGGCGCTGACGATCTCGCCGCCTTCGGTGGCCACCACGTTGGCGCCAACAACGGTCTTCAAGGCCTGCCCGGCCGCCACCGCGTTGCCCTGCACCGACACCGTCACCTGGCCCAGGCTGCTCGCCGCCTGCTGCAGGTTGGCCGCCGTGCGCTCGGTGCGGCTGCTCAGGTCGTGGTTGGCCGCAGCGATCTCTTCGCTGGCATGGGCCAGGCTGGTGGCTGCGGCATGCACCTCGCCCATCGTCGCGTTGAGCTGGCTGCTCATGCGCTTCATCTCGCCGATCAGGTCGCCGATCTCGTCGCTGCCGACCAGCTCGATGTCGTGGCTGACATCGCCCTGCGCGATCGACCGTGCCACCCGCGCCGCCTTGGCCAGACCGCGGGTGATCGAGGCGTAGACCATGTGCAGCGCCACACCGGTCAGCGCCAGCGCGGCGACGATGGCCACCGCCACGCCCTTCAGATGGGCGTGCAACTCTGCACGCACGTCGTCCATGTAGACCCCCGATCCGATCACCCAGCCCCAGGGCTCGAAGCCGGTCACGTTCGACAGTTTCTCCACGGGCTGGTCCTGCCCCGGCTTGGGTCACTGGTAGCTGACATAGCCGGCCTTCTGTTCACGCACCGTCTGCACGAATCGCTGGAACAGCGGCGTACCGGTGGGGTCCTTGATCGCGCCGACCTCCTTGCCGTCCAGCTCGGGCTTGAACGGGTGCATCACCATGCGCGGCGTCATGTCGTTGATCCAGAAGTACTCCTGGCCGCCGTAGCGTGCCCCCTTCAGCGCCTGCATCGCCAGCGCCTGCGCCTGGGCGCGGCTCAGCGTGCCTTGCGCCTCCAGCCCCTGCGCCCAGCGCAGCACCGACGCAGCCGTCTCCACGTTCTGGCGCACCGCCACCCGGCGGCCGTCGACATTGGTCTGGTAGTTTTGCCAGACCAGCCAGCCCGACAGCGCCACCATCACCAGCGCGCTGATCGCTGCCAGCGCCCCCAGCTTGATGCGGATCGAAACGTGGTTGAGCACGCGGTGGATGGGACGACGTCGGCATCGTGGGCAGGCAGGGTCATGCGGTCACCTCGGACAACCTGCTCCCCCCGGGCCGGAATGGCGCCGCACTTCGGAGAACAAGCCCCCGTTCTATCGGCCCCGTGACCTGCAACTTGAATGCCGGCGCCGCCCGCGCGCCCCGGGCGCGTATGCCGACGCGCCCCGTGGCGGGCAGGCCGGAATTCAACGGTCCTTGAAGACCGCCGGCCGCTTCTGCAGGAAGGCGGCCACGCCTTCGGCAAAGTCACCGGCACGGCTCATCTCGCCCTGCACCCGGGCCTCGTTGCTCAGGGCCTGGCCGAAGTCCATCGCCACCGCGTCGTCGATCACCCGGCGGGTGGCGGCCAGCGCGGCCGACGGCAGCGTCGCCAGCTTTTGCGCCAGCGCCATCGTCGTCTCGGCCAGCGCGGCGTCATCCACGCAGCGCCAGACCATGCCCATCGCCGCGGCCTCCTCGGCCGGCAGCTTGTCGCCGGTCATCGCCAGGCCCAGCGCCCGGGCGCGGCCCACCAGCCGCGGCAGCAGCCAGGTGCCGCCGCCATCGGGCACCAGGCCGATCTTCGAGAAGGCCTGGATGAAGCTGGCCGATCGGGCCGCGATCACCAGGTCGCAGCCCAGTGCGATGTTGGCGCCGGCCCCGGCGGCCACGCCGTTGACCATCGCCACCACCGGCACCGGCATGCTGCGGATGCGCAGCGCCAGCGGTTTGTAGTGGCGTTCGACCACGCCTTCGACGTCGGCGGGGCTGCCGTCGTTGCCCATGCCTTCATCGTTCAAGTCCTGGCCGGCGCAAAAGCCCCGGCCGGCGCCGGTCAGCACGACGCAGCGCACCGCGTCGTCGGCCGCGGCGGCGTCCAGCGCGGCGCGCAATTCGCGGTGCATTGCGGCGGTGAAGCTGTTCAGCGCCGCGGGGCGGTTCAGCGTGAGGGTGCGGACCGCACCGTGGGTGGTGACCAGCACCAGGGCTTCGGACATGGCGGCTACTCCTGCAGCGCGGCCCGGACGGGCCGCTGAACCGACATTCTGGCCGCGTGGCCGTGCACCCGTCGCCGTTCCGACGCCACGGGTAAGATCCGGCCGCCATGCCAGCTCCCCTGCCCGCCCCCGTGCCCTCAGCCGCCGCAGCCGCAGCCGCAGCCGCAGCCGCCACGTCCGCCCCGGCCCATGAATTTGCCCCCGGCCTGTTTGTCCGCGGCTTCACGCCGCCACTGCCGCTGTCGCAGTACAAGCTGATCGCCTTCGACATGGACTCGACGCTGATCAACATCGAATGCGTTGACGAGATCGCCGCGGCCGCCGGCCGCAAGGACGAGGTGGCTGCCATCACCGAGGCCGCGATGCGCGGCGAGATCAGCGATTACAAGGACAGCCTGCGCCGCCGCGTCGCCTTGCTGGCCGGCGTGCCGGAGACCGCGCTGCGGCAGGTCTACGAGCAGCGCCTGCAACTGAACCCGGGCGTCGAGGCCTTCGTCCAGGCCTGCCAGCGCGCCGGGCTCAAGACCCTGCTGGTGTCGGGCGGCTTCACCTACTTCTCCGAACGCATCCGCCACCGGCTGGGCCTGGATTTCGCGCGTGCCAACAGCCTGGGGCTGTTCAACGGCCGCCTCACCGGCACCTTGTTCGACCGGCCCTGGGGCGACATCTGCGACGGCGCTGAAAAACGCCGCGTGGTGCTGGAGGTCTGCGAGCTGATGGGCATCGAGCCGGCCCAGGCCATCGCGGTGGGCGACGGCGCCAACGACCTGCCGATGATGAGCGTGGCCGGGCTGTCGATCGCCTTCCACGGCAAGCCGGCGGTGCGCGAGCAGGCCATGATCTCGATCGAATCCGGCGGCATGGACCGCGCGCTGGAACTGCTGCAGGGTTGACAGCACCCGCAGCGCTGGACAGCAGCCAAATTCAGCGCTCAGCGCAATCCCCCTTGAGCGGGAAGCCATCGGCGCACAGCCCGGCCCGCCGTCTCGCAGAATCAGCCATGGTTCTTTTCTATCCGACCGCGCCATGAGCGACCCGGCCAACCCGGCCGACCCGGCCGACCACGCCGTGCCAACCGTCGACGCCGGTCAGTCCAGGCTGCCGCCCCGGCTGACCGGGCCCGGCGGCCGGGCTTGGCGCGCCTTGCTGGCCGACGACAACCCCGTCAACCGCGAGGTCGGCAGCGCGCTGCTGCAGCAATTGGGCTTGTCGGTGGCCACCGCGGTCGATGGTCACGACGCCGTGCAGCAGGCCGCGGCTGGCGGCTTCGATCTGGTGCTGATGGACCTGCAGATGCCCCGGCTCGACGGCCTGGCCGCCACGCGCGGCATCCGCGCGTTGCCGGAGGGCCACGACGTGCCGGTGATCGCGATGACCGCCAGCGTCTTCGAACAAGACCAGGCCACCTGCCGGGCCGCCGGCATGAACGACTTCGTCGCCAAGCCGGTCGATATCTTCGCGCTGGCGCGCACGCTGGCGCGCTGGTTGCCCGGCCCGCGCGGTTGAGCGATGGGCGATGGGCGATGGGCGGTGGGCGGCGGCGCCGCGTCAGTGGCGGCAGGTCAGAAACCCATCGACGCCAGCAGGTCGTCCACGTCTTCCTGGGCCACCGCCTTGGCGGGCACCTGGGGGCCTTCCAGCCGGGTGGGCGCCGGCGCTTCGACGACACGGCCCTCGGTCTGCGCCAGCAGCATGCGCAGCTGTTGCTCGGTGTGGCTGATGATGCCGACCACCTTCTTGATCACCTGGCCCGACAGGTCCTGGAAATCCTGCGCCATCATGATGTCGGTCAGCACGGACGACTGGCCGCGCACCACGCCGCTCTGGTGGCGCAAGGCTTGCGCGGCCTCGGCCAGCGCGGCACGGGCCTCGCCCACGCCCAGCGCGGGGTGCTCGGCCAGGCTGGCGAGGCGGCCGGCCAGTGCGTCGGCATCGCTCGCGGCCGATTGGCAGACGGGCTGCGCCGCATCGACCATGTTGAGCACCTTGTTGGCGGCGGCCTCGGTCATCTGCCCCACGTAGGCCAGCCGCTCGCGGGCATCGGGGATCTCGTCGGCCAGCCCGTGCAGCGCGGCGTCCCAGCCCAGTTCGGCCAGGGTGGCGCCCAGGCGGCGCACGCGTTCATCGAGCTGGTCGAGCGCATCACGCCCTTCAGACAGGTCACTCACAGTGTGGCGCTCCGTTGGTCTTGTGGTTTGGCACGCGGGTCCGGCGGCGGGCCGGCAGCCCTGCACCGCGCCGGTATCACCCTCGCTCACTGATGCTATCGGCCATCTACCCGCGCGCCTTGACCGCCCGGTCGCGGCATGCGTCACGACCGGCGCGACAACGGTCTGCGGGCAAGCCCGGCTGGGCGCCGCGGCAGTCGCTGCCTACGATGATCGTGACCGCCCCCCGAACCGTCCCACGAACCGCCCCCCCACCCACCGTTCCGCCGGAGACCGCCATGAGCAGCAGCCCCACCCAGTTCCACCTCGATGCCGGCAAGATGCCCAGGCATTGGTACAACATCGCCGCCGATCTGCCATCGCCGCCACCGCCGGTGCTGCACCCGGGCACCCAGCAGCCGATCGGCCCGGCCGACCTGGCGCCGCTGTTCCCGATGGCACTGATCGCCCAGGAAGTGTCGACCGAACGCGAGATCGAGATTCCCGAGCCGGTGCGCGAGGTCTTCAAGCTGTGGCGGCCGGCGCCGCTGTTCCGCGCCCACCGGCTGGAAAAAGCGCTGGGCACGCCGGCCAAGATCTACTACAAGTACGAAGGCGTCTCGCCCGCGGGCAGCCACAAGCCCAACACCGCCGTGCCGCAGGCCTGGTTCAACGCCCAGGCCGGCATCAAGAAGCTGACCACCGAAACCGGCGCCGGGCAGTGGGGCTCGTCGCTGGCCTTTGCCGGCAACCTGTTCGACATCGACGTCACGGTGTTCCAGGTGCGGGTGAGCTACGACCAGAAGCCCTACCGCCGCGCGCTGATGGAAACCTACGGCGCGCGCTGCATCGCCAGCCCGTCCAACGAGACGAACTACGGCCGTGCCGTGCTGGCAGGCCGGCCCGACCACCCCGGCTCGCTGGGCATCGCGATCAGCGAGGCGGTGGAGATCGCCGCGACCCACGACGACACCAAGTACGCGCTGGGCTCGGTGCTCAACCACGTGCTGCTGCACCAGACCATCATCGGCCAGGAGGCGATGCTGCAGCTGGAGATGGCCGGCGACGACCCCGACGTGATCGTCGGCTGCACCGGCGGCGGCAGCAATTTCGCCGGCATCGCCTTCCCGTTCATCGGCCAGCAGCTGCGGGGTGGCGGCAAGACCAAGCAGCGCCGCATCGTCGCAGTCGAACCCGCCGCCTGCCCGTCGCTCACCCGCGGCAAATACGCGTATGACTTTGGCGACACCGGCCACATGACGCCGCTGACCAAGATGCACACCCTCGGCAGCACCTTCACGCCACCGGGCTTCCATGCCGGCGGGCTGCGCTACCACGGCATGGCGCCGATGGTGTCGCACCTGAAGGAACTGGGCCTGCTGGAGGCCACCGCCTACCACCAGGTGGCGTGCTTCGAGGCCGGCGTGCTGTTCGCCCGGGCCGAAGGCATCGTGCCCGCACCCGAGGCCAACCATGCCGTCAAGGGCGCGATCGTCGAGGCGCTGCGCTGCAAGGCCGAGGGCAAGAGCGAGACCATCCTGTTCAACCTGTGCGGCCACGGCCATTTCGACATGGCGGCCTACAGCAGCTACTTCGCCGGCAACCTGACCGACCAGAGCTACAGCGAGGAAGAGCTGGCAATGGCGCTGTCGGGCCTGCCCTCGGTCGCTGCTTGAAGGCAGCATCGTCCTGCTGCGCGGGGCGATCTCAGGCCTGCGATGCTCGCCGTACAGGTGCACGGCTGCGCTTCTCGACCTGACCTCGTCCCGCTCGCGACCGAATCTGCAGCCTTCAAGTGGGCGCAGCGAGGCGTCAAGCCAGCGTGAACACCGCCACCGCCTGCACCAGCTGACCGGCCTGGCCGCGCAGGCTCTCGGCGGCGGCGGCCGATTGTTCGACCAGCGCGGCGTTCTGCTGCGTGGTCTGGTCCATCAGGCTCACCGCCTCGCCGACCTGTTGCACTCCGGCGCTCTGCTCGCTGCTGGCCGCGTCGATCTCGCCCATGATGTCGGCCACCTGCTTGATCGAGCCGACCACCTGCTGCATCGTGCTGCCGGCCTGGTCGACCAGCGCCGTGCCGCGCTCCACCCGCTCGACACTGGCGTTGATCAGGGTCTTGACCTCGCGTGCGGCCTCGGCGCTGCGCTGCGCCAGGCTGCGCACTTCGCTGGCCACCACCGCGAAGCCGCGGCCCTGTTCGCCGGCGCGGGCCGCTTCGACCGCCGCGTTGAGGGCCAGGATGTTGGTCTGGAACGCGATGCCGTCGATCACGCCAATGATGTCGGCGATCTTGCGCGAAGCGTCGTTGATGCCCTTCATGGTGTCGACCACCTGGCCCACCACCTCGCCGCCCTTGACCGCGATGCTGCTGGCGCCCAGCGCCAGCGTGCTGGCCTGTCGCGCGTTGTCGGCGTTGTGGCGCACGGTGGCGCCCAGCTGCTCCATCGACGCGGCGGTCTGCTGCAGCGCCGAGGCCTGCTCCTCGGTGCGCTGGCTCAGGTCCTGGTTGCCCTGGGCGATCTGCGCGCTGGCCGTGGCCACGCTGTCGGCGTTCATGCGCACCGCACCGACCACCTTCACCAAGCTGTCCTGCATGCGGCCCATCTGGGCCATCAGGCTGTCCTGGTCGCCCGCGCGCAACTGCACCGCCACGCTCAGGTCACCGGCGGCCACGCGTTGGGCCAGTGCGGCGGCCTCGACCGGCTCGGCGCCGAGTTGGCCGGTGATGGAGGCCGTGACGCGCCAGCCCAGCAGCAGCGCCGCGGCCACACCGGCCAGCGCGAAGCCGATCAGCAGCCATTGGGCCTGCGCGTAGGCCTGCCGGGCCTCGTCGTGCAGTTGGCGGCTGGCGGCCTCCTGGAATGCGATGCTCTCACTGATGGCGGCCTGCCAGCGGTCGGTGGCCGGCCCTGCGGTCTTGAGCAGGTAGCCCACGGCCGACGGCGTCTCGCCGGCCTGGCCCAGCGCCAGCACCTTGTCGTTGAGCGGTCGCACCTCCGCCTGAAGGGCGGCCAGCTTGGCGCGCAAGGCCTGGCCGGCTTCACTGGCCGGCAACTTCTGCAGCGCGGCCCAGGCCTGGTCGTAACGCTCGCGGGCCTCTTTCATCCGGGCCAGTTCGACGGCCTGGGCGGTGTCGTCGGCCAGCAGCATCGTCGTGCGTATCGACCGCGTGAAGTCGTGCACCGAGCCAGACATCTCCTGGCCGAGCCGGATCTTGACGTTGTTGTCCAGCACCACGTCGTCCAGGTTGGACTCGATGGCCGCCAGCTTGTGCAGCGCCAGGCCGGTGGACAGCACCGAGATCAACA